>JBGQFD010000014.1:0-45270 GCA_041496705.1 Gammaproteobacteria bacterium | reverse complement strand
TCACCAGCGCGATGCCCTGCCCCACACCGATGCACATGGTGCACAGGGCGTAGCGGCCCTTGATCGCCTGCAGCTGATACATGGCGGTGGCCACCAGACGCGCTCCCGAGGCGCCCAACGGGTGGCCAATGGCGATCGCGCCTCCGTTGGGATTGACACGGGAGTCGTCGTCGGGGAGTCCCAGGTCACGCGTGACCGCGAGTGCTTGCGCGGCGAAGGCCTCGTTCAGTTCGATCACGTCCATCTGCGAAAGCTTCAGCCCGGTCAACTGCAACACCTTGCGGGTGGCCGGCGCAGGCCCGACCCCCATGATTCTCGGAGCAACGCCCGCGGTCGCCATGCCCAGAACGCGCGCCTTTGCCGGGAGCTTGTGCTGTTTCACCGCCGAATCCGATGCGAGAAGGATGGCGCAGGCGCCGTCGTTTACCCCGGAGGCATTGCCAGCGGTCACGGTGCCTTCGGGCTTGACGACTCCCTTCAACTTTCCGAGTGCCTCGAGCGTCGCCTCAGGGCGCGGATGCTCGTCGCGGTCGACGATCGTCGCCGCCCCCTTCCTGCCCGCCACGCTCACGGCAGAGATTTCGCTGCGGAAGAACGCGCGTGCCTGCGCCGCCGCCCAGCGTTGCTGGCTTCGCAGTGCGAACGCGTCCTGGTCGGCGCGCGCCACGCCGAACTCTTCCGCGACGTTCTCCGCGGTCTCCGGCATGGAGTCGATCCCGTACTTGGCCTTCATGAGGGGATTGATCATCCGCCAGCCGATCGTCGTATCCTCGATCTTGGCGGTACGCGAAAATGCGCTGTCGGCCTTGGGAATCACGAATGGTGCACGCGACATGCTTTCCACGCCGCCGGCGATCATGAATTGGGTCTCGCCGGCGCGGATGGCCCGCGCCGCCGTGCCGACCGCGTCCATGCTGGAACCGCACAGGCGATTGACGGTCGCACCTGGAACCGTCTGCGGCAGCCCGGCAAGCAGCAAGGCCATGCGGGCGACGTTCCGGTTGTCTTCGCCGGCCTGGTTCACGCAACCGTAGATCACGTCGTCGAGCGCGCCCCAGTCGACCGCAGGGTTGCGTTCCATCAACGCCTTGATCGGCAAGGTGGCGAGATCGTCGGTGCGAATGGAGGAAAGCGCTCCGGCGTAGCGGCCGAAAGGCGTGCGAATGGCGTCGCAGATGAATACGTCTGTCATTGTCGTCCGGATCGCGGTGGGAAAGCGCTTATTGTAGGTCGTAAGGCCGCAGCGGTGCTTCGCCGCGCTTCCTACACCGCGGGCGTCACGCCAACCCGCTTACCGGGATCGAGGCCCCGTGAATCGCCCGCGCCGAGTCAGAGGCGAGAAACGCGATGACGTCGGCCAGCGCGGCAGGTGATACCCAGCGACTCGGATCGGCCGCGGGCATTGCAGCGCGATTCTCCGGCGTGTCGATGATGCTGGGCAGCACGCAGTTGACGTTGATCCCCTTGTTGCGTAACTCGGCCGACATGCTCTCGGTTAGCCGCATCACCGCGGCTTTGCCTGCGCCGTAGGCGGCCATGTTCTCCCTGCCGGCGAGGCCTGCGATTGCCGCGACATTGACGATCTTGCCGTACCCCACCGCGAGCATCAGGGGAACCACCGCACGCGCCGTGTTCACGACGGACCTAGCATTCAGATCCAGCATCAGATCCCAGGTGGCGTCTGAAGTCTCGTGCACCGGCGACCCCATGCGGAATCCGCCGGCGAGGTTGCAGAGGATGTCGATTCGCCCGCAATGTTTCACCGCCGACTCGATCGCCGCAGCCACCGACGCGGAATCGAGAAGATCCGCCGCGACGAGCAGGCTACGGCCGCCCGCCGACGGGAACGCGGCCCGCAATTGCTCCACGCTGCGGCCGAGCAGCACGAGCGTCGCGCCGTCGGCTGCGAATTTTGCGGCGACCGCGCGGCCCAGATTACCGGCGGCACCGGTTATCAGGCACGACCGGGTCTTGAACATTCCCTCGGAAGGCCCTACTGCGGCGGGATGCCGGCCGCCTTGATGACGCGGGAGTACTCGTCGATCTCGCTGCGCACGTAACGGGCGAATTCCTCAGGGGACATGTCCATCGTGTCGTTGCCGAGGTTGGAGAGCCTCTCACGTACTGTCGGATCGGCGAGCGCTTTGCGCGTGTCGGCGGAAATCTTGGCGACGATGTTCGCCGGCGTGCCGGCCGGCGCCCAGACGCCGAACCATAGCGGCGCGTCGGCGCCCGATACCCCGGCTTCGCCGGTCGTGGGCACATCGGGCAGTTGGCCGTTGCGTTTGGAAGTGCTCACGGCGAGCGGCCGCACCCTGCCGCCCTTGATGTGCGGAATCGCGGCCGAGATCGGTGCCCAGTAGCAATCGACCGAGCCGCTCAGCATTGCCTGGATGACCTCGGGCGTGCCCTTGAACGGCACCTGGGTGACGTTGATCTTCGCCGCGGCGACGAACTTCTCGGTGTTGAGATGCGTGCCGCTGCCGATTCCCGCATGGCCCCAGTTGATCGCACCCGGTTTGGCCTTCGCCGCACTGACGATGTCCATCACGGTCTTGTAGCGAGATCCCGCGTTGACGACGAGCACGTTCGGCTGCATCGCGAGCGGCACGACGTCGATGAAATCCTTGGTCGTTTCGTAGGGCAGCTTGGCGTAGATTGCCGGGTTCACCGCGTGGGCGTTGGAATTGATGAGCAGCGTGTAGCCGTCGGGGGGGGCCTTCGCCACCACGTTCGAGCCGATCGACCCGCCTGCCCCGGAGCGGTTCTCCGGCACCACGACCTGCCCCCAGATCTCCGAGACTTTCTGCATCACGATGCGCCCGACGATGTCGGTAGAGCTGCCCGGGGTGAACGAGATGATCACGTGCACGGGCTTGTTCGGATAGCTCTGCGCGAACACCGGCAGGACGCTCGCCGCCGCGATGGCGGCAAATATTCTTGTAATGAGTCTCATGTCAGTCTCCTCTGTCAAAAAAATGGTTACGCGAGCCCGTCGCCGACCGTCACGTTCTCCGGCTTGAGCTTCAGGCCCGAGGCCTGCGCCTGCTGCACGAGCAGCATGGAAAAGTCCTCTTCGGTCATGCCTTTGCCCATCATCGACTGGATCAGGTCGCGGGTGATCGACGCGAGCGGCATGGGCACCTCGAACTTGCGGCCCGCTTCGAGCCCGAGATCGAGGTCCTTGCGCAGCAGGTACGGCGTGAAGGTGACGTGGAAATCGAGATTGACGAACGCCGGCGCCTTGTAGCGCGTGAACGTCGAGCCCATCACGCTCTTGTTCAGAAAATCGAGGAAAGCGTGACGCGGCACTCCGGCCTTTTCCGCGAGGACCGTGATTTCCGCCATGCACTGGGTAACGACGCCGAGCATCACGTTATGGCAGATCTTCACGATCCGGGAAAGTTCCCCCTCGCCGACGTACGACGAGCCCTGCCCCATCATGGCGAGGTAGGGCGCTGCCATGTCGTACGCCGATCTGGGACCCGACGCAACGATGGTGAGCTTGCCCGCCTTGATGACCTTGGCGTTTCCCGACACGGGCGCGGAGAGCAGCTCGACGCCGTAGCCACCGAGCATCTTGCGCAGATCCGCCGAGCCCTCGAGCGAAATCGACGAGCATTCAACCACCATCTTCGGCGCGCGCTTGCTCCCGGACAGCAACCCCTTCGAACCCGCGATGACTTCCTTCACGTCGTCGTAGGTCGACACCATGCAGAACACGATATCCCGGTCGGCGAGTTCGGTCAGCGAATCTGCAATCTTTGCGCCGTCCTTTGCGAGCGGCTCGGCCTTGGCGCGCGTGCGGTTCCACACCGTGACGTCGCAGCCACTTCTTGCGAGCCGGCGCGCCATTTCGAAGCCCATGCGCCCGGCGCCTATCCAGCCGAGCTTGGCCGTGCCTGCCTTTGCCGCGGTCACTTCCGTCCTCCTTTGAGTCTCACTTCGGCGTGGGCTCGATCACCGCCAGCACCGTTCCCACCGGAACGGTGGTACCGGGCTCGACCAGGATCGCCTTGAGCACGCCGCTCGTGATCGCCGGGATTTCGGTAGTCACTTTGTCCGTCTCGACGTCGAATAGCGGCTCGTCTGCCTTGATCGCGTCGCCGACCTTCTTGTACCAGTTGGCGACGGTGCCTTCGGTCACCGTTTCGCCGAGCTGAGGCATGATCACATCCATCGCTTCTTCTCCGTCAAGTTTCAGGCAGCCCGGCGCGCCTGCAGTCCGCGCCTGATTTCGGCGACGATGCGCGCGATCGACGGTACCACCGCGTCCTCGAGCTGATCCGCCGCCGGCAGCGGCACGTGCGGGGTGGTGATCCGGATCACCGGCCCTTTCAGCGCGTCGAATGCCTCCTCCTGGATGATCGAGGCGACTTCCGCGCCCCAGCCGCAGAGGCGCGGGTTTTCTTCCACCGTGAACACCCGCCCGGTGCGCGCCGATTCGGCAAGCAGCGTGCGCGTGTCGAGCGGTACGAGCGAGCGCACGTCGATCACCGTCGCCTGGACGCCGTGCTCGGCCGCGAGCGCCTCGGCCGCCTTGAGAGAGCGCGGGACCATGGCGGCAAGCGCGATCACGGTGATGTCCTTGCCTTCGCGCAAGATTTTCGCCTTCCCCAGCGGCTCGACGTGCTCGCCGTCGGGGACTTCGCCTTTGTTGGCGAGCAGGCTCTTGTGCTCGAAGAACACGACCGGGTCGGGATCGCGTATTGCGGCGGCGAGCAAGCCCTTCGCGTCGGCGGCGTTCGACGGCGCAACGACCTTGATGCCCGGCACCGACATCGCCCAGTTCTCCACGCTCTGAGAGTGCTGCGCGCCAAAGCGCGAGCCGGCGCCGTTGGCGGTGCGGATCACCAGCGGCAGCGTGATCTGCCCGTCGCTCATGTAGCGGGTCTTGGCGATCTCGTTGGCGACGTAGTCCCAGCAGCAGGCGAGAAAATCTGAGAACATTATTTCCGCCACCGGCCTGAGGCCGGTCATCGCCGCACCCATCGCCGCGCCGAGGATGGCGAGCTCGGAGATCGGCGTATCCTTGACGCGCCTCGCGCCGAATTCCTCGAACAGGCCGACCGTGGTCTTGAAAACGCCGCCGGCGGCGGCCGTATCCTCGCCGAAGAGCACGACACGCTCGTCGCGCCGCATTTCCTGCGCGATGCCGGCAGCGACCGCGTCGCGATAAGTCAGTTGCGCCATGCGTTGCCTCCGTCGGCCCAGACGTCGGTCATCGCCGACTCCAGCGCGGGCGTCGGCGACGCCTTGGCCGTTTCCGTCGCCTGCTCGACGCGCGCCATCGCCTCGGACTCGATCTTCGCGAGCGTCGCCTCGGCCACGCCCATGCCGAGCAGCCGGCCGCGGTACAGCGCGACCGGGTCGCGCTTCATCCATTCCTCGACTTCCTCCTTGGGCCGGTACTTCGCTGGATCTGCGCGCGAGTGGCCGCTGTGCCGGTATGTCAGGCACTCGATCAACGAAGGCCCGCCGCCCGAGCGGGCTCGGGCGATCACCGCGGCCGCAGTGCTGTATACGATGTCGGCGTCGTTGCCGTCGATGACGATGCGCTCCAGGCCGTAGCTCGCCGCGCGATCCGCGGCCGGGTGCTTTACCGCCGTGACGCTCGAAATCGGCGTGTATTCCATGTACATGTTGTTCTCGCAGCAGAAGATCACCGGCAGTTTCCACACCGCGGCGAGGTTGAGCGCCTCGTGGAACGCGCCGATGTTGGTCGCGCCGTCGCCGAAAAACGCCACCGCCACCTGTTTGGTGCCGCGGTATTGCGCCGACCAGGCCGCGCCGGCGGCGATCGGCAGGTGCGCGCCGACGATGGCGTACGAGCCCATCACCCCGTGCTCGACGCTGGTGAGGTGCATCGAACCGCCCTTGCCCTTCATGAGTCCGCACTGCCGGCCCATCAACTCGCCCAGTACGGACACCATGGACGCCCCGCGCGCGAGCGTATGGTGATGCCCGCGGTAGGTGCAGAAGGTGTAGTCGTCCTTGTTCATCGCCGCCGCGAAGCCCGAGGCAACCGCCTCCTGGCCGAGTGCGAGGTGGCTAGTGCCTTTCACCAGGTTCTGCAGGAACATGTCGTAGGCGCGCTTCTCGGTGTAACGGATCTCGACCTGCAGTTGAAAGAGGCGCAACCGTGTCGCCTCGGAAATCGCCTCGCCGCGCTGCGCGGGCGCCGCCTGTGTTGTAGCCGTGCTCATGTTGACGTTCGTCTCCTTCTCAACAAAACCGGGGACAGGCCACGCTCTATTCCCGGCTCGCCTGTTTCGCCTGGCTCAGTGGAAAAACGTGGTCTGTCCCCGGTTTTCAGTAGGGGTTCGCGACCGGCAGTTCCTCCGCCGGGTAGAGCGAAATGATCGTAGCCCCGTCGGGGGTGAGGATGACTTCCTCCTCGATCCGCGCCGCCGAGATGCCGTCGGTCGCCGGGCAGTAGGTCTCGACGGCGAACACCATGCCGATCTTCAGTTCGATCGGTTCCTTCAGCGAGTTGACCCGCGAAATCAGCGGCCGCTCGTGCAGGCCCAGACCCAGGCCATGGCAGAAGTTCAGACCAAAGGCCTCCATTTCGCTGGAAAATCCGATTTCCTTCGCTTCAGGGAAAGCGCGCGCGATCTTGTCGCTCGACATCCCGGGCTTGAGCAGCTCGATGGCCCGGTCCATCCATTCGCGCGCCTTGCGGTAGGCGGTGCGCTGCGGCGCCGTGGCGCGTCCGACGCTGAAGGTGCGGTAGTAGCAGGTGCGGTAACCCATGAACGACTGGATGACGTCGAAGAACGCCTGATCGCCCGGCCGGATCAGCCGGTCGGTGAAATTGTGCGGATGCGGCGAGCAGCGCTCCCCGGAAATGGAATTTATCGCCTCGACGCAATCCGAGCCCATCTCGTACAGGCGCCCGGTGGCGAGCGCGACAATCTCCGATTCCTTGACGCCGGGTTTCAGCGCCTCGGCGATGTCCTGGTAGACGCCGTCGACCATGGCCGCGGCCATGTTGAGGAGCGTCAGCTCGTCGATGTTCTTCACCTCGCGCGCCATCAGCATCACCTGCTGGCCGTCGCGCACTTCGATCCCGAGTTTCTGCAGCTCGAACAGCATCGGCGGCTCGACCACGTCCAGGCCGAGCGGCATGTCGCCCACGCCCTCGGCGTCGAGCAGCGCCTTGATCTCCTTCGCGGCGTCGCGAAAGTAGGTGATATCGCTGCCGGTCGCGCCGCGCATGCCCAGCATCCCGGCGCGGCAGTGATCGGTGGCAAGCCACGGCGCGTGCAGGCGATGATGTTTCGCCGCGCTGCCAAAGTCCCAGATGTACGGGTCGCCGTTGCCGGTGAGCAGCGAATATCTCGTCAACTTGTCGCGCGCCCACTCGCCGATCACCGTACTCGTGGTATAGCGGATGTTGTGCTGGTCGAACGAGAGCAGCGCGCCCAGGCCCGACTGCGAGAGCGCGGCTCGCACCCGCGCAAGGCGGTAGTCGTGCAGCCGCCGGAAGTTGACGCGCTCCTCGAAATCGACCTGGGTATGGCCAGGCGCCTGCAGCGGCCGCTTCCAGTTGTGGTGCGGGTCGATGTCGTCCACCCGGACGATCCTCGGTTCTAGCGGCTTTTTGGGTCTTGCCATGGACTTTTCCTGGACACGGCGGCGCAGGGTGCGAAGTATGCCATGCGCCCCGGCGCAGCGTAAGTGTGTTGGCGCGCTCGAAGCGCGCCTCCGCTTACTGGTTCGTGATTCCCGCCGCCTTGATCAGCTTCGCGTTTGCATCGAACTCGTTCGCAATCATCGCTTCAAAGTCCGGCAGCGACATGCTCAAGGGATCCACGCCCAGCTTGAGAAAGCGACCGCGAACCTCGGCCGAACCCACCGCGGCGTTGAACTCCTTGTTCAGCCGCAGCTGGATGTCGCGCGGGGTCCTGGAGGAGACCAGCGCGCCGATCCAGAAATTGTAGTCGGAATTCGGATAGCCCGCCTCGACGGTGGTGGGCACGTCGGGAAACAGCGCGCTCCTCTTGGGCGAGCCTACCGCCAGCGCGCGCAGCTTGCCCTCCTTGATCTGCCCTCCGACCTGGAACGGCAGCGCAAAATAGAAATCGGCGCGCCCGGTTAGTACCTCGGTGAGCGCATCCGGCGCCCCCTTCATCGGCAGTTGCAGCACGTCGATGCCGGCGGAGATGCGAAAGCGCTCCAGGTTCATGTGCGTCGAGCTGCCGATCCCCGCCGTGGTGCCGACAATCGCCCCAGGCCTGGCTTTGGCGGCAGCGACCAGGTCGGCGACGGTCTTGTAGTTCTTGGCGGTCGAGACGACCAGCACCGTCGGAACGGTTCCCAGCGTCGCGACCGGCGCGAGCTCCTTGGGGTCGAGAGCTCCGGGAGAGAGCAGCGGTGCGACGGTGAATGCCGAAGTGTAAATGCTGATGAGGTGCCCGTCGGGCTCGCCCTTGGCCACGTACGCGGCGCCGATCAGCCCGCCCGCGCCGAGCTTGTTCTCGACGATCACCGCCTGGCCGAGACTCGCCTGCAGTTTCTCGGCGACGATGCGCGCCGTCGTGTCCGAGGCGCTGCCGGGGGTGACGCCGGACACGAGGTGGATGGTCCTGCTGGGAAACGCCTGGGCGGCGGCGATTGCGGGGACGAGGGTCAGTGCGGCGATCAGCGTCCAGCGATTTTCTGCAGTCATGGTCTCTTCTCCTTTTCGGCCTTCAAATCCTGGGCAATCCAAGCTGCCCGGCGAGCCAGTCGGCCGTCCGGCTCCGATAACGGTAAGGACGGTTGTTGGCGTTGTGCCCGCCGTCCTCGACGATCATGAGTTCCACCGGGCCGGCAACGGCCTTGGCGAGCCGCTCGGCGTGCGAGGCAGGCACCAGCCGGTCCTGCCGCCCGGTGACGATGAAGATCGGGCACGCGATTTTAGCAGCAGCGGCTTTCATCGAGAGCGTCGCCGCGTGCTGCAGCGCTTCGGCCTCGCTCGCGCAATGGCTGCGCACGCGGAAAGCCTCGCGGGTAAGCGTCGGCAGGTCCTTCCAGATCTCGTGCCACTCGAACGGGCCGGAGAGCGCGATGCAGGCTTTGATGCGCTTTTCGTAGGCGGTCGCGCGCGGCGCGTAGTAGCCGCCCAGGCTCACGCCCCACATGGCGATTCTCGCCGCGTCGAGGTCGGCGCGCGTTTCGATCCAGTCGCACACCGCGCGCGCGGCGCGCTCGTAGTCGCCGCAGATGGGAATGTCGTATTCCGCCTCGCCCTGCCCCGGTCCGTCGATCGCGAGGATGGCGATGCCGCGGGCGAGGAACGGCTCTTCGTAGGCGTGCAGCTCTTCCTTCGTCGAGTCGAGCCCGGGCGCCATGATGAGCACGGGAACGCGTCCCGAGGACTTCTCCGGCTTGCGCAGCACGCCGACCATCGTCCTGCCCTCGAAGGGAATCGCGACCCGCTCGCCGGCGGGACGCATCAGCGGCAGCGCGTCCTTGTAGCAATCGACCGAGCGCGTATGCGCCGCGCGCATCTGCTTCTGGTCGTGTACGAAGACGAACTTGGCGAAGTGGTAATACATCGAAGCGCGCACCAGGTGCTCGCCCGCTGACAGCCTGTAGCCCTCTTTCAGCGCCTGGCGCCCGAGATCCTCGTGGACCTTGCCGCGCTCGCACCAGGCGCGGCACCAGTCCTCCCAGCGCTCGATCCCGGCGGTGACTTCCTCGAAATCGGCGAGCAGCACGCCGTTCGAGACGAAGCGGGGCGCCCAGTGCGCGATCGCGGCGGCCACGCGCGGGTCGGAGGATTTCGTTTTCGTTTCGACTTCGGACATGAATGAGCGCCTCGGCTTAGAAGTCGAGGCTGTCTGAGCGAACCATTCTCTTACTTCCCGAGCATCCGCATCACTTCCTGCATGAATGCGGGAAGGTCCATGGGCCAGCGTGAGGTGACGAGATTGCCGTCGACGACCACGTCCTGGTTCAGATAGATGCCTCCGGCGGCTTTTATCTCGTCGGGAACACCGTCGCCCCAGAACGAGGTGAGGCGCCGTCCGGCGACGACGCCCGCGGATACGAGCAGATACGGGCCGTGGCATATCGCCGCCACCGGTTTCTGGTCCTTGAAAAAAACCCGCGCGATTTCCTGTGCCTTCTTGTTGTTCCGTACCGTCGTCGGCGCGCCGTGGGGATGCCCGCCGGGGATGAACAGCAGGTCGTACTTCTGCGGGTCGACCTCGTCGATGGTGAGGTCGACATTCTCGAAGATGTAGCCGTTCTCTCCGGTGATTTTCTCTTTCGCGGGCGCCGCGACATCCACCGCGACGCCGGCTTCCATGAGGCGAAAATACGGAACGAAGAGCTCGAAATCCTCGAACTTGTCGGCGGTGAGAACGATCACGCGCGCGAGGGGTTTCGCGGTCTTGTATCTTTCCTTGTCGAATTTCATGTTTCGACTATAGCATGCGAGTAGCACAGGATAGTCCTCGGATAACGGTGGCAATACGGGCGAGTGGCCGCAATAGGACCCGAAGCGGACGATCGAAACGGCCTGCAGCCGCCAGAGGGGGTTCAACAACCGGGCGGAGAACTCCCACGAGCTGATGTCAAGTCGACAGCGCCGGTTGTAATTCTTCGCCACCGGTGGGATAGTCACCAAGGTTGCCGGTAGAAACAAGAAACGCCGCAGGGAGAACGGAATGAAACACAGAGTCTCGACACTGCTCCTTGCGCTCGCCGCGGCCGCACCGGCCGCTTATGCGCAGCGAAGCGATCTCAACGATACGCAGCTGCTCGGCCGTCAGGTCTTCGCGCAGTCGTGCGGCATCTGCCACTTGCAACCGTCCCTCGGTGTCAAGACCTATGGGCCGATGCTGAACAAGGCCGCGGCTTTCGGCAACGACGAGGTCCTGCGCGCGTTCATCGTCAACGGCACCGACCGCATGCCTGCGTTCAAGTATTACCTCAAACCGGCGGAGATCGACGCGATCATCGCCTATGTGAGAACGGTGCCGGTTCCAGCTGCGCCCGCACCGAACGCCCAGAAATAAGGAGAAGCCCGATGAACACGGTTCGAACGAACCTCCTCGCATGCGCAATTGCCCTGCTCGCGGTGACGGCCAGCCACGCTGCCGATCAGATTCTGAGCGGCACGATCACGGCGCGTTCCGGCCAGAAACTCGAAGGCGTCACGGTCTCCGCCAAGCTGGAGGGTTCCACCATCAGCACCAGCGTCTATACGGACACGGCGGGCAATTATTTTTTTCCGCCCCTGCCCGCGGGCAAGTACCGCGTGTGGGCACAGGCACTCGGCTTTGAAACCAGCAAAGGCGCCGTCGAACTGTCCACGGCGCGGCGAGCGGATTTCACGCTGCAGGAGATGACCGACCCCGAGCGGCGCTTCCGCCAGTTGCCCGGCGAGATGATGGTCGCGGCATTACCCGAGGCAAGCGCCGAGGACGCCCGCGCGAAGAAGATTTTCATGAACAACTGCACCGGCTGCCACTCCACGAGCTACGTGCTGCAATTCCGCTTCGACGAAGCCGGCTGGAGCAAGATCATCGACCTGATGAAAGTCGTGCCGGTCACTGGCGTCTATCCGGGATCGACCGCCAAACCCAACCAAATATTGGACCGCCACCAGAAGCAGCTTGCCGCCTACCTCGCGCGCGCGCGCGGTCCGGGCGAATCCTCGATGAAGATGGTGGCGCGTGCGCGGCCCACCGGCGAAGCAGCGCGCGCGGTGTGGACGCTCTACGACCTTCCGCTCAATCCCGATGCGGGCATCGGCACCCGCCACAACCCGAACGACGGCACCGACTGGTCCCTCGGCACCACTTCGAAAATGGGTCAGTTGCCGCACGACGGCGCGCTGGGCCTCGACGGCACGATCTACTTCACCAGCAACAACCCCAACCGCGGCGTGACGATCGGCAAGGTCGATCCCGTAACGGGCGCGGTCAAATACCTGAAGGCCGACGCGAAGAACGGGCTGGCCGCCACCACACACGGGCTTGCGCGCGACCGCGCGGGCAACCTCTGGTTCGACATCAACCCGGGCCGCCGCGCGCTCGGCAAGCTCGACACTGCCACCGAGAAGATCACGATTTACCAGACTCCGGAAAGCATGGCTCCGGTCGGCGGGGCGGTCACGATAGACGTGGACGGCAAGGGCATGGTCTGGGCGTCCACGCCCAGCGGCGCCGTGCGCTTCGATCCGGTGGCCGAGAAGTTCACGGAATTCAAATCGGGCATTCCCGAGCGCAATCCGAAAGGCTCGGGCGCAACCTACGGCGCGGCCGGCGATCGCGACGGCAACGGCTGGTGGGCGCAGATGGCCATGGATACCGTCTACCGGGGCGACGTCGCCACCGGCAAGGCTACTGAAATCAGGATGCCCGACGCCAGGACGTACCGCATGTCGGCGGAAGACCGTGCCTTCTACGAAGGCGTCAGCGACCTGGGCTTCAACGCCCCCCTGCCGTGGTCGCAGGGTCCGCGCCGCATGGGCACCGACAAGAACGCAGACCTCTTGTGGGTGGGCAATTCGTACGGGTCGTCGTGGGCGAAGATCAACACCAAGACCCTCGAGACGACGATCGTCCCGCTGCCAGATCCCGCGATGCAGGCGTATCACATCGCGGTCGACAGCAAGCACAACGTCTGGGGCAACCTGTGGACCGCGGACCGCATCGTCAGGCTCGATCCCGGCACCAACATCTGGAGCATCTTCGATCTCCCCGTGCGCGGCACGGAAATCCGCCACATCGCGCTGCTCGAACGCGACGGCAAGCTGTTCGTGGTGGTGCCGGTCTACCGCACGAGCCAGATGGGCGTTATGACCGTGCGCAGCGAGGCCGAACTCGCGGCTCTCAAAGCGAAGGCGCAGTAAGCCCGTTGAAAAAAGAAACCCCTCCGAAGAGGGGTTTGTGCGAAATAAATAAGTGGACCTTGCGTCAGTTCGCGGCGAAGCAGTAGAAAAGGCCGGCGCCGCCCGACGCTTTTAGCTGGTCCTGACTGCAGCCGCGCGAGCCATGCGAGGAGTTCCAGGACTTCATGTGCCGGGTGTCCTTCAATCCGCGCAGGTCATGGTGACCGACGATCGCAGAGCCTTCGCCGCTCTTGGTCCAGTTGCCGCAGGTGGTGTCGCCGCCCGCCGTCGAGAAATTCCCGGCCGGGTCCGATCCCGTCAGGATATCGTGCGTGTTCACGGGATCCCCACCGCCGCTGACGATCTCACCTTTTTCGGTCAAAGCGGTTTGCTTGTTGAGGTTGTTGTGGCCGGAATGCAGGTCATCCACGCTCTTCGCCACCACCACGCCTTTGGCGTTCGCCCACGGGCCCTTGCCGATGCGATCCCGCGCATTTGCGCCCGCGTCGCCTCCGGGCAATGTCGTGCTCAGGTACGCGTGCCAGTTCGTCGCCTTGGCACCCGCCGCCTTGGCGAGCGCCGCGCAATGCGCATCCGCGCCCTCCAGACCGCCGAGATCGGCGCCGTTGCCTTTGCCCGCGCTGGTCACGAAGAACGTCATGTTTCCCTGCTGGGCCTGCACCATGGATGTCATACCTGTTCCCGCCACGACCGCCGCGACGCAAATGCTTGCTGCCGAGATTTTCGAAAAATTCATCTGAACCCCTTTGCTTTATGGATTTGAACTAAGGTGGAAAATGCCGGCCAGATTATAGGCCAACGCATTTTCCCTCTGCTGCCGATTCGGCGAACACATTGCCGCAGACAGTTATTCCGTTCATCATCAAGCTGCCGCCCGATCCCCCGAAGGCAACAGCGGCACGCCGGTGAGGCGCTTTAGCTCTTCGAAAGAAAGCCCCGGCACCAGGCGGCCCGTCACGAGGCCGCGCGCGGTGACCTCGATCACCGCGAGGTCGGTGTAGATGCGCTTGACCACGCCGATGCCGGTCAGGGGATAGGTGCATTGCCCGACGATCTTCGACTCGCCGTTCTTCGTAAGTTGTTCCATCATCACCCAGACGTTTTTCGCCCCAACCGCCAGGTCCATCGCGCCGCCCACCGCGGGGATCGCGTCCTTCGCGCCGGTGTGCCAGTTGGCGAGGTCGCCGTCGGCTGACACCTGGAAGGCGCCCATCACGCAGATGTCGAGATGGCCGCCGCGCATCATCGCGAACGAATCGGTGTGGTGGAAATACGCGCCTCCGGTGAGCAAGGTCACGGGCTCTTTTCCGGCGTTGATGAGATCCATGTCCGCCTGCCCCGCCGCGGGCGCCGGGCCCATGCCGAGAATGCCGTTCTCGCTGTGCAGGAGGATCTCGCGGTCGCGCGGCAGGTAATTCCCGACCAGCGTCGGCATACCGATGCCCAGATTCACGTACGCGCCCTCGGGAATGTCGAGCGCGATGCGCTGGGCGATCTGCTCGCGGGTGAGTTTCGTGTAGCTCATGCCGCCTTCTGGGCGCGTTGCGGGCTGCGCCGCACCTTCACCACCCGCGTCACGTAAATCCCCGGCGTCACGATGCACTCCGGGTCGAGCCCGCCGAGTTCCACCGTCTCGTAGACCTGCGCGATCGTGCACTTCGCGGCGCTCGCCATGGTCGGACCGAAGTTGCGCGCGCTCTTTCTGTAGGTGAGGTTGCCCCAGCGGTCGCCGCGCTCGGCCTTGATGAGTGCCACGTCGCCGGAGAGCGCGTGCTCGAGCACGCAGCCGCGGCCGCCGATGACCCGCGTTTCCTTGCCATTCGCCAGTTCCGTGCCGTAGCCGGTCGGTGTGAAAAAGGCGCCGATGCCGGCTCCCGCCGCGCGCATGCGCTCCGAGAGCGTCCCCTGCGGCACCAGCTCGAGTTCGACCTTCCCGGCGCGATACAGCGCGTCGAAAACGTGAGAATCGGTCTGGCGCGGGTATGAGCAGACGATCTTGCGCACGCGACCGGCCTTGAGCAGCGCCGCGACGCCAAACTCCGCGTTGCCGGCATTGTTGTTGACGATGGTGAGGTCCTTCGCACCTTGCGCGATGAGCGCATCGACGAGATCCGCCGGGACGCCCGCGCCGCCGAAGCCCCCGATCAACACTGTCGAGCCGTCGCGCACGTCGGCGAGCGCAGCCTCCAGGGTATCCACGATCTTGTTCAGCATGATGTGCAAACCGTACTGTCAGCGTACGCGGCTGTCAATCGATCATTCCGGTCTTCCGACCCCCGACGCAGGCCGAAACGATCGCTCACAACGCCAGCCCGACGTAGTTTTCCGCGAGGGACGCGGCGGCGGCGTGGGAGCTCGCGACATACTCGAGCTCCGCGAGTTGGATCTTCTGTCCGAACGGCCCGGTGTCGGGGAGCTTGTGCAGTAACAAAGTCATCCACCAGGAAAATCGCTCGGACAGCCAGACGCGCCGCAGACACTTCGTGGAGTAGGCCTCCATCTCCGCGGTATCGCCGCTGGCGTAGTAGTCGATCAGGGCGTGCGACAGGTAGTGCACGTCGCTTGCGGCGAGATTCAGGCCCTTGGCGCCCGTCGGCGGAACGATGTGCGCGGCGTCGCCGGCGAGGAAAAGCCGACCGAAGCGCATCGGCTCGGCGACGAAGCTGCGCAACGGCGCGATGCTTTTCTCCAGGGACGCGCCGGTGACGAGGGATTGCGCCGTCTCAGGGTCGAGCCGGCGGCGCAACTCGTCCCAGAAGAGCTCGTCGGCCCAGTCTTCCACCTTTTCGTCGAGGGGGCATTGAAGATAGTAGCGACTACGGGTGCGCGAGCGCATGCTGCACAGCGCGAAACCGCGCTCGTGGTGCACGTAGATCAGCTCGTCCGAAACGGGCGGCGTGTCGGACAACAGTCCGAGCCATCCGAACGGATAAAGTCGCTCGTATACCGTCAGCGCCTGCGCCGGAACGCTCCGGCGGCATACGCCGTGAAAGCCGTCGCAGCCGGCGATGAAGTCGCATTCGATCTCTTGCTCGACGCCGTCCTTGTGATACCGCACCTTCGGCCGTGCTGTGTCGAAATCGTGGACGCTCACGTTCTGCGCACCGTACACGGTCGTTCCGCCGGCGCCTTCGCGGGCGTCCATCAGATCCTTGGTGACCTCGGTCTGGCCGTAGACGGTGACGTTCTTGCCGCTCAGGGCGTTCAGATCGATGCGGCGGCGGACGTCGTCGAAGCAAAGATCGATACCGCCGTGAACCAGGCCTTCGGCGTGCAGCCGCGCACTGACTTTCGCGCGATCGAGCAGATCCACCGTGCCCTGTTCGAGCACGCCGGCTCGGATGCGGCCCAGCACATAGTCCCGCGACTGGCTCTCGAGAACGAGCGTCTCGATGCCGGCGAGGTGCAGCAGCTGGCCCAGAAGCAAGCCTGAGGGCCCGGAACCGACGATCGCGACCTGTACGCGCATGGTAGAAACCTCGTCCGCGGAACGGATGACAAGGATAGCGCGCACCGTCGGCGGTGGAAACGGCGCAATGCGGTTAGAATCGCATCGCTGATTCCCGCCATGCCAAAGAGAAAACGCCCCGAGGAACTGCGCAGCCACCGCTGGTACGGCGCGAGCGACCGCAAGGCGTTCGACCATCGCTCGCGCAGCGCGCAGATGGGCTACGCCAGGAGCGACTACGCCGGCAAGCCGGTGATCGCCATCATCAACACCTGGAGCGACATCAACCCCTGCCACGCGCATTTCCGGGTGCGCGCCGAGGAAGTGAAGCGCGGCGTGTGGCAGGCGGGCGGCTTCCCGGTCGAGATGCCGGCGATCGCGCTCGCCGAGCCGTTCCAGAAACCCTCGACCATGATGTACCGCAACTTTCTTGCGATGGAAACCGAGGAGCTGCTGCGTTCCTATCCCGCCGACGGCTGCGTGCTCATGGGCGGCTGCGACAAGACCACGCCGGCACTGGTGATGGGCGCGCTGTCGATGGGACTGCCGACGATCTACCTTCCGGCTGGGCCGATGCTGCGCGGCAACTGGCATGGCCAGGTGCTCGGCTCGGGCAGCGACACGCGCAAGTACTGGGCCGAGTTGCGCGCCGGCACCATCACCGAGAACGACTGGGAAGAGATCGAGGAAGGCATCGCGCGCTCGCCCGGCCACTGCATGACCATGGGGACGGCATCGACCATGACTTCCGCGGCGGAAGCGCTCGGCCTCGCGCTCCCCGGCGCCGCGTCGATCCCCGCGGCCGACTCGCACCACGCGCAGATGGCGACCGCGACTGGAAAACGCATCGTCGAAATGGTGTGGGAGGACGCGACGCCCAAAAGCCTGCTCACGCAGTCCTCGTTCGACAACGCCGTCACCTGCGTGCTCGCCTGCGGCGGCTCGACCAACGCGGTCATCCATCTCATCGCCATGGCGCGGCGCGCCGGCATCGCGCTCGACCTCGACCGCTTCGACGCGATCTCGAGAAAAACCCCGGTCATCGCCAACCTGCGCCCCTCCGGCAAATACCTCATGGAGGATTTCTACTACGCCGGCGGCCTGCGCGCCCTGCTCGCCTCGATCGGCGACCTGCTCGATCTCGAGGCGAAAACGGTGAGCGGAAAGACGCTGGGTGAAAATCTGCAAGGCGCGAAGATCTACAACGCCGAGGTAATCCTGCCGCGCGAAAAGGCGCTCATTCCCTCGGGCGGGCTCGCGGTGCTGCGTGGCAACCTCGCCCCCGACGGCGCCATCGTCAAGCCCGCGGCCGCCGAGCCGCGCCTGCTGCAGCACAAGGGTCGCGCGGTGGTCTTCGAGGACTACAACGACCTGCAGGCGCGCATCGACGACCCGGCGCTCGATGTGGACAAGGATTCGGTCATCGTGCTCCGCAACGCCGGCCCGATCGGCGCGCCCGGGATGCCCGAGTGGGAAGTGCCGATCCCGAAAAAACTATTGCAGCAAGGTGTGCGCGACATGGTACGAATATCGGACGCGCGCATGAGCGGCACCGCGTATGGCTGCTGCGTGCTGCACGTCGCGCCCGAGTCCTGGGTCGGCGGTCCGCTTGCATTGGTGAAGACCGGCGACGTGATCGAGCTCGACGTGCCGCGCCGCCGGCTGCAGGTCCTGATCGACGACGCCGAGATGATGAAGCGCAGGCGCGCGTGGAAAGCCCCCGCGCGCAGGTTCGAGCGCGGTTACGGCGCCCTGTTCTCCCAGCACATCGGCCAGGCGAACCAGGGCTGCGATTTCGATTTCCTCGAAGGCACGGCGCCCACGCCCGAGCCGGAGATTCACTAAGAACCGGCCGGTAATCTTCCCTACGCGTCAAAGGATGAAACGATGACCTCGCTGATTCGCCGCCGGATCCTTGCCGCAGCCGCCGCGCTCCCCGTGCTTCCGGCGTTTGCGCAAACGCGCGCGCTCACCTGCGGCGAGCTCACGTCCTCGCAGACCGAGGGGCCCTTCTTCAAGACGAATACTCCGCGCCGCACTTCACTGGCGGAACCGCAGACCAAGGCCCCGAGGCTGATCGTGACCGGTCAGGTTCTGTCGGCTCAATGCAGGCCAGTTGCCAATGCCCTGCTCGATTTCTGGCACGCCGACGAGGACGGCGACTACGACAACCGCGGCTTTCGCTATCGCGGCCACCAATTCACAGACGCGCAGGGACGCTACCGCCTCGAGACCATCGTCCCGGCGGAGTATCCGGGCCGCGCGCGCCATATACACGTGAAGGTGCAGGCGCCCGGGCGGCGCATCCTCACCACGCAGCTGTACTTCCGCGACGAGCCCGGCAACCGCCGCGACGGGCTGTACCGCGCGGACCTGGAGATGAGGATGGCCATCAAAGGCGCCAGCGAGGGAACGTTCGATTTTGTCGTCGAGGTCTAGACCCGGGGCGCAATCATCAGATGGATAGACTCCTTTATCGGGTGGCGACGATGACTTCGGCGGCTGGCGGATCGGCATGCAGCGTTTCGACCAGCACCGCGCGCCGCTCGAGGACGGCCCGCTGATTGATGTAACCCTTGTCGGTAATCTCGTTCGCGTCGATCGAAGGCAGCTCACTCGTCACGAGCACGCGCACAGGATGAGTCGAGCTGCCGCTGCCGGATTCTGCGGCGAGCCTGCCCAGCGCCGCGCAAAGGTGCTTGCGCACGCCTGATTCGTCCAGCCCCTTCGCCTTCACTGCGGCGGCGTTCAGAAACACGAGCGCGCCGACTTCGCTTCTCTCGTGCCCGGTGATCACCGCGTCCTGGATAAGAGGATCGCCCGCGGCGATCAGCTTCAGGCGCGTCGCGCCGACGTGCACCCAGGTGCCCGTCGAGAGCTTGAAGTCCTCGGCGATGCGGCCGTCGAAGGCGAGGCCCAGCTCGGGCTTGTCCGGATCGGCGAATTTGAGCGCGTCGCCGATGCGGTAGTAGCCTTCCTCGTCGAACGCGGCCTTCGTGAGGTCGTCGCGTCCGTAGTAGCCAGGCGTGACGTTGGGGCCTTTCACGCGCACTTCGAGCTTGCCCGCGGCGGGAACGAGCTTCAGCTCGCAGCCGGGCACAGGCAGCCCGATGATTCCGGCGCGGTCGACCGCGTAATGGACTCCCGTCGCCATCGGCGCCGTTTCGGTCGAGCCCCAGGCGGAGATGAGCGGGAGCCGCGCACCGCGCTCGGTTACGGCGAGCTCCTGCATGCGCTCCCAGAGGTTCTGCGGCAGCGCCGCGCCCGCGTAGACCATGAGGTCGAGTTTGCGAAAGAAGTTCCGACGCAGCTCGGCGTCCTTTTCCAGGAAGGGCAGGAGCAGGTCGAAGCCGCGCGGCACGTTGAAGTAGATCGTCGGCGGGATCTCCTTGAGGTTGCGGGCGCTCGTCTCGATCAGGCCGGGCGCGGGCTTGCCGGCGTCGATATGGAGCGTGCCGCCGTTCCTCAGCATCATGCCGAAATTGTTGTTTCCGCCGAAGGTGTGGTTCCACGGCAGCCAGTCGACGAGCACCTGCGGCCGGTCGCCGAGGAAGGGCCACACGAGCGCGTACTGCTCCTGGTTGACGGTGAGCATGCGCTGGGTGTTGATCACGCCCTTGGGGATTCCGGTGGAACCGGAAGTGAAAAGGATCTTCGCGACGGTGTCGGGTCCGATGCGGGCGAAGGCCTCGTCCACCCTGGAGCCCGTTTCTTTCGCAAGCAGCTCGGCGATCGGCGTCGGGCTCGCACCGACCGCCGCGAGCGCCGGTGCGAACTTCAGGGGATCGGCGGTCCACACCAGGCCCGGCCGCAGCAGCTCGAAGATCGCCTTGAGCTTGGCGAAATCCCTGGACATCAGCGAGTAAGCGGGCGAGACCGGCGCAACCGGAACGCCGACGTGCATCGCCCCGAGCGCGAGGAGCGCATGATCGACCGAGTTGTCGGAGAGAATGAGGACGGGCTTCGATGCATCGAGCCCGCGGTCGAGCAGCCCCTGCCCGACGCGGCGCACGAGCTGCAGCGCCTCGCGGTAGCTGATTTTTCTCCAGCCCTCGCCCTTGCGCTCGGCGAGGAAAACGCGGTCGGGCGCCTTGTCCGCCCAGCGGACCAGCCACTCGCCGACTGCGCGCGCGTGCTCGCCGAGCTCGAGCGGCGAGCGCAGGATGATAGCCCCGTCGCCACGATGCTCGACCCGAACCTCGGGCGGCGCGAAGCGCAGGCTGAGCTTAAGAGCCTTGCCCATAACCTCCCCTGGTGCCATTCCGATATCCTACGGGAAACCGGGGACAGACCCCGTTTTCCTGGAGGATTCCCGTGACCGACGCCGTGATCGTATCCACCGCACGAACGCCGCTTTGCAAGTCCTGGCGCGGCGCATTCAACATGACCCACGGCGCGAAGCTGGGCGGCCACGCCGTGAAGCACGCCATCGAGCGCGCCGGCGTCGATCCGACCGAGGTCGAGGACGCGATCATCGGCTGCGCCCATCCCGAAGGCGCGACCGGCCACAACATCGCACGCCAGATAGCGATCCGCGCCGGCTGCCCGGTCACCACGGCCGGGGTGACCGTCAACCGCTACTGCTCCTCGGGCCTGCAGACGATCGCCATGGCCGCGCAGCGCGTGATCGTGGACAAAGTGCCCGTCGTCGTGGCGGGGGGCGTCGAGTCGATCTCCTGCGTGCAGAACGAAATGAACGAGCACATGGCGCACGATGAGTGGCTCGAGCGGCACAAGCCGGCGATCTACATGCCGATGCTGCAGACGGCCGAAATCGTCGCCACGCGCTACAGCATCGCTCGCGAGCGCCAGGACGAGTTCGGCGTGCAGAGCCAGCAGCGCGCCGCGGCGGCGCAGGCTGCCGGCCGTTTCGATGAGGAGATCCTTCCGATCACGGTGCGCATGCAGAAGGCGGACAAGGACTCGGGCAAGAGCTGGGTCGAAGAGGTCTCGGTAACCAAGGACGAAGGCATCCGTCCCGACACGACCTACGCGGGGGTCTCCAAGATCAAACCCGCGATCGAGGGCGGCACGATCGCCGCCGGCAACGCGAGCCAGTTCTCCGATGGGGCGTCGGCCTGCGTGGTGATGGACGCGAAGCTCGCCGAAAAACGCAACCTCAAGCCGCTCGGAATCTTCCGCGGCTTCGCGGTCGCCGGATGCGAGCCGGACGAAATGGGCATCGGCCCGGTGTTCGCCGTGCCGCGGCTGCTCCAGCGCGCGGGGCTCAGGATGGAAGACATCGACCTCTGGGAACTCAACGAGGCCTTTGCGGTGCAGGTCATCTACTGCCGCGACCGGCTCGGCATCCCGAACGAACGCCTGAACGTGGACGGCGGTGCGATCGCGCTCGGCCATCCCTACGGCATGAGCGGCTCGCGCCTCACCGGGCACGCGCTTATCGAAGGCAAGCGCCGCGGCGCAAGACACGTCGTCGTCACCATGTGCATCGGCGGCGGCATGGGCGCGGCGGGCCTTTTCGAGGTGGTTTGACACGAAAGTGGGCGAGCCGCGGCAGTGTAAAATCCGCATTCCCGAAAGGAAAGACGATCTCCATGCCGCTCTCCGAAGCCGAACGCAAGAAATGCGTCGAAATCCTGCTCAATGCCGAAAAGGAGAAAAAGCAGGCGGTGCAGCTCTCGGTCACCTATCCGCACATCACCATCGAGGATTCCTACGCCATCTCGACCGCGGTCGCGCAGCACAAGATCAAGGCGGGCGCCAGGCTCATCGGTCATAAGGTCGGACTCACCTCGAAGGCGATGCAGGCCTCCTCGCAGATCAACGAGCCCGATTACGGGCATCTCCTCGACTACATGATGATCGCCGACGGAGCGAAAGTGCCGCACGCGAACTACTGCGTCCCGCGCGTCGAAGTCGAGCTCGCCTTCATTCTCGGCAAGCCGCTGAAGGGCCCCGGCGTGGGGCTTACCGAGGTGCTGCGCGCGACCGAGTACGTGATACCCGCGATGGAGATCGTCGATGCGCGCATCGTGAACCCGCGCAAGATTTTCGACACCGTCGCCGACAATGGTGCGGCTGCGGGCATCGTCGTCGGCGGGCGCCCGATCGGGCCGATGGAAATGGACCTGCGCTGGGTCGGGGGCATCATGTACCGCAACTCCGAGATCGAGGAGACCGGGCTCGCTGCCGGCGTGCTCGGCCACCCGGCGCTCGGCGTGGCGTGGCTCGCCAACCGGCTGGGAAAAAACGGCGTGACGCTCGAAGCCGGGCACCTGATTCTCGCCGGCTCGTTCACGCGCGTCGTATTCGCCAACAAGGGCGACACCTTGCACGGGGACTTCGGCCCCCTGGGCGGGATCGCAGTGCAGTTCGTCTAGGGACCTACGCTCATGACTGCCATCGGCTTTCGCATCCTTCCCATCGGCAAGCGCCCGGACAAGAAGCTCGTCGCCGAGCTCGCGAAAATGGTCACGCCGCACCTCTCCGACAGCATGGAGCGCCTGTACGCGGGCGGGCCGCAGCTTCGGCCGATGCACAACGGCGCGAAACTCTGCGGCCCGGCGTTCACGGTGCGCACCGCGCCCGGGGACAACCTGCTCGTCCACAAGGCGATCGACACCGCCGAGCCGGGCGACGTCATCGTCGTGGACGGCGGCGGCTTCAACGATCACGCGCTGATCGGCGAGCTGATGTCGGCGCGCGCCGAGCAGCGCGGCGTCGGCGGGATGGTGATCTGGGGCGCGATCCGCGACTCGGCCGAGCTGCGGCAGGGCAGTTTTCCCGTCTACGCGAGCGGCGTCACCCACCGCGGCCCCTACAAGAACGGCCCGGGGGAGATCAACGTGCACATAGTCGTGGGCGGCATGCCGGTGAATCCCGGCGACATCATCGTCGGCGACGCCGACGGCCTGGTCGCCGTTCCCCAGGAGCATGCGGAAGCAATCCTCGCTTCGGCAAAGGCGATCCTGGTAAAGGAGGAAGGCTCGATGAAACAGATCCGCGCCGGCACGGTCGACCGCGGCTGGGTCGACAAGGCGCTCAGGGAAAAAGGCTACAAGGTCTAGCCGTGGAACTTCCCGCCAACACATTCAAACGCGCCCTCAAGGCGGGCAAAGTCCAGATCGGACTGTGGTGCAGCCTCTCGCACCACTACGCGACCGAGCTCGTCGCCGGCTCGGGCTTCGATTGGATCCTCCTTGACACCGAGCACTCGCCGAACGACCTCGAGTCGGTGCTGCGGCAGCTGCAGGCCGCCGCAGCCTACCCCACGCATCCGGTGGTGCGCGTGCCCTGGAACGACATGGTGACGATCAAGCGGTACCTAGACATCGGCGCGCAGTCGATCCTCATCCCCTACGTGCAGAATGCGGAAGAAGCGAAGAACGCCGTCGCCTACACGCGCTACCCGCCGGCGGGCGTGCGCGGCGTGGCGGGCGCGACGCGGGCGACGCGCTTCGGCCGCGTCAAGGACTACGCGAAGCGCGCGCACGAGGAACTCTGCGTTCTGGTGCAGGTCGAGACCCAGCAGGCCCTGGACAACCTCGAGAAGATCGCCGCGGTGGAAGGCGTCGACGGCGTCTTCATCGGCCCGGCCGACCTGCACGCCTCCCTCGGCTACCCCGGCGAAACGAACAACCCCAAGGTGATGCCGGTCATTGACGAGGCCATCAAGCGCATCCGCAAGTGCGGCAAGGCCCCGGGCATTCTTACCGGAGTGGAAGCCGACGCAAGGCGTTGGCTCGACTGCGGGGGGCTGTTCGTCGCTGTGGGGGCGGACACTGGTGTGCTCGCGCGTGGCGCGGACGCGCTGGCGGCAAAATTCAAGTAAGCCTACTTCCGCGTGTCCTTGTAGATTTTCCCGTCCTTCATGATGACGAGGAAGTTCTTCGCGGGGTCTTCGATGAGTTTGATGTTTTCCAGCGGGTTGCCGTCCACCAGCAGCAGGTCCGCCAGAGCGCCTTCCTGCACGACGCCCAGCTTGCCCGCATAGGGGCTGCGCGGTCCGGACAGGGCGAGCAACTCGGCGTTGTCCGCGGTCGCCATCTTCAGTACCTCGGCGGGCGCATACCAGCGAACCATCTTGGAAAGCATTGCGCCCTGATTCGCAGCGCTCTCGGGACTGAACAGGATGTCGGCTCCCCATGCGGTCTTGATCTTGAACTTCCTGGCCAACGCGTAGGCGCTGTCGGTGCCGCCGAACAGCTCGAGCTGCTTGATCCGGTTCGGCGAGCCTTCGGGATATGCCGACGGTCGGTCGTCGATGAACGGCTGCAGGCTCCACCACACGCTCTTCGCAGCCATCAGCTTCGCGGTCGGCTCGTCGAGCAGTTGGCCATGGTCGATGCATTTGACCCCGGCCTCGATCGCCTGCCGCACGGCGCGCGGCGTATAGGCGTGCACCGTTGCGTAGGTGCCCCAGTTCTCCGCCGCCTCGACCGCGGCGCGCAATTCGGGGACGGTGTATTGCGTCACATCGAGCGGGTCGAAGCTCGACGCCACGCCGCCACCGGCCATGAGCTTGATCTGCGACGCCCCCAGCGCGAGTTGTTCCCGCGCCCGCTGCCGCACCATGTCGGCGTTGTCGGCTATCGCCGCGGCGCCGATGCGCTCGCTGTAGGTGAAGTCGCCCGGCCGCGCCGGGATATCGGTTGGCAGCCGGAAGTCGCCATGGCCGCCGGTCTGCGAGATGAACGCGCCAGCCGGCCAGATCCGCGGCCCGGGGACCAGGCCGGTGTCGATGCCGCGCTTGAGCCCGAATACCGGTCCGCCCAGGTCGCGAATGCTGGTGAAGCCGCGCATCAGCATGTCGTTGGCGGCCTTGACGGCGGCGACGTTGATGAAGGCGACATCGCTGGTGAGCACGGCCGCTTGCGGCACGGTCGCGAACATGATGTGGGTGTGGGCGTCGATCAGGCCGGGCATGAGCGTGCGGCCGCCGCCGTCGATGAGCACGCTGTCGGCGCGGCGATCGACGGGAATCGGCTGTGCGGAGATCCTCTCGATCTTGTTTCCCCGCACGAGCACGTGCGAAGGTGCGGAGAGTCCGGCTCCCTTGCCGTCGAAGATGCGGACGTTCTGGAACAGGATCGTCCTGGCCGGAGGCGGAGTTTGCGCCACACCGGAAGCGGCGAGACCGAGCGCCGCAAGCGCACACAGCAGGACTTGGTTGAGGCTTTTCATTTCGTGTGTTATTGAGCCCTCGAAGGTCAAGTCCTCCCGAACCGGCCGCGCCTGGGGCGCGCCGGTTCGTCTCCCCGCTCGAGCCTAGTCGCCCCGCGGCACCAGAGCGAAAATGCGCACCGCCGAGCCGGTGCCGCCGAGTATCCTCAGAGGCGGAACCACGACGGCGAATTCATACGCTCTCGCTTGCGACAGCTCCTCGAGGTTCAGGTTCTCGATGATGTAGATGCCGGAGTCGGCGATCAGGCGCATATGCACCGGGAAGACCTGGAAGGTCGGCGAGGTCACGATGGGCGGCCGCATCTCGAAAGTCAGGGTATCGTCCCCGACCACGCGCGCGCCCTGCTTGATCAGGTATTCGGCGCCGTTCAGGCTGGGTCCGGGCGAAGACGCTCCGGCGTAGAGACTCGGGTTGGATTTGAACAGCGGTCCCCAGCCGGTGCGGATGAACACCGTGTCGCCCTTCTTCACCTTGACGTGCTGGCGCTTGGCTGCGTGCTCCAGGTGCGCGCCGGTGATCTCGAAATCCGCCGGCAGCGGGCTCGAGTTGCCCTGGACCATCCGCGCCACGTCGAGCAGGATGCCGCGGTTGACCAGCAGGTCGGCGGGAAACTGGTCGATGCCGAGGTTCGCGCCCACGCCGCCCGTGCCGATCCCGTCCGGGTTGCTCGTGACCGCCACGGCGTCGAGCCCGCCGAAAACCTTTCCGTCGCGGCCGATGTGGCCGATCGCGTCGATGCTCGGGGCGCCGTGCTGGCCGCTGAAGTGCATCACCTCGGAGGTGAACGAGAGCTGGCCGCCGTCGCCGAACGTTCCGCGCGTATTCTGATGCGTCGCGGCGAGAGCGAAGGAATAAGACGGGTTGACCGACGCAATGGGCGAGAACTTGTCCCAGGTGTGGGACAGATCGATCAGGCGCGCCTTCTTCACGACGTGCAGCAGCTGACGCACGTCGCCCGACTCGTCGTGAAGCTGACGCACGTCGCCCGACTCGTGATCAGCGAGCGCCGGGGCGGACGAAACCAGGGACAGCACGGCAATGGCGCCTGCCAGGACCGTGCGGGGGTTGTTGCGGCATGGAACGGCGTTTTTGTGGAACACGGTTTTCTCCTCCTTGTGGATGTCTGAGTTACAAAGGATGGAGGATGCGATCCCGCATCCCCCCTCTTGCTACGCCAGCCCGAGATTCTTCAGCGGCAGGCTGCGCACCGGCTTGCCGGTCGCGGCGAAGACGGCGTTCATCACCGCCGGCGCGACCACGCATATGGTCGGCTCGCCCACGCCGCCCCAGAAGTCGTAGGTCGGCACGATCACCGTCTCGACCTTCGGCATCTCCGCGAGACGCAGGATGCGGTAGGTGTCGAAGTTGAGTTCCACCATGCGCCCCTTGTCGACCGTGACCTCGCCGTAGAAGGCGGCGGACAGGCCGTAGGCGACCGAGCCCTCGACCTGCGCGGCGATCTGGCCGGGATTCACCGCGTGGCCGCAGTTGAGCGCGAGCACCATGCGATGCACCTTGACCTTGCCGTCGGCGCCCACCGAGACCTCGGCAGTCGCCGCCGAGTAGCTGCCGTAGCCCATGAACTGCGCGATGCCGCGATGCACCCCCGCGGGCAGCGGCTTGCCCCAGTCGCCCTTCTCCGCCGCCGCGTTGAGCACCGCGAGGTGCTTGGGATGCTTCTCCATGAGGGCGCGACGGAATTCCACCGAGTCCTTGCCGGCGGCGCGCGCCATCTCCTCGATGAAGCATTCGAGGTAGACACCGTTCTGATTGGTGTTGACCCCGCGCCACGGCCCGACCGGGACGTGCGTATTGCGCATCGCGTACTCGATCTGCAGGTTGGGCAGGGTGTAGCCGAACTGCGCGTCGCCCGGCGCCTGCCACATGCCCTGCAGCTGGCGCGTGTCCTTGCCCTCCTTGATCGCGCCCGGATTCAGCCAGGCGTTGATCGACTGCCCGGACACGCGGATGTGCAGGCCGACCGGCTTGCCGCTCTCGTCCAGCCCCGCGCTCAACTTGCACTGCGAGATCGGCCGGTAGAAGTCGTGCGCCTGGTCTTCCTCGCGGCTCCAGATGAGCTTCACCGGGACGCCCGGGAACTGCTTGGCGATGGCGACCGCCTGGCGCGTGTAGTCCTGCGTCCCGCCGCGTCGCCCGAAGCCGCCGCCCAGGTCGAGCTTGTGCACTTCGCCGGCAGCGAGCGGCAGTCCGGCTTCCTCGCACGCCGCCGCGAGCGAGCCTTCGGCGCTCTGCGTCGCGGTCCACACCTCGACGCGGTCCGCGGTGACCTTGGCGGTGCAGTTCATCGGCTCCATGGTGGCGTGCGAGAGGAACGGCGTGCCGTACACCGCCTCGAGCTTTTTCGGCGCGGCGGCGATCGCCGCGGGCGCGTCGCCGATTTTCGTATCCGCAAAGGCGTCGTTCGCCGTCAGGCCTTCCTTCAGGCGCTCGGCGATGGTCGCGCTCGACTGCGTCGCGCCCGCGCCCTCGTCCCAGACGGTGGGCAGCGCCTCGAGCGCGGTCTTGGCGTGCCACCACGTGTCGGCGACCACGGCGACGGCGTCGCCGTGCACCTTGACCACGCGGAGCACGCCGGGCATCCCCATCACCTTGGCATCGTCGTAGCTCGTGAGCTTGCCGCCGTGCACCGGGCTGGCCTTCACCGCGGCGTTTAGCATCCCCGGCATCTTCAGGTCGATCGCATAGATCTTGCTGCCGTTCAGCTTGTTCGCCGTGTCCAGGCGCTTCATCGGCTTGCCGGCGATCTTCCATTCCTTCGGGTCCTTGAGCTGGATGCTCTTCGGGTCTGGCGGCGTGAGTTTCGCCGCGGCCGCGGCGACCCTGCCGTAGCTGGTGCGTCGCTTGGAGGCGGCGTGTGTGATAACGCCCTCGGAAACGCTCAACTCGCCGACCGGCACCTTCCACTGATCGGCCGCCGCCTGCAGCAGCATCATGCGCGCGGCAGCGCCGCCGCGGCGCACGTAGTCCTGCGAGCTGCGGATGCCGCGGCTGCCGCCGGTCGCCATGTCCCCCCAGACGCGCTTGCGCGCGAGGTTTTGCCCGGGGTTGATGTGCTCGGTGGCGATTTTATTCCAGTCGCACTCGAGTTCCTCGGCGACGAGCTGCGCGAGGCCGGTGAGCGTGCCCTGTCCCATCTCCGAGCGCGCGATGCGCACCACGCAGGTGCTGTCGGGCCGGATCGCGACCCAGGCGTTGACTTCGGTGCCGGCCGCCGTGGTCGCGGCCGAAGCCTCGCCGATGCCGAAGGGCAGATGGAAGCCGAGCGCGAGGCCGCCGCCCGCTGCGGCGGAGCCGACGATGAACTTGCGGCGGGAAAGATTCGTGGTCCTGCAGGGGTTCGTCTTCTTCATGATCGTCTCCTAGGCCTTCTTCGCCATGTCAGCTGCCATGTGCACGGCCGCCCGGATCCGCTGATAAGTGCCGCAGCGGCAGATGTTGGTCATCGCTGCGTCTATGTCGGCGTCGGTGGGCTGGGGTTTCTTCTTCAGCAGCGCCGTGGCCGCCATGATCTGCCCCGACTGGCAGTAGCCGCATTGCGGCACGTCGAGCGCCGCCCAGGCCTTCTGCACCGGGGTCGAACTCGTCGCCGAAAGGCCTTCGATGGTGACGATCCTGTCGGTGGGCTTCAAGCTGCTCACCGCGACCGAGCACGAGCGCCGCACTTCGCCGTTGATGTGCACCGAGCACGCGCCGCACTGCGCGACGCCGCAGCCGTACTTGGTGCCGGTGAGGCCGACCTGCTCGCGGATCACCCACAGGAGCGGTGTATCCGCCTCCACCCGTACGTCGCGGACCTTGCCGTTGATGTTGAGTTTTGCCATTGACGTTCTCCTCCTGCAATTTTTATCGATTGGCCCTTCCGGCGCTCCAGAATTGGGCGCTGCACAAATCGGCGTCCGCTTTCCGGCCCGGCAATCATAGCGCAGCCGCCAAAAGCGTTCTTCTACCCCGGCTCCATGCCTTTCTTCCGGATCACTACCGCAGCCGCCGGCGCGGAAAGAAACTCGAGCCACGCGCGCGCTGCCTCCGGCGCCTTCGCGCCGGCATGCACGCCGCCGGAAAATACCGTGATACTTTGGATCTCGGCGGGCAGCGGCCCGACGATGTCGACACCGGAGCCCACGTGCAGCAGCTCGGCCATCTGCTGGAAGCCGATCTCGGCCTCGCCGCGCGCGACCAGCTCGCCGACGAAGGTCCCGGGGGGCGTCTGCGTCACCCTGGTGCGCAGCGCCCCGGCGATGCCCATGCGCTCGAACAGGCCGGCGAGGTAAACGCCGCTCGGGCCGCTCGAATACGCGATCGATTTTGCTGCGAGCAGCGCGCGCTTGAGCGCCTCGCTCGTGCCAACGTCGGGTCGCGGCGCGCCCTTCTTCACCGCCACGGCCACGCCCGAGCGGGCGATGTCGACCCGGCCGCCGGCGATCTTCCCGGAGGCGATCAGTGTGTCGATGAGTTTCGCCGGCGCGACGACGAGGTCGGCGCTCTCGCCTGCCTGCACGCGCTTCAGGATGGGATCGGTGCCCGCCCATTCCGTCACGAGCTTGCAGCGGCTCGCGGTTTCGAACTGCGGCGCGAGCTCGAGGTAGATCCCTTTCAGCGCGATCGACGCGAGGACGCGGATTTCCGCGGAGGAAGACATGAATTTACTTGGCGCTTCCCACGCCGTGGCTCAGCCGCGCTCCATGCCCTTCGCCCGGATCACCGGGCCCGCGGCGGGCGCGGTGAGAAACTTGAGAAAGGCTTCCGCGGCCGCCGGCTGCCGGGCACCCGCGCCCACTGCGCCCGAAAACACTGTATACACCTGCACCTCCGGCGGCAGCGGGCCGGCGAGCTCGGCGCCCGCGACCGGCAGGATTTCGCTCACCTGCGTGAAGCCGAGTTCGGCCTCGCCCTTGGCGACCGCCTCCGGCGCGGAGACGCCGGAGAGCACGCGCGTCTTCGCCTTCATCTCGGCGGCGATGCCGAAGCGCTCGAAGATCCTCGTCATGTTGGCGCCGGTCGCGCCGACACCGACGTAGGCGATCGATTTCGCCGCGAGCAGGCTGCGCTTGAAGGCGTCTGCGCTGGAGAGATCGGGCCGGGGTGCGCCCTTGCGGATGGCGACGCCGGCGCCGGATTTCGCCACGTCGGCGCGCGTTGCGGAGGTGAGCTTTCCCTGCCGGAGGAGATCGTCGGTCGCCGCGGCGGTAAGGATGGCGAGGTCGAAGGCTGCGCCCTTCTCGATCTCGGCCTTAAGCTCCGCCGCAGGCGCAAAGCGCACGACGAGCTTGTGCTGCGTCACCTTTTCGAACTGCGGCGCGAGTTCCTCCACCACGGTCTTCACGCCGTTGGTGCTGAGGACGCGGATTTCAGCAGCCTGCGCCATGCCTGCGAGTATGACCGAAGCGAGCGCGGCGACGGTCGCGCAGATCGAGTTTTTTCTCATGGTGTTCTCCCCGGGTGCGAAGCGCGGGCCGGCCTGCCCTCGCGACTCGCGCATGAGGATGCGCTCTTTCCAACCGTCGGGCAAGACCGGGGCGGCGCGCCCGGCGCCTTCAGGAATCGAGCTTGTTGAAGGCCACCGGCGCGAGGACCGCGAGGACCACGAGGATGGCCGCCATGAGCGGCGCATACGCCGCGAGGATCGCAAGCGGCACGACCACGCACAGCACGACGAGGATCCAGGGCGGCGCGGCGCGACTGTACTTGAGGTAGGCGAGGATGCCGCCGGGAATCGCGGCGGTCGAGCCGCGCGCCGCGCGGCTCTTCTGTGCTGCGCGTTCCTCCAGCCAGAGGAAGAACACGTAGGCTTGCGCGGCGACACCGCCCACCCAGACGACCGCCCCCAGCAGCAGCGCGAAGAAGCGCAGCGACACCGGCACGGGCGGGACCGCGAGCCGCGCCGTGAAGAACATGATGCCGATGGCGCACACGGTGCTCACCAGCACGAACACGAGCAGCACCGGGATCGCGATCCAGATGCGCGCCAGCACGTACTCGCGGAAGCCCTCGTCGTGCTCGAACTTGACGACCAGGTCGCGCGCGTCGCGGAGCACGTTGCGCGGGCGCAGCTGGTCGAGCGCGTCGCCGGCCGCCGCGCGCGCCCCGTGCGCGCCGGCCTTCATCGCGCGCTGCAGCTTCTCCTTGTCGACGCGGGAGGTCATGCGCGCATCCTAGGACGATCCCCGGTGCCATGCAATCGTCATAATTCACGGACGCGGGCAGAATCCGTGCATCGCCCCCAATCAGGTTTCCAGGATCCGTCCCCTGCCCAGCATCAGCAAGCTAAATGCAGCCAGGGAAAAGCCGGCGCCGGCATAAAACGTTACCGCCGCACCCAATCTGTCCCAGAGCAGGCCGGCCAGAGCGCTGGCGACAAGGATAGCGACGCCGCTCGCAAGATTGAAAAAACCAAAAGCTGTACCTCGCAGATGCGCCGGCGCGGTATCCGCAACCATCGTCGCCAGCAAGCCCTGCGTCATACCCATGTGCAAGCCCCACAAGCCCACCCCTAGGGCGACCGCGGCGAGTCCCTGCGCGTTCGCCAGGACGAGGTCGGCGATGATCAACACGATGAGCCCCGCTCCGAGGAGAGTCATGTGGCTCATGCGGTCTGCAAGTTTTCCTACGGGGTAGGCAGCCAAAGCGTAGACGACGTTCATCAGCACGAAGACCAACGGCGCATAGGTGTCGGGCAATCCCTGCTGCTGGGCGCGCAATATGAGGAAGGCTTCGCTGAAGCGGGCAAGCGTGAACGCGCCGCCCGCAACGACCACAAGCCAGTAGGCGTCGCCAAATTCCCTCAAAGTCTTCCACTGGATCGGAGAGGCAACCTTGCGCGGAATCGCTCCACGAGCCGGTTCTTCCACTCCGAACATCAGGAGGAGTACGGCGATGATAGCCGGCAGCACGGCGAACCAGAATACGGTGCGGAAATCCCCGGCCCAAAGCAGCATCAGCCCGACGCCGAGCAAAGGACCGACAAAGGCGCCAACGGTATCCAGGGATTGCCGCAGGCCGTATGCGGCGCCGCGAATCTCCGGAGGCACCAAGTCGGCGACCAGGGCATCGCGGGGAGCGCCGCGGATTCCCTTGCCGATCCTATCCATGAAGCGGGCGGCGAGAACCCAGTTCACGGACATTGCGAGGGCGAAAAGGGGTTTGGACGCGGCGCCCAGTCCATAGCCGATCAGCGCGAGGCCCTTTCGCTTTCCGAGATAATCGCTGATCGCTCCCGAAAACACTTTCACGATCAGCGCCGTCGACTCGGCGATCCCCTCGATGATTCCGACGCTAAGGACGCTTGCGCCAAGGCTTGAAACCATGAATACGGGCAGCAGACTGTGAACCAGTTCGGAGGAAACGTCCATGAACAAGCTCACGAAACCGAGCATCCAGATGCTGCGCGGAATGGCTGTGGCAGATTTCAATTTTTGTCCTGGTTTTCGTTCCCTCTCCACGAGACGTGGTGCTGACTTGCGCGCTACAAAGCGGCGCTCACGACGGAATCAGCGCACCACCATCACCGGTCGGTCCGCGTGCTCCACAACCTGCTTGGACACCGAGCCGAGCAGGAGGCGCGCAAATTTCGAGCGGCCGCGATCGCCCACCAGAATCAGGTCCACGCCGTTCCGGTCGGCATGGTAGATGATCTGCTCCGCCGGGTGCCCGACCGCCACGTCGAATTGGCAATTCACACGCGCCTTGGCAACCGCCGGCTTCAGCGGTTCCAGCAGCTTGCGGTGGTACTCGCGCGAGTTCTCGACGACGGCTTCGGTCTCGACGTCATCGCCGATATCCGGCGGCCGCGCTACCGAAAGCACGTACAGTTCAGCTCCATGCTTCGCCGCGAGTTCCAGCGCAGTGTTGAACGCCTTGGTGCCCGCTTCCGAGCCGTCGTAACCGACAAGGATCTTGCGGTACATGGTCACCCCCGTTCGGATTTTGCCGCCGCCGACGCAGGTGTGGGCACGGCCTGCTCCGCGCTCTGAGTCTCGTCTGCCCTCGGCAACAGATGGCGCGGCATGAACCAGGCATTGGCAATGAGCGTCGGCACCACCGCGCTTGCGATCACCGCCGCCACCAGCGCCGAGTACTGTCCCTGATCGACGATCTCGTGGGACAGGCCGAACAACGCAGAGATCGTGCCGAAGGTGAGCCCCGTCGACATGAGCAGCGTCGTGTACATGCCTTCCTGGCGCGGCGAACGGAACGCCTGCGTGGCCGGATACACGCCTGCGATCTTGGTCAGTACTTTCACTCCGAGCATCAGGAGGAATGCGCCCGGGGCCGCGATGAGCGCCGGCACGGACACGAACGATCCCGCGCGAATGAAATAGAACGGCGTGAGCAGCCCGAAGGTGAGCGTTCGCAGCCGGCGCACCAGAACGTGGTCCTTGCCGACGGTGCCGGCAAGCACCATGCCGATCAGATAGGCAGGCAGCACGGCTTCGCTGTCGGCCCAGGCCGCGAGCGCACCCAGTCCGAACAGGCACAACAGCAGGAATTTCGCCTCGAGTTCCGACGGCCGCCCGCCGTAGCGCCTGAAGAACGTCGGCGTCAGCCACGGCAGCAAGACACAGGCGAGGGCCATGCCGCCGACGAACAGCAGCGTCTTCAGCGTGAAGGGCGCGAAGATGAGCCCGAGCGCCACGACGGTCCCGAGGTCGGTGATGAAACACGCGGCGAGAACCGTCTTGCCGTAATCGGTGGTGTTGAAGCCGAATTCGATCATGACCGCGTACACCACCGCCACGGACGTCGTCGACATGGCGATCCCGGCAAGCCAGCTCGCCGGCACGCTCCAGCCGAGCAACCAATGCGCCGCGGCCGTGCAGCCGAGGAAGGGCGCGAAGAAACTGATCAGGCCGATCACCGTGGCTTCCCTCCACTTGCGCCTGAACACTTCCGGATCGAGCTCTGCGCCGGCGAGGAAGGTGAGCACGATTGCGCCGGCGCCGGAGAGGAACTTGATCCAGCCCTGGTCGGCGCCGATCGCCGCGGTGCCGATCAGGGCGCCGATCACGAGCTGCGCGATCGTGCCGACGACGATCTCCGACAGCGCCGTCGCCACGCGCAGCCAGATCGAGACCAGTGTCGCGATCAGCGCGAGGCCCAGCCACAACGCCGCAAGCGTCCAGATTTCCGTCATGTCAGATTGCCTCCGATCGTTGTCTTCCCGCTCTTCCCGGAGCACGTCGGAGGTCGCGCGATATGGCCTACGCAGCCGTTCCCCGGCGTGTCACGTAGGCATCATCAGCCTTGCGGCGGTTAAAGGAGGAATGCCATCTCCCTGGCGAAAAAGTCTAGCACAACCTCAGGACCGCTTGGTCCGCGATCTGCGCCCCGCGCCACCCCGGGTCGCGCCCTCAGAACCCGTAGAGCCGCGCCGGATTGTCGACGAGGATCTTTCTGCGGACGCCCGGGTCGGGCGCCCACACCGGCAACTGGTTGAGGAGCACCGCGTCCTCGACCTGGAAGAGCGGCGTTATCTCGGTCGGCTTGCGCCCGGAGGCCGAATTCGGGTGCGGCCAGTCGGTGCCCCAGACGATGCGCTCGGGATTCGCGGCGATCAGCGCGCGAGCGAGCGGCGCGGCGTCGGCGTACTCCGGCGCGAGCGTGGAGACGCGATACGCGCCCGAGATCTTGACGTAGGCCTTGCCCGAGCGAACCAGCTCGAGCAGGTCGGCAAAGCCTGGCTGCTGCACGCCGAGTTTCGCCTGGGCGCGGCCGAAATGATCGAAGACGACAGGAACGGGCGACGCGGCGACGAGATCCTTGAGCGCGGAGATCATCGGCAGGGTCGTATACATCTGCACGTGCCAGTTGCGAGGCTTCATGCGCTCGACCGCCGCCTGGAACCGTTTCCGGCCGACCGCGGGATCTTCGGTGCCGCCGGTGGCGAGATTGAGGCGGATGCCGCGCACGCCGGCGCGTCCCATCGCGTCGAGGTCACTATCGCTTGTCCTGTCGTCGATGACGACGACGCCGCGCCCGTCCGCGCCGCGCGCTTTCATGCCGTAGAGCGTCGCCGCGTTGTCGGTGCCGTAGACGCTCGGAGTGACGATCACCACGCGCTGCATGCGCAGCGCACGGTGCAGCGCCGCCATCTCCTCGGGCAGCGCTGTCTCGGGCGTGTAGATGCGTCCCGCGAAGAACGGGAATTTTCCGGGATCGCCGTGGATGTGCGTGTGGCAGTCGCAGGCGCCGGCGGGCACGTCGAAGTTTATGGGCGCCCGCGGCTGGGAAGCTTTGCTGAATCCGGTTCGGGTGTGCATGGCAGCGAGGGCGGCGACGGCTCCGGCGAGGATTTTTCTGCGTGTGAGCATGGCGGGTCTCCGTTTCGGCGCGAGGCCATATCGCGAGGGCGAATATTAGTTCGAACGGCCGGGCTCTGCCGGGGCTCCTCAGGTTGCGGGAAACCGCTGCGCGGCGCGCGCGCGCGCCTTGGCCAGCTCCTCTTCGCGGTTCCGCGGTGGAGCGTTGGTCTCGAGCGAGTGCAGAAGGTTTCTCGAAACCGCGGCCACTTCGTCGATGGCGGCAAGGAACGCCGCTTCGTTGGCTTTCGACGGCTTGTTGAAGCCGCTCAGCTTGCGCACGAACTGCAGCGCGGCGGCGCGGATCTCCTCGTCGGTCACCGGCGGCTCGAAGTTGAACAGGGTCCTGATGCTTCTGCACATGGCGTCACCTCGTCATTGGCGTAAGGTTCGAGCTGAACGGCGTGAGCAAGCGCGCGTGGCCGCGCTTGCGAGCGTCCGCTTTCGAACGCGGGGTTAGGTTGCCTGTGGCTATTCCTCGATGAACCTTGCCCTCAGATCTGGGCTTGGCACCATGCATGTATCGAAGCGACCGAACCAACGATATCTGTTTCGGGCGACGACGTCGTACGCCCAATCTCGGATTGATCGCGGGATGATCTTTATTGCCCCGAGGAGCTTCCATGCACCGCGGAAATATCTCGACACACGAATTGCCGCATCAGATTTCACGTACGCCTTTGCATCGGCAATGAGTACGAAAGTCTTCGCGTCCTCAGGATCAAACCCAAGCTCGCGCAGGAGCCGCGCTCCCGTTGGGGACTGCAAAGGCGTGAAGCGAAGTGTCGGGGCAGCTTCGTGACCCAGGATGAACCTCACGGAATGCGTGCAAAGCTTACATACACCATCGAAAATCACGACATTGTCCAATCGATGCAACCTAACCAGTAGTAAACCTCGTTCGGGCGATCCTAAGACCATATACGGGTATATGCAAACATATACCGTTACATAGAACTATGTGCCGCTGCAGGGTGAGCCGCGCTTCCATGATGTATCGCGATCAACGCGCGAGCCGGGTCGCGGTGGACGGCGGCGATTCGTGTAAGCTTCCCGCGACGATTCCGGGCCCTTCATGAACGTTCCCGCCGAAAGACTTTCCGCGCAGTTGCGCGCGGTGGTACGTGCCTGGGGCATGGCCGAAGCCGCCGCCGAGGCGAGCGCGCGGCTGGCGGTCGCCGCCGACCTGCGCGGCATCGACTCACACGGCGTGATGATGCTCGTGCTCTACGGCGACCCGGAGGGCGCGGAGGTCCTCATTTGAACCCGGCAAGCGCGCCGCGCGAGACGCGCTGGCCGGCGGTGTTCGCAGCGCTCCTCGCCGGGATCGTCGGCGCCTGCGCCTTCGGCAAGATGTCGGCGGCGCTGCCGCTCCTGAAGACCGAGTTCGGCCTGACGCTTATCCAGGCCGGGTGGCTGGTCTCGGCCTTCAACGCGATCGCGGCGACCAGTGCGATTGTCTTCGGCAGCTTCGCCGACCGGATCGGCGCGCTGCGCTTCTGCGTCGCGGGCCTGGTCCTCATCGGCGCGGGCAGCGCGCTGGGCGCGTTCGCTCCGGGCGCGACGGCGTTTGTCGCCACGCGCCTCCTCGAAGGGCTGGGGTTTCTTGCGGTCATCGTCTCCGCGCCCGGCCTCATCGCCGCGGCGAGCACTCCCGAGCGCCGCGGCATCGCCTTCGGGTTGTGGTCGACCTACCTGCCGTTCGGCGTGAGCCTGGTGATCGCGGCGAGCCCGCCGCTGCTCGATCGCTTCGGCTGGCGCGGCGTATGGCTGCTCGTCGCCGTCGCGGCGCTTGCCTGTGCCGCGCTGCTCGGCGCCGAGCAACGGCATTACTCCGGCGTGAGGCGCGGCACGCGGCGCTCGCTCGCCAGCCTCGGTCGCTCGCTCGCGCAGCCCGTGCCCTGGCTGCTCGGCCTCGCATTCGCGATGTACGCGATCCAGCACATGACGCTGATCGTCTGGTTGCCGACCTACCTGATGGAGACGCGTGGCATGACCGGCACCACCGCCGCTCTCGCCACCGCGCTTGCCGTGCTGGTCAACTGTTTCGGCAACCTCCTCGGCGGCTGGCTCATCCAGCGCAATTTCCGGCGCGGGCGCATCATCGGCGTAACCTTCGTCTTGACCAGCCTCGCCTTTACCGGCATCTTCGCCGCCGGCCTGCCAGACACCTGGCGCTACGCGCTCGCGGTGTTCTACAGCTTCGTCACCGGCACCGTGCCGGCGGCGGCGCTTTCGGCCGGCATGCGCTACGCGCGCTCCCCCGCCGAGATCGGCGCGATCCAGGGGCTCATCGTCAACGTCACCCACGTCGGGATATTCTTCGGGCCGCCGCTGGTCGCCGCCACCGTAACGTATGGGGGTTCGTGGGACGCGGTGCTGTGGGTGATGCTCGGCTGCGCCGCGGTGGCCCTGGCGAGCGCGGCCGCCATCGGCCGCCAGGAGCGAAGGACGGACTAGATTCTTGAAAGGGAGCAGGCCATGAGGACGATCGCCATCGAAGAGCACTTCATCACGCCGATGTACCGCGAGAAGGTTGCGGCGAACGAATTCCGCAACTTTTATCTGACGAGCCGCAGCGAGCAGCTCGGCCACGACATCCTCGAGCAGAACGCCGACCTGGGGGCGAAGCGCCTCGCGCACATGGATGCGGCGGGGGTGGACGTGCAGGTGCTCTCGTTCGGCTCGCCGGGGCCTCAGGGCTTCGCCGCGGAGGTGGCGATCCCGATGGCGCGCGACGCCAACGACCGCGCCCACGCGACGGTGCAGGCACACCCGACGCGCTTCGCCGCCTTTGCCGCGCTGCCGACCGCCGACCCGCAGGCTGCGGCGAAGGAACTCGAGCGCTGCGTGACCAAGCTCGGTTTCAAGGGCGCGATGATCCACGGCCACACGCAAGGGGAATTTCTGGATGAGAAGAAGTTCTGGCCGATCTTCGAGGCGGCGCAGACGCTCGACGTGCCGATCTACCTGCACCCGACGCTCGCGCACCCGGGGGCGCTCGATTCCTACTTCAGGGGCTATGAGGAGCTGGCGCGCGCCGGCTGGGGGTTCGCCATCGACACGAGCTGCCATTTCCTGCGCATCCTCTTCGCCGGGGTGTTCGACGCCTACCCGAAGCTCAAGATCATCCTCGGGCATCTGGGCGAGGGCCTGCCCTTCGCCATGCACCGCCTCAACGATCACACGTACCGGGCCGCGGTGCGCCGCGGCCTGAAGCGCGCGCCGATCGACTACCTGCGCGAGAACCTGCTCGTCACCACCAGCGGCAACTGGTACGAGCCGGCGTTCGTTTGCACGCTGCTCGCGCTGGGCGCGGACAACATCCTCTTTGCCATCGACTGGCCCTACGAGCCGAACGTTACCGGAATGGAATTCCTGAAGAAGCTTTCGATCAGCGAAGCCGATCGGGAGAAGATCGCGCACGGCAACGCCGAGCGCATCCTGCGGATGTGATGTCCCCGCCCGCCGCGAGGACGGGCCGCGCTAGTAGCGCTTGCCGTTGCTGAACTCGACCTTGAGGCGCGCGATCTGCTTGCGCATGGCTTCCATCTCGGCGCGCGCGGTATCGGCGCGGAGCTTGGCGTCGGCGCTCGGCGCGCTCTCGCCCGGCGACAGGTGCTGACGCGAGATTTCGGTCTGGGCATCCCGATACCGCTCCGAGGCTGCATTCCAGCGCGCGACCAGCTGCAGCTCCTGCTCCCGCCATGCTCTCCGCTTGTCCATCGCTTGCCTCCTGGCAGTTCGTTTCGGTCACGCTACCACGGCGCGACCGCAAAAAAAAAAGCCCGGTGCTCCGGGCTCATTCTCACCAAAGCCCGCTGTTACTCGATGGGCTTGATGTTGGCCGCCTGGTCGCCCTTGGGACCCGAGGTAACGTCGAAGGAGACCTTCTGGTTCTCCTTCAGGCTCTTGAAGCCGCTGTCTTGGATTGCCGAGAAGTGCGCGAACAGATCCTTGCCCCCGCCATCGGGGGTGATGAATCCGTAGCCCTTGGCGTCGTTGAACCACTTGACCGTACCTGTACTCATGTCTTCGATTCCTGAAAAATGAAAAATGGGCGTTTGCCCGCATGCGGGAAATTCAAGGAGAGGGAAACGACCACCTGGAAGTACGGCGCGAAGCCAGTGCCGCAACGGACCAGCAATTTCGCTGCTTGAGAGTCCTGCGCACCCCTTATACAGGGGTAAGCCCTTCAGGTCAATCGGCTTTTCGCCGCGACCTCGACATCCGGAGGCAGACGGTCCCGCCTCGCGCTTTGAACCCTCTGCGACGCTTGCATGGGGCGCGGGGAGGCTCGGCCGGCGCAATGCAGCGTCGCGGCCATCCTCGCGCCATGGAAACGTTCTTCCCTCTGTACGCTGGCGCACAGAGAATTGCGCGGATAGGGCCATAATGATTTGTTCGCCGTGGAGAAATCGTTGCAGACCAAACCAGATTTGATTCCCGCCGGGCGGGCGTGCCGCTCGTGCCCCTGAAGATCCCGTTGTCCACGAGTCTTTCGTTCGACGCGGCTTGGCTCGACCTGGATCGCAGATCGACGATTCTCTGGGCGCTGTTCTTCGCCTGTCTCCCCGGAACGTTCCTGCTGGCCTGGCTGCTGAACGACCTGCTGCTCCAGGACGCGTCGTTTTACGTAGTGGCGTTCTTCTGGATGGCTGCGATCGCCTGGGCGGGAAGCCGCATGGCGAGCTTCGCCTGTCCCCGCTGCAGCAGGGCGTTCTTCGAGAACTGGGTCTTCTTCAAGCCGCTCAGGCGCAACTGCGCCCATTGCAACCTGCCAAGGGGGTCGACGGACGCGCCACCCGCGAAGACGAGCTCCTAGCGGCTGCCACCTTTCCATCGTCCTCCGGGGTGGTTTTCCGGAGGATCGTTTTTTGCCCGCGGCGACCTTTGCCGCAGCCCCTGCCCTTCAAGGCAAGGGCTTTACCGTTAAGGATCCAATGTCATGATGAAAATCCGTCCCCTGCATGACCGCGTTGTGGTGGAGCGTCTCGATGAGGAGCGTAAATCCGCAGGCGGTATCGTCATCCCCGACAACGTCGCCGAGAAACCGGACCAGGGCGAAGTCATCGCCGTTGGCAACGGCAGGATTCTCGAAGACGGCAAGCTGCGAGCGCTCGACGTCAAAGTCGGCGACCGCATCCTGTTCGGAAAGTTTTCCGGCCAGGCCGTGAAAATCGAAGGCACCGAGTACCTTGTGATGCGTGAAGACGACATCATGGGCATCGTCGCGAAGTAAGACCCCCCACCCAAAAATTCAGGAGCAATACAACAATGCCTGCCAAAGACGTACGTTTCCACGAACCCGCGCGGCACAAGCTGCTCACCGGGGTCAACATCCTCGCCGACGCGGTCAAGGTGACCCTCGGCCCCAAGGGCCGCAACGTGATCCTCGAGCGCTCTTACGGCGCGCCCACAGTGACCAAGGACGGCGTGTCGGTCGCGAAGGAAATAGAACTCAAGGACAAGTTCGAAAACATGGGCGCGCAGATGGTGAAGGAAGTCGCGTCCAAGACCTCCGATGTCGCCGGCGACGGCACCACCACGGCGACGGTGCTCGCGCAGGCGATCGTGAAGGAAGGCATGAAGTTCGTCGCCTCGGGCATGAACCCGATGGACCTGAAGCGGGGCATCGACAAGTCGGTCATCGCCGTGGTCGAGGAATTGAAGAGAATGTCCAAGGCGTGCACCACGAGCAAGGAAATTGCCCAGGTCGGCTCCATTTCCGCCAACGCCGACGCCGAGATCGGCAAGCTCATCGCCGACGCGATGGACAAGGTCGGCAAGGAAGGCGTGATCACGGTCGAGGACGGCAAGGGCCTGCAGAACGAGCTCGAGATCGTCGAGGGCATGCAGTTCGACCGGGGGTACCTGTCGCCTTACTTCATCAACAATGCCGAAAAGCAGATGTCGATGCTCGACAACCCCTACGTGCTTCTATGCGACAAGAAGATTTCCAACATCCGCGACCTGCTGCCGCTCCTCGAGCAGGTGGCCAAGGCCGGACGGCCGCTCCTGGTCATCGCCGAGGATCTCGAAGGCGAGGCCCTGGCCACGCTGGTGGTCAACAATCTTCGCGTCATCCTGAAGACCGCCGCGGTCAAGGCGCCGGGTTTCGGTGACCGCCGCAAGGCCATGCTCGAAGACATCGCCGTTCTCACGGGCGGACAGGTCATCGCCGAGGAGGTCGGGCTGACCCTCGAGAAAGCGACACTCAAGGAGCTTGGCCAGGCGAAGCGCATCGAAGTGGGGAAGGAAGAGACGACCCTCATCGACGGCGCGGGCGATGCCAAGGCGATCGAAGCGCGGGTGAAGAGCATCCGTGCCCAGATCGAGGAAACCACCAGCGACTACGACAAGGAAAAGCTGCAGGAGCGTGTCGCCAAGCTCGCCGGCGGCGTCGCCCTGGTCAAGGTCGGTGCGGCGACGGAGATCGAGATGAAGGAGAAGAAGGCGCGCGTCGAAGACGCGCTGCACGCGACCCGCGCGGCGGTCGAGGAAGGCATCGTCCCCGGCGGCGGCGTGGCCTACATCCGCGCCCGCAGCGCGCTCGATACGCTCAAGGGCGAGAACCCCGACCAGGAGGCCGGCATCAAGATCGTGCGCCGCGCGCTGGAAGAGCCGTTGCGCCAGATCGTCGCCAACGCGGGCGAGGAGCCCTCGGTGGTGATGAACAAGGTCGCCCAGGGCAAGGGCAACTTCGGCTTCAACGCCCAGACCGAGGCCTATGGAGATCTCGTCGAGATGGGCGTCGTCGACCCGACCAAGGTCGCGCGCACGGCGCTGCAGAACGCCGCGTCGGTGGCCGGGCTCCTGCTCACGACCGAGGCGATGGTGGCCGAGCTTGCCGAAGAGAAGGAAGCCGCCGGCCATGGCGGCCACGGCATGGGTGGCATGGGTGGCATGGGCGGCATGGGCGGCATGGATATGTAGGGCCCGGTGCCGGCCGATGATCCGGACAGGATCGGCAATCGGTCGGCACGGCGGCTCGGCTCGTTGCGACCCAACGATGAGCCTCAAGCATGCCCACTGATCTGAATGTCGAGCTCGGCAAACTGCTCGATCAGTACGACGAGAAGCGCCGCGCCGTTGATGAGAGAAGGCGGCAGGTGAAGATCGATGCCGAGACCTTTCAAGAGCAGTTCGCGGATCTCAGGCGCAAGGTGGTGAGGCCGGTCTTCGAGGCAACCGGCATCGTCCTCAAGGAACGCGGGCACGACTTCCGCATTTCAGAAGACGAGTACGCCAGCGGACCCGATGGCAAGACCACCGAGGCGGCCATTTCCATCCGCGTCGTGCCCGCAGGGACGTCCTCGCACCCTGAAGCCGAGTTCCCCACGCTCTCTTTCGTCACCCGGCACTACAACAAGGCCGTGTGCATTCACAGCAGCAACGCCGTACCCCAATCGGATGGCCGCACCAGCCCGAGAGGAGACTACCAGCTGGCCCAGATCGACAAGGATCTCGTCGAGGCCGAACTCCTCAAACTGATTGCCGGGATGGTAAACCGATAGGCAGGAGCGTCCGGGCCGTCTTCCTCAGCGCGTCCGCCGGCGTGGTGCCGGTTTCAGGTCCCTGAAGGCGTCCGAGCGGGCAGCAGTTCTCTCTAGTCGCGGCCTCGGAGCATACGCTCGAGGCCCTGGATATCGACGATGGAGACCTCCTTCTGCCGCACGTCGACCAGGCCGTCCTTGTGGAACGCGGCCAGGACCCGGCTCACCGTCTCGAGCGCGAGACCGAGGTAGCTCCCGATCTCGTCGCGCGTCATGCGCAGCACGAAGTCCGACCCGGAATAGCCGCGGCGCACGAACCGCTTGGAGAGGTTGATGAGAAACGCGGCGAGCCGCTCCTGGGCGCCCATCGAGCCAAGCAGGAGCATGACGCCGTGACCGCGCACGATTTCGCCCGCGAGCACCGAGTGCAAACGGCGTTGCAGCGAAGGAACCTCCCGCGCCATCTCCTCGATCAATGGGTACGGCATTACGCAGACGTCACTGTCTTCGAGAGCTACCGCGCAGTTCACGTAGCGACCGCCGTCCAGTCCGTCCATGCCGAGAAACTCCCCTCCCATGAAGAACCCGGTGACTTGCTCGCGGCCATCGCTGTCGACGAGGCTTGTCTTGAAGAATCCGCTGCGGATGGCATAGACGCATCTGAAGTTGTCGCCGGCATTGAACAGGCGTTCACCGCGCTTCAGCCGGCGGCGCGCATAGACGATGTTCTCGACGCGCTCCAGATCCTCTGCGGGCACGCTCCCGGGAAGACACGTTCCCCGGAAATTGCATTTCGCGCAGGTGACTTCGCGCTCACGCGAATCCGCGGCCCATTCGACCTTTCTCAGGACGACGGTCCTAGCTTGAGACCTGATCTGCGCTGCGACCGGCATGACGCGTCCCCCTTTTTCGTTAAGGCTCCGAGCCCCAAGCCGGTGGAACGAAACGAAAAGCCGTTTATGATTTCCTGCGCCGCTGCCGAGTTCTGTGCGGTAACGAACATAATGGCGTATCATGCGAGTTTCCCCGTTCTACACGAGGCGCCGAGCATCGACCGGGGCGGCGAATCCATGACAACCAGGACCGCGGCATCCGCACCGCAGTCTCCGCTGCAGAACCAGCTTCTGGCCGCGCTGCCTGCGCCCGACTACGAGCGCATCCAGCCGAACCTCGAACCGGTGCCGCTGCCCTTGGGCATGGCCCTGTACGAACCCGGCGGCCGGCTGGGTTATGTGTATTTCCCGACCGAAGGCATCGTTTCGCTCCTCTACGTCATGGAGGACGGCGCCTCGGCGGAGATCGCGGTGACGGGCAGCGAGGGCATGGTCGGAATCTCCCTGTTCATGGGCGGGGAAAGCACGCCGAGCCGTGCCGTCGTGCAAAGCGCCGGGAATGCGTATCGCCTGCCGGCCGCCGCGCTGAAGAAGGAATTCGAAAGCGGCGGCGAATTGCAGCACCTGCTGCTTCGTTTCACCCAGGCGCTGATCACGCAGATGGCGCAGACGGCGGTCTGCAATCGGCACCATTCCGTGGAACAGCAGCTGTGCCGGTGGCTCCTGCTCAGCATCGACCGCCTGTCCTCCAACGAACTCGTCATGACGCAGGAGCTGATCGCGAACATGCTCGGGGTGCGCCGCGAGGGTGTGACCGAAGCGGCCGGGGCTCTCCAGGACGCCGGATTGATCCGCTACAGCCGGGGCCACATCACGCTCCTGGATCGCCCGGGGCTGGAGCGCCGGGTCTGCGAGTGCTACGCGGTCGTCAGGCGGGAATCCGATCGCCTGGCTGCATACAACCAGAGTCCCTTCCTGGGGCGTTGACGCTCCCGGCCCGGAACGCCCGCATCCTATCGAGGGCCCGCAAGAAAGACCAAGCTTGAAAGGCGTCTCGCCGGCATGGTCTCAACGATGGTCAATGTACTTCGCTTGGAGAGAACTTACCGGCCGACCGCTCATACGAGCGGAGTATCGATGCGACTTCCCCGTTCTTCTGCTCGGTGATGTCGTACGCCG
>JBGQFD010000013.1:0-45989 GCA_041496705.1 Gammaproteobacteria bacterium | reverse complement strand
CTGTCTCGCCTGCCATGCGCTGGACAAGAAACTGGTGGGGCCCGCCTACAAGGAAGTGGCGGCGAAGTACAAGACGCGCAAGGACGCGGAAGCCTATCTCTCCAAGAAGATCCGCGAAGGCTCGACAGGCCTCTGGGGAGCCGTTCCGATGCCGCCCAACGCCACCGTAAGTGAGGAAGACGCCAGGACCCTCGCCAAGTTCGTAATGACGGTCAAGTAGCGATCGCGCAAGCGCTCGCGCCGAAGGCAAACGCCATGTGAAAAAAAGCCGGCTTCGCCGGCTTTTTTGTCGTCTGCGTCAAATTGACAGCCCAGCGGGGCGTCCGCATAATCAGCCGGCGTTTTCACCCGCGGGCCTCCCGGAGGTCGTCATGAATTTCTCCTGTGCTTGTATCGCAACCACGCTGGCCTCGATCGCGCTGGTAGTCGGGGGCTGCGCCGAAGACAAGAAGTCCCAGCCCGCAGCGAAGAGCGGAGCGTCCGCCACGCAAACGACGATCGTCAAGATCGGGATCGTCGCACCGCTCACCGGCCCGCAATCGCACATCGGCAAGGATATGGAAAACGCGGTGCGGCTTGCCGCCGAGGACGCCAACGCGGCGAAGATTTCCATCGGCGGCAAAGAACTGCAATTCCAGGTCATGGCCGAGGACGACCAGGCCGACCCGAAGATGGCTCCGGTGGTGGCGCAGAAGCTCGCCGATGCGAAGGTGAACGCGGTGGTCGGGCACTTCAATTCCGGCACCACCATCCCGGCGTCGAAGATCTACAGCGACGCGGGAATTCCGCAGATCAGCCCGTCGGCCACCAATCCCAAGTACACCGAGCAGGGCTTCAAGACCGCGTTTCGCGTGGTCGCCAACGACAACCAGCAGGGCAAGGTGGTGGGCGAATACATCGCCAGGGAGCTCAAGTCGAAGGCGCTCGCGATCATCGACGATCGCACCGCCTACGGGCAAGGCGTCGCCGATGTCGTCGAGAAATCCGCGCTGGCGGCGGGCACCAAGGTAGTCGCGCGCGAGTTCACCACGGACAAGTCCACCGACTTCAAGGCGATTCTCACCAAGATCAAGAGCCGCAAGCCCGACGTGATTTTCTTCGGCGGCATAGACACGCAGGCGGGACCGATGCTGAAGCAGATGAAGGGACTCGGCATCACCGCCCAGTACGTCGGCGCCGACGGCATCCAGAGTACCGAGCTCTTCAAGCTCGGCGGGGAAGCGGTCGAGGGGACGCTGGCTTCCTTCCCCGGCCTGCCGCTCGAGCGCATGCCGCAGGGCCAGGGATTCGGCGGAAAGTACAAGGCCAAGTGGAACCAGGACGTCGTTCTTTACGCGCCGCAGGGCTACGACGCGTTCAACGTCTTCATCGAGGCCATGAAGAAGGCCGGGTCGACTGAGTCGGCGAAGTTCCTGCCCGAGCTCGCGCGCATCGACTACAACGGGATCACCGGCCCGATCCGCTTCGACGACAAGGGCGACATCAAGGACGGTCCGATCACGATGTTCAAGGCGAAGGGTGGGAAATGGGAGGCGGTCGCTACGATCGGCGGCGCTGCGCCGGCCGCGGAGAAAAAGTAACGGGGGCGCGCGGCATGGTCGTGAAAAACGGCACCTGCGGGTGCCGTTTTCATTCGATCGGACAATGGACATTTTCCTTCAGCAGCTGATCAACGGCATCACCCTTGGCAGCATCTACGCCCTGGTCGCGCTCGGCTACACCATGGTGTACGGCATCGTCGGCCTCATCAATTTCGCGCATGGGGAGCTGGTCATGGTCGGTGCACTTACCGCGCTTTCGGTGATCCAGGCGCTGATGGCCGCCGGCCTGGGGCTGCCGCCCGCGGCGGTGATGGCCGCGGGCCTGCTGGTCGCCATTCCGCTGTGCATGCTGCTCGCCTACGCGATGGAGCGGGTCGCCTACCGGCCGCTGCGCGGGGCGCCGCGCCTCGCGCCGCTGATCACGGCGATCGGCGTTTCCATCGTGCTGCAGAACGTGGCGATGCTCTTCTGGGGACGCAGCTACTTCAGCTTTCCCGCCGTGTTCGCAACCACCACCTACAGCGTTGCCGGCGCTGCGGTCACCGATCTGCAGATCCTGATCGTGCTCCTCGCGGGCGCGCTCATGGCGGGCCTGCTCGCCATCGTTCACCGCACGCGCCTCGGCCTCGCCATGCGCGCCACCGCGGAGAACGCCCAGGTAGCCGGGTTGATGGGCGTGGACGCGAACCGCGCGATCGTCGCGGCGTTCCTGCTCGGCGCGGCGCTCGCCGCGGTCGCCGGGCTGATGGTATCGGCCTACTACGGCATCGCACACTACTACATGGGCTTCATGCTCGGCTTGAAGGCGTTTACCGCCGCCGTACTGGGCGGGATCGGCAACATCGCCGGGGCGATGCTCGGTGGCCTTCTGCTCGGGCTCATCGAAAGCCTGGGTGCGGGCTACATCGGCGACCTGACCGGCGATGTCCTCGGCAGCAACTACCAGGACGTTTTCGCATTCCTCGTCCTCATCGTGGTTCTGACGATCCGGCCCTCGGGTTTGCTCGGCGAGCGCGTGTCGGAGCGCTCCTAGCGTGGAACGGATTCCCGGCCGCAAGGCGTTCGCCTGGATCGGAGTCGCGCTGGTCGGCGTCGCGCTCGCGGTTCTGCCGCTCGCGCTTGCGGCTGCGTTCGGCCAGGCCTGGGTACGCGTCGTGAATCTCGCGCTGCTCTACGCGATGCTCGCCCTCGGCCTGAACATCGTGGTGGGATTCGCCGGGCTGCTGGACCTGGGCTACATCGCCTTCTACGCCGTCGGCGCGTATACCTACGCCTTGCTCGCATCCCCGCATTTCGGCCTGCATCTCCCGTTCTGGATCACGCTGCCGCTGGGATTCCTGGTGGCAGCGGGATTCGGCGTGCTGCTGGGGGCGCCGACGCTCAAGCTGCGCGGCGACTATCTGGCAATCGTGACGCTCGGCTTCGGCGAGATCATCCGCATTTTCCTGAACAACCTGAATGCACCGGTGAACATCACCAACGGGCCGCAGGGCGTGAACTTGGTCGATCCGCTGAAGCTGGGCGGCTTCTCGTTCAGCACCCGCGAAACGCTGCTCGGCGTGGATTTCAGCGGGCCGCAGAAATACTACTACGCGCTGCTCGCGCTGATCCTCGCCATCATCGTGCTCAACCTGCGGCTGCAGGATTCGCGCATCGGCCGCGCCTGGGAGGCGATCCGCGAGGACGAGATCGCCGCGCGCGCCATGGGCATCAACACGCGCAACATCAAGCTGCTCGCCTTTGCGATGGGCGCGTCGTTCGGTGGTCTCGCCGGCGGGCTGTTCGCGTCCATCCAGGGTTTCATCAGCCCTGAGAGCTTCAGCCTGCTCGAATCGGTGATGGTGCTGTCGATGGTGGTGCTCGGCGGGATGGGCAACATCGCCGGCGTAATCCTAGGGGCTGTGCTGCTCACCGGACTCCCTGAAGTGATCCGTTTCACCGTCGTCCCGGTGCAGCAGGCCCTGTTCGGAAGGGTCGTCGTCGACCCGGAAGCGATCCGCATGCTGCTGTTCGGCCTGGCGCTGATCTTGGTGATGCTGTTCCGCCCGGCGGGCCTGTGGCCGGCGAAGTTGCGCAAGCGGGAGTTTGCCGGGTGACCGGGCCGCTCCTAGGCGCAAGCCGGATTTCCAAGAGCTTCGGCGGCGTGCAGGCGCTCTGCGAGGTGTCGATCGTCATCCAGTCGGGCGAGATCTACGGTCTGATCGGACCGAACGGCGCCGGAAAGACGACGTTCTTCAATCTGCTCACCGGCCTGTACCGAGCGGATTCCGGAACTTTCGAATTCGCAGGCGCGCGACTCGACGCCCGCGCCCCCGAGCAGGCAGCTCAGCGCGGCATCGCCCGCACCTTCCAGAACATTCGCCTCTTCGCCAACATGAGCGTGCTCGAAAACGTCATGGTGGGGCGACACGTGCGCACCCGCACGGGCGTGATCGGCGCCGTGCTGCGCGGTCCGAAGACGCTCGCCGAGGAGCGCGCGATTCACGAGCGTTCGCTGGCGCTGCTCGAATTCGTCGGGCTGACCGCGCGCCGCGACGAGCCCTCGCGCCATCTCGCCTATGGCGATCAGCGCCGCCTGGAAATCGCCAGGGCGCTCGCCACCGATCCGAAGCTCCTCGCGCTCGACGAGCCAGCCGCCGGCATGAACGCGACGGAGACTGCCGCGTTGCGCAGGCTCCTCGAGGCGATCCGCGCCCAGGGCGTCACCCTGCTCCTCATCGAGCACGACGTGAAACTCGTCATGGGGCTGTGCGATCGTGTTGCGGTGCTCGACTACGGGCGCAAGATCGCCGAGGGCCGGCCGCCGGAAGTGCAGCGCGACGCGGCAGTGATCGAAGCCTACCTCGGAGCCGGCGTCGCCGGTGCCCCCGGTGGAGGCGTGCGTGCTTGAGATCCGCGGCCTGCGCGTCGCCTATGGCGGCATCGTTGCCGTAAAGGGAGTCGATCTGCAGGTCGGTGCGGGCGAGCTCGTGTGCGTGATCGGCGCGAACGGCGCCGGCAAGACGACGACGCTGAAGGCCATCGCCGGGCTCTTGCCCAGGACCGCGGGCTCGATCCGCTTCGAAGGCGAGGACACGGCCGGGCTCGCCTCGCACCAGCTGGCGAGCCGCGGCCTGGCGCTCGTGCCCGAGGGTCGCGGCATCTTTGGCAGGCTCACGGTGATGGAGAACCTGGAGATGGGTGCGTATCTTCGTGAGCGCGGAGCGGCCAGGCGGGACCTGGAAAGCGTGCTCGCCTTGATGCCGCGCCTGGCCGAGCGCCGGCGCCAGACAGGCGGTACCCTATCCGGGGGGGAGCAGCAGATGCTGGCGATCGGTCGCGCCCTGATGAGCCGGCCGAAGCTGCTGCTCCTAGATGAGCCGAGCATGGGGCTCGCCCCCGCGCTGGTGCAGAGAATCTTCGAGATCGTCCTCGGTGCGGCCCGGGAAGGGGTGACGATTCTGCTGGTCGAACAGAACGCCAGACTCGCGCTCGAGCTCGCCAGCCGCGCTTATGTGATGGAAGGCGGAAACATCGCCTTGTCGGGAGAGGCACGCGCGCTCCTCGCCGATCCACGCGTTCGCGAAGCCTACCTTGGCGAAGCTGCGGAATGATGCTGCAGGAACCCGTGAAAGGAGACCTGAAATGACGAATCTGCGAACAGCCCGCCAAGCCGCGCGAATCGGCGGGTGGGCAGCGGCGCTGGCCCTGTCGGCCGGCGCCTGCCTCGCCCAGGAGTTTCCCGCCCGCCCGATGCGGCTGATCGTGCCCCAGGCGCCGGGCGGGGGAACCGATATCCTCGGCCGCGGCGTCGCGCAGAAGCTCGGCGAGTTACTGCGCCAGCCGGCGGTGGTGGAAAACCGCGTAGGCGCAGGATCGCTCGTCGGCACCGAGTACGTCGCCAGGGCGCCCGCGGACGGATACACGCTTCTCGTCGGCGGCATCTTCAACATCGTCATGAACAAGGCGCTGATCAAGGAGATTTCGTACGATCCGCTGCGCGACTTCGTGCCGCTGGGATTCACCTCCGCCTACCCGTTCCTGCTGCTCACGCGCGCCGACCTTCCGGTGTCGAATCTTGCGGAATTCGTCAAGTACGCGAAGGAAAGGCCGGGCAAGCTCACTTACGGATCGGCGGGGATCGGCACACTCCAGCACGTGTGGGGGACGATCCTCTTCCGCAGCCTCGGCCTGGATACGCTGCACGTACCGTTCAAGGGCGCCGCGGCGGCACACCAGGAAATGATGGCGGGGCGCCTCGATCTGCTCTTCGACAACCTGTCGGCGTCGAAGCAGTACGTGCAGTCCGGACGGCTGAAGGGCCTCGCGGTGTCTTCGGCGAGCCGCTCCAGCCATCTGCCGGATGTTCCGACCGTGGGCGAGACCGGCGTCGGCAGGTTCGAAGGAGAGAGCTGGTTTGGAATTTTTGCGCCCGCCGCGACCCCTGGACCGGTCGTGGAGATCCTGCGCAACGCCATGACCGCGATCGTCCGCGATCCGGAATTCGCCTCGCGCGTGGAGCGCGACGGCGGCCGCGTCCTGGCGATCGCGCCCCGCGACCAGCAGTCTTTCATGCACGAAGAGATCGAGCGCTGGACGAAGCTCGTCGTGCAATACGGCGTTACGACCGACTGAGCGCACAGGCGCAAGGCGCCCGCGGGCGAATCCGCGGCGATCGTGGCGGGAATCCGCAGGCCGGGGTCAGATAGCCGCGCGGTCGGCGGCAGTCGTAAACGAATCCGAGTAGAACTCGCTCTCGGAAAGACCGCAGCGGGCGAGAAAGTCGCGCCGCGCTGAATCCACCATGATGGGCACGCCGCAGGCGTAGACTTGGTGGCCGGAGAGATCCGGGAGATCCTGCATGACGGCGCGGTGCACGAAGCCCGTGCGACCGCTCCAGCCGTCCTCCGGCAGCGCGTCCGAGACCACCGGAACGTAGCTCAGGGCGGGATGTTCCGCGACCCAGCGCTCGGCGAGCGCGCTCAGGTACAGGTCTTTCGGGCGGCGCCCGCCCCAGTAGAGCGACATCGGCCGCGAGATGCCTTTCTTGAAGGCCGCTTCGATGACCGCCTTGATGGGCGCAAACCCGGTCCCGGAGGCGAGGAACACGATCGGTTTGGTCGATTCCTCGCGCAGGAAAAAGGTGCCGAAGGGCCCCTCGAGACGCAGGATGTCGCGTTCCTTCATGCTACTGAAAACGTGTTCGGTAAAGGTGCCGCCCGGCACGCGGCGCACGTGCAGCTGCACGAATTCGTCGTCGTGCGGCGCGTTCGCCATCGAGAAACTCCGGCGCGAGCCGTCCTTGAGCAGGATGTCGACATACTGGCCGGGAATGAACATGAGCCGCTCGTTCGCAGGCAGCTTGAGATAGACGATCATGGCGTCGCCGGCGGCGCGCTCGAGCTTGTGCACACGCGCCGGGAACTTGCGTATCTGGATGTCGCCCGCCTTGCGCACTTCGCGCGCTTCGATGATCACATCGCTCAGGGGCTTCGCCTGGCAGAACAGGGCGAAACCCTGGTCGCGCTCCGCGGCGCTCAGCGCCTTCTCCGAGTAGCGCCCGTAGTCGATAATGCCCTCGACGAGTTTGCCCTTGCAGCTGCCGCAGGCGCCGTCGCGGCATCCGTAGGGAAGAACCAGTCCGGCGTCGAGGGCGGCCTGCAGGATGCTGGTGCCCTCGGGCGCGGGGAACTGATGTCCGGTATTGCGAATGCTGACCTGATGCGTCATCGGGGTGCGGGGTAATATTCGTCTGTGGAATCTCTGCTCATCGTCGGTTGCGGCGACATCGCACGCCGCGCCCTGCCGGAACTCGGGCGGCGCTACCGCGTTACCGCGCTGGTGCGTGCCAGCGCTCCGCATCTCGCGGCATCCGGTGTCGACCTGGTCGAGGGTAACCTCGACGATGCCGCATCGCTCGCGCCGCTTGCCGGCCGTGCCCATCGCGTCGCCCATCTTGCGCCACCGGCCGCGAACGGCGAGCTCGACTCGCGCACGCGCAACCTGCTTGCCGCGCTTGCGCCGCGCGGAGGCGGCGCAATGTTACCACAGCGATTGGTGTATCTCTCGACCAGCGGCGTCTACGGGGATTGTGCCGGTGAATGGATCGACGAACGCCGCGCGCCCAATCCCGGAACCGCAAGAGCGAAGCGGCGCCTGGACGCTGAAAGCGCCATTTCCGAATGGGGCGTAGGGCACGGGGTGGAGGTCGTGATCCTGCGCGTGCCGGGCATCTATGCCGCTGACCGGCTGCCCCTTGAGCGCCTGGCGCGAGCTCTGCCGGCGCTGCGTTCCGAAGACGACGTCTACAGCAATCACATTCACGCCGACGATCTCGCCGCGATCCTGGTCGCGGCGCTCGAATCTGCGCATGCGCGCGGCGTCTACAATGCGAGCGACGATGCGCCCATGAAGATCGGCGATTTTTTCGATCTGGTCGCGGACCGCGCGGGCTACTCACGATCTCCGCGTCTTCCGCGTGAAGAGCTCGCGCGCGTACTGGGGCCGGAGCAGTTCTCGTTCATGAGCGAGTCGCGGCGCATTTCCAACCAGCGGCTGAAAGCAGATCTGGGCGTGCGCCTGCGCTATCCGAGCGTCTTCGCCGGCGTGCCAAGGCTGCGGGAAACCGCATGAATCCCGCCGAGGCGTGTCTGGTCATCACCAATCTGCCCGATCGCGACAGCGCCGCGCGGCTCGCCCGCACGCTGATCGAGAAGCGTCTGGCGGCATGCGTCAACATCCTCGCGCCTTGCCGGTCGGTGTACCGCTGGAAAGGCCGGACCGAGGACGGGGAGGAGCACCCGATGCTCATCAAGAGCACCCGGGCGCGCTACCCGGAGCTGGAAGCCGCAATCCGCGCGGCGCATCCCTACGAACTTCCCGAGATCATCGCGGTCCCATTGGCGGGCGGCCTGCCCGACTATCTCCAATGGGTCGACGCGGAGACGCGGCCCGCGTGAAACCCATGCACCGACTGCTGCTCATCGCTCTGCTCGCATTGCTTGCGCCCGTGCTTCGCGCAGCGAGCGAGCCCGAGCTGCTGGAACCCGACAAGGCGTTCCGCTTCACTGCCCGAGTCCTCGACGCCGCAACGCTCGAAGTTCGCTACGCGATTGCCGATGGATACTACCTGTACCGGGACCGCTTTCGATTTGCCGCAGAGCCTGCCACGGTCATCATCGGAGCGCCGCAGTTTCCGCGGGGCGAAGTGCACGAGGACAAGTTCTTCGGCAGGCAGGAGACGTACCGCAAGGAGGTGCGCATCCAGCTGCCGCTGGACGCCGCAGGCTCCGAACGGTTGAAGCTCGTGGTCACCTCGCAGGGCTGCGCCGACATAGGGGTGTGCTACGTCCCGCAGGAGCAGAGCGCCGAGCTCAGGCTCGCTTCCGCGGGCGGCGCGCCTGTCTCTATTTTCGGTAAGGCCGATCGCTTGGCTTCCACGCCGGAAAGCGCTGTGCCGGTCGCGACCGGCGAGGACGTTCGCTATGCCGGTGTGCTCGAGTCCGGAAAACTGTGGCTGGTCGTGGTCGTGTTTTTCGGCGCGGGGCTGCTGCTCACATTCACCCCATGCGTGCTGCCGATGATTCCAATTCTTTCGGGAATCATCGTTGGCGAAGGGCGCAAAGTGACTCGCCGGCGTGCGCTGCTGGTGTCGCTCGCCTACGTCCTCGGCATGTCCGTGACGTATACCGCGATCGGTGTCGCTGCAGCCTTTTCGGGGAACCTGCTGTCGGCCGCGCTGCAGAACGTTTGGGTGCTGGGGGCGTTCGCGTCGGTATTCGTGCTGCTCGCACTGTCCATGTTCGGTTTTTACGAGCTGCAGCTACCCACGGGCTGGCACGCGAAGCTGACGGAAGCGAGCAACCGCCTCTCGGGCGGGCACTGGGGTGCGGTGCTGCTGATGGGCATGCTGTCGGCAGCGATTGTTTCTCCGTGCGTTGCAGCGCCTCTCGCCGGCGCGCTCCTCTACATCAGCCAGACCCGCGACGCCGTTCTCGGGGGCACCGCGCTGTTTTCCATGGCCGTGGGCATGGGTGTTCCGCTCCTCCTCGTCGGTGTCTCCGAAGGCTTGCTGCTTCCAAAGGCCGGCCACTGGATGCGAGCAGTCAGGCAATTTTTTGGGGTGCTGTTGCTCGGGGTCGCCATCTGGATACTGACTCCGGTGATCCCGGTGGCCGTGCAGATGCTGTCGTGGTCGGCGCTCCTCGTCGGTTCGGGCGTATTCCTGCGCGCCCTCGACCCGCTGCCGAACGAGGCATCGGGCTGGACGCGGATGTGGAAAGCTGCGGGGATTTTCGTTCTGCTCCTTGGCATTGCCGAGGGCCTGGGCGCGCTCTCGGGAGCGAGGGATCCGCTGCGACCCCTGGTCGGGCTGGTTGGCGATTCCGCCGGCACGCGGCAGCCGCACTTCGAGCCGGTGAAATCACTCGCCGAACTGGAGGTCCGCCTGCGCGGTGGCGGCCCGGCGCTGCTCGATTTCTACGCCGACTGGTGCGTGTCGTGCAAGGAAATGGAGCGCTTCACTTTCAGCGATCCTCAGGTGCAGTCGCGCCTTGCCGGGGTGATGCTGCTGCGCGCCGACGTCACCGCGAACAATGCCGACGACAAGCAACTGCTGCGCCGCTTCCGGCTGTTCGGACCGCCAGGGATCGTATTCTTCGATGCGGGGGGCCGGGAGATCGACGGCCTGCGAGTGATCGGCTACCAGTCGCCAGACAAATTCACGCGGTCTCTCGATCTGGCGAGGCTTTGACCCCTGCGGGCGGTCAGCGCGTTTGCTTGAGCCAGGCGGCCGCGTCGAGAGCGAAGTAAGTGAGCACGCCGTCCGCGCCGGCGCGCTTGAATCCGGTAAGGACCTCCATGACGCACTGCTTTTCGGCGAGCCAGCCGTTCTTGAAGGCCGCCTTCAGCATCGCGTACTCGCCGCTCACCTGGTATACGTAGGTCGGCGCCTTGAACTCCTCCTTCACGCGCCGCAGGATATCCAGGTAGGGCATTCCCGGTTTCACCATCACCATGTCGGCGCCTTCCTGCAGGTCGAGTCCGACTTCCCAGAGCGCTTCGTCGGTGTTGGCGGGGTCCATCTGATAGGTGAACTTGTTGCTCTTGCCGAGGTTTGCCGCCGAGCCCACCGCGTCGCGAAAAGGGCCATAGAAGCCGGAAGCGTACTTCGCCGAATAAGCCATGATGCGCGTGTAGACGAACTGCTTATCCTCCAGCGCTGCGCGAATTCGGCCGATTCGGCCGTCCATCATGTCGGACGGCGCGACGATGTCGACGCCGGCGGCCGCCTGAACCAGCGCCTGCTCCTCGAGTATCTCGATGGTTTCGTCGTTGAGTATGTAGCCGCGCGCATCCACGACCCCGTCCTGGCCGTGGGTCGTATAAGGATCCAGCGCTACGTCGGTCATGATGCCGAGCTCGGGAAAATTTTTCTTCAGCGACTCGACGACGCGCGGAATCAGTCCCTCTGGATTTGCCGCTTCCCTGCCGTCCGGTGTCTTCAACGATGGATCGACCACCGGAAACAGCGCCATCGCGGGCACGCCCAGCCTGAGGCAGCGCTCGGCGACCGGGAGGAGCTTGTCGAGGGTGAGACGCGACACCCCGGGCATGGACGGCACCGCTTGTGCGCGTCGCTTTCCCTCGATGACAAATACCGGATAGATCAGATCGTCGCTCGTGAGCACGTTCTCGCGCATCAGCCTGCGCGAAAAGTCATCGCGTCGCATGCGCCGCATGCGTACTGAAGGGAAGCCGCCGTAGATCTGCATGGGTATTCCTTTTACAAGTCGGATCAATCGCTTATTTTACGGTTGGCCGGATCGGGAACCTTTTGAGCGCGCGTCACTCTTATGGTTCAGGCGGCTTTGGCCGTCTCCCGCTTCTCCTCCCTGAGCGGGTGCCTTGAAACTCTAAGGCGTTTTGCCCCGGGCCGTTTCCCCTTTTGGCCCGGGGTTTTGTTTTTTCCACCTCCGAATGGTCAAGGGCCGGTCTGGCGGCATCCTGGTCTCCTGTCGTTGCGCCGCCCTGCATCTCGCCCAGCCAACCGCGAAACACCGTTTCAGCGTCGTCGAGCCCGGATTTTCCCAGGCTGGAAAAAAGTTGCGCCGAGAAATTTGCCCCGAGCAAAGCGAGCTCCGCCTGCACGCGCGCCAGGACCGTTCGTGCCTCTGAGCGTGAGAGCTTGTCGGATTTGGTGAGCAGTACGTGCACGGGTTTCCCCGTCGGGCCGAACCACCCGAGCATGTGTCGGTCGAGTTCGGTGAGAGGATGTCTTATGTCCATGACGACGGCGGCACCGCGCAGCGGAGCCCGCGTCAGCAGATACCCGCCGAGGAAGTCTTCCCATCCGGCCCGGGTGGCTGCGGGCACCCTTGAATAGCCGTAACCGGGGAGATCCACGAGAAACTGCGCGTTCCCGAGTGCAAAGAAGTTGATGAGCTGAGTACGCCCGGGCGTCTTGCTTACGAAAGCGAGGCGCCTGCCTATGAGGGCGTTGATGGCGCTGGACTTGCCTGCGTTGGAGCGTCCGGCAAACGCAATTTCCCCGGCGCTTTCCGGCAGATCGCCCAGCGTCGCCGCGCTCTTCACAAACGCAGCGTTGCGGAACAGCGACATGGGTTCGTGGAAAACGAGATTTGCTAGAATATCAGCTTTTTAAGATCACACTTTCTGCATAGGGGGATGGATGAGACGAACCTTGGCGATGCTTGCGCTCTGCGCCAGCCACGCCCACCTCGCGTCGGCAGCCGAGCCCGCCGCGAAAGCGGACCCTGCCAAGGGCCAGAGCATCGCCAATCAGGTTTGCGCCGCCTGCCATGGTGCCGACGGCAATAGCGCGATCGGCAACAACCCCAAACTGGCGGGACAGGTCGCCGAATACCTTCAGAAGCAGATCGCCAATTTCAGGGCCGCCGCCGGGAAGAAGGCGGAGCGGGAAAACCCGGTGATGGCCGGAATGGTCGCGAATCTCTCGCCTGAGGACGTGCGAAACGTCGCCGCCTACTACGCGGGCCAGCAGGCCAAGAGCGGGGTGTCAAAGAGCAAGGCCACGCTGGAGCTGGGCCGCAAGATCTGGCGCGGCGGAGACGCGCCGAAGGGCTTGCCGGCGTGCGCGGCGTGCCATGGCGCTACAGGGACTGGGCTGCCTGCCCAGTACCCGCGTCTCGCAGGTCAGCATCCCGAGTATACGGAGGCTCAACTGAGGGCCTTCCGCACGGGCGAGCGCAGGAACGACGCCGGCGGTGCTATGCAGAGCATCGCCGCAAAGATGTCCGATGCGGAAATACGTGCGGTTGCCGATTATATCGGCGGGCTTCGCTGAATCGGGTAAGGGCGAAGACAGGGCGGCCACGGCCGCCCTGTTTTTTCGCCTCGTCACGCCGTTTCTGCGTGGCACGGGAATAAGCAGCGCCGGAAGCGTGTTTACGCCGCTTTGCGCTATCTGTGGGTGGTTCGTCCTCTCGATGCAAGGAATAAAGATGCGGACTCGTGCGTTTGTATGGAAGGGGGATCGCGTCCTGGCTTCGCTTCGATCTCTGAACAGAGAAGCGATCAGCCTTGGTCTGGTGCAATTCGTTCTCCTGATGGCGTCGGGATGCGTGTCTGTTTCAGATATGGTGGGCGAGCTCCCCGTGAAAGTCGAGGGCGGTTTGCTGGTCAATTCGCAGGGGATGACGCTGTATGTGTTCGATCGGGACCGCGCGGCCGGGCCGGGAAAGAGCGTCTGCGTGAAGGAATGCGCTGCAAATTGGCCCCCGCTCGCGGCTGCCGAAGACGCGCGACCGTCTGGCGACTACGCGATCATCACTCGCGAGAATGGCGGGAAACAATGGACCTACAAAGGCAGGCCCCTCTACGCCTGGACAAAGGATCGCAAGCCCGGCGATGCGACGGGCGACGGGCTCAACAAGGTGTGGCATGCGGTCAAGCCATAGAGGCGCCGTCCGCGTAAAATGCGCGGCAGATGGATCGCCGTCTAATCATCGAGCATATCCCTCGTCTGAGGCGCTACGCGCGAGCGCTCGTCGGCGATCGCTACCTTGCCGACGACCTGGTGCAGGACACCTTGGAGCGCGCCTGGAACAAGTTCTACCTTTGGCGCCCTGGCAGCGACCTGCGTGCGTGGCTATTTACCATCATGCATAACGTATTCGTAAACGAGGCGCGCCGACGTCGCTACGAAGTGGAGCAGGTGATGGAGGAGGTGCCCCAGGTGGCAGTACGAGCGACGCAGAGCGAACAGCTCGAGCTTCGCGATGTGGATCGAGCGCTGCGTGCCCTCCCGGTCGAGCAGCGCGAAGTGGTGCTGCTGGTTGCCGTGGAGCAGTTTTCCTACGAAGAGGTGAGCGGTGCCCTGGATATCCCGATTGGAACGGTGATGTCGCGCTTGTCCCGGGCGCGCGAGCGCATGCGCCAGCTGCTGGGGGGCCAGACGCTCATGCCGCTCAAAGTCGTCAAATGACTTCGATCACAGAGGGTCAACTGCACGCCTACGTCGACGGTGAGTTGAGCGGGGCGGTTCGCGCCGAATTCGAGGCGTGGCTGGCTTCGCACCCGGAAGACGGGGAGCGTGTGCGCGCGTACGCGGAGCAAAACGCCGCGCTGCGCCTGTCCTACAACCCGGTGCTCGACGAGCCGGTGCCGCCAGCGCTGCTTGCGATGCGGGCGCGCGCGTGGAGACGCTGGGCAGTGGCGGCAGGTTTCTTTGCTTGCGGACTGGGCTTGGGCTGGATCGCCAGGGGGGGGGTCGTCGCGCCGCAGATGGTGCCCTTGTCGCTCGCACGCCAGGCGGCAACGGCGCACGCGGTCTACTCTCCGGAGATCCGCCACCCGGTCGAGGTTACGGCCGACGAGGAGGAGCATCTGGTGCGCTGGTTGTCGAGGCGGCTCGGTGCGCCCTTGAAGGCACCGAAACTTGCGCCCTTGGGCTACGAGCTGGTCGGTGGTCGGTTGCTCTCGGGCACGCAGGGCCCGGTCGCGCATTTCATGTATCAGGACGCACGCGGGCAGCGGCTGACCCTGTACGTTTCCAAGCAGCGGGGAGAACTCCCTGACACTGCGTTCCGCTTCAGCCAGGAGGATCGCGTATCCGTGTTCTACTGGGTAGATCGCAACTTCGGCTATGCGCTTTCGGGTGAAGTAAAGCGCGACCAGCTGCTCAGGGTCGCAGACGTCGTCTACAAGCAACTGAACCCGTAATACGGTCCTACTTGGCCGCTCCCAGCCTGGCCAGGGGCTGCGCGGTGCGCCGTTGCGCAAGCCATCGCTGGAACTGCTCGAAGTATAGATAGATGACGGGCGTGATGTAGAGGGTCAGGAACTGCGAGAGCAGCAGTCCGCCCACGACCGCCAAGCCAAGCGGCATTCGCGCGCCGCCGCCTGCTCCGAAGCCGATTGCGATCGGGAGGCTTCCCATCAAGGCAGACATGGTCGTCATCATGATCGGCCTGAAACGCACTAAGCCCGCCTGGTAGATAGCTTCCTCGGGTGACTTGTTGTCCTTGCGCTGCGCTTCGATCGCGAAATCGATCATCATGATCGCGTTTTTCTTCACGATGCCGACCAGCATGATGATGCCGACGAAGGCATACATGTTGAGTTCGATGCCGAACGCCATCAGCGTAAGGAGCGCACCCAGGCCCGCGGTCGGCAGGCCCGACAGGATGGTGAGCGGATGGATGAAGCTCTCGTAGAGGATCCCCAGCACGAGGTAGATCACGAAAATCGAAAGCACGAGCAGAATGCCCATGCCTTGGAGGGAGCTCTGGAAGGCTTGGGCGGTACCTGAGAAAGTTGCCGTCAGTGACGCGGGCACCTGCAGGTCGCGCATCGCGCCGTTTACCTGCACGATTGCCTCGGACAACGCGATACCCGGGCGCAAATCGAACGAGAAGGTGACCGAGGTGAGCTGTCCGAGGTGCGTGACCTGCAGCGGCCCAACCCCGTAGCTGAATTTCGCTACCGCGTTCAGCGGAACGAGCGCTCCAGTGGAGGAACGCACGTAAAGCATCGGGATTACGGAGGGGTCGGTTTGGTAGCGCTGTGCGAGTTCGAGGATCACAAAGTACTGGTTGGTCGCCGTGTAAATGGTCGAAATCTGGCGCGAGCCATAGGCGTTGTTAAGCGCTAGCTCGATCGATTGCGCCGAGACGCCGAGAGCGGAGGCTTTTTCGCGCTCGATCTCGACCGTCACCTCCGGTCGAGTGATCTGCAAGTCGCTCGTAACGTCGACCAGTCCGGAAAGCCCGCGCAGCTTCTGTTCGATCACCGGCGCCCATTGGTACAGTTCATCGATGTTCGCACTGCGCATCACGTACTGGTACGGACTCTTGGTGAGCTGACCGCCGATGCGAATCGCGGGAACGTTCTGGAGGAAAACCTTGGCGCCGAGCACGTTGGCGAGCTTCGGTCGCAGCTCCCTGACGACCAAATCGGCGGGCTTGCGCTGCTTGAACGGCTTCAGTGTGATCGTGATGCGTCCGACGTTCAGAGATGGCGAGAATCCGGTCGCGCCGACGAAGGACATCGCCGCCTCCACGTTCGGGTCCTGGCGGATGATCTCGGCAACTTGGCTCTGCAGGTCCATCATTGCCTGGAACGAAGTATCCTGCGGTCCTTCGACAAAGCAGAAGAGTTGCCCGGAATCCTCGCTTGGCAGAAAGCCCTTCGGCGCGCCCGCGAACAGCACGCCCGTCACCACGCATATGGTCAGGAAAACGACCATGACGGAGCGCCGGCGTGCGAGCGTCCAGCGCAGACTTACATCGTACGCGCCTTTCCAGGCGTCGAAGCCGCGCTCGAAGGTCATATAGAGCCGGCCATGTTTTTGATTTTCGCGATGTGGTTTCAGAATTCGGCTGCACATCATTGGCGTGAGCGTCAGCGACACGAACCCGGAAATCAGTACCGCCGCCATGATCGTGACCGCGAACTCGTGGAGCAGCCTGCCGAGAATACCGCCCATGAAAAGCACCGGAATGAATACGGCCGCGAGCGATATCGTCATGGAGATGATGGTGAAGACGATTTCCTTCGAACCGTCGAGGGTCGCCTGCATCACGCTCTTGCCCTGTTCGATGTGGCGGGTGATGTTCTCCAGCATTACGATAGCGTCGTCCACCACAAAGCCCACGCACAGCGTCAGCGCCATGAGCGAGATGTTGTCGAGGCTGTAGCCAAACAAGTACATCACGGCGAACGTGCCGATGATCGACATCGGCAGCGCGAGGGCCGGGATGACCGTGGCCGGAATGTTGCGCAGGAAAATGAAAATGACGAGCACCACGAGCATCAGCGCAAGGTACAACGTGAACTGCACTTCGCCTACCGAGGCGCGGATAGTCACCGATCGGTCGTACAGCGTCTCGATGTCAATCGCAGGCGGTACTTCGGCGCGGAAGGTGGGCAGGAGCTTCTTGACCTGGTCTACGACCTCGATGGTGTTGGTGCCTGGCTGACGCTGGATGGCGAGCACAATGCCGCGCTTTCCCTTGAACCAGGCTCCGACCTTGTCGTTCTGCACGCTATCGACGATCGTGCCGAGCTCGCGCAGGCGGATGGGTGAACCGTTGCGATAGGTGACGATGACGGGGCGAAACGCGGCGGCGTCCTGTAGCTGGCCGGTCGCCTGCACTGCGAACATCCGGTCTCTGCCGTAAAGTGTCCCGGTGGGAAGATTGACGTTCGCCTGGGATACCGCCTGTTCGACCTCGTTGATGCCCACGCCGCGGGCGGCGAGGGCGTTGGGATCGAGTTGCACGCGCACCGCGTATTTCTGCTGTCCGAACACCTGCACCTGAGCGACGCCGGTAATGGTCGATATGCGCTGTGCGAGGTAAGTTTCGGCGTATTCGTTCACGGTCGATAACGGTAAGGTCTGCGAAGTGAGCGCGAGGTAGTAAACGGGAAAATCGGCCGGGTTCACCTTGCGGAACGACGGCGGGGCCGGCATCGTTGCAGGCAGTTGCCGTGCCGCCGAGGCGATGGCCGAGTTCACGTCCTGCGCTGCCGCGTCGATGTCGCGGTCGAGCGCGAACTGGATGGTGATGCGCGTGACGCCTTGGCCGCTTACCGAGCTCATTTCGTCGATCCCGGCGATGGTCGAGAACTGCCGCTCGAGCACGGTCGCCACGGCGGACGCCATCGTCTCGGGACTTGCGCCCGGAAGCTCTGCCGTGACCTGGATGGTGGGGAAATCGACGTTGGGCAGTGTCGAGACCGGCAGCAAGCGGTAGCCCGCGAGCCCAAAAATGAGAATTCCGGCCATCACGAGCACCGTCATTACGGGGCGTCGGACGAACAACTCGCAAAAATTCATGAGATTTCGGCGGCCGGCTTGGCGATCTGCACGCGCATCTTCGGCCCGAGGCGCAGCTGACCGCGGGTCACGACCCGCTCACCCTTGGCCAAGCCGCCCGCGACGATCGCGCTCTCGCCCTCGGTGCGTTGCACCGTGATCTTGCGCACATCGACCACCATGTCTTGGCCGACCACGTACACGTACTGGCCCTCCGGCCCGGTCTGCACCGCCTGCGACGGGATGACGATCGCGTCGACTTGCTCGAACAGGCGCAGGCTGACGTTGACGAACTGCCCCGGCCACAGCGCGGCTTCGCTGTTGTCGAACCGAGCGCGCAAACGGATGGTCCCGGTACTGGGATCGACGGCGTTGTCGATGAAGATGAGCCGACCGGGAATACGGGGCGCGGCGGCATCCGGCTGGATCACCTCGACGGTCAAGGGTGCGCCGGCCATGTACTTGCGCACCTCAGGCAGGTTCTGCTCCGGTATCGCGAAATTCACATAGATCGGCCTGACCTGATTGATCACGACCAGCGCGTTGACGTCGTTCGCCCTGGCAAGATTGCCCGCCTGTAGCAGAACCTTACCGACATAGCCGTCGAGCGGGGAAGCGATGGTGCAGTAATCGAGGTTCAGCCGTGCGTTCTCGAGAGCCGCCTCGCTCCCTTTCGCCGTGGCCTGGGCGGTTTCCGCATTCGTGCGGATCTGCGCGTACGCTTCCTTGGATACGAAGTTCTTCTCGAGCAGCTCCTGGTAGCGCGTCGCCTGGGAGCGTGCTTGGTCGCGCGCCGCCGCGTCGCGCAGAGCATTCGCCTCGGCCTGGCGGAGCGCGGCTTCGTAGGGCCGTGGGTCGATGCGGAAGAGAACGTCACCCTTTCGTACCGGCTGTCCTTCCCGGAAATTGACGGTGGCGATCTGTCCATCCACGCGCGCCTTGACCGACACGGTGGCATAGGCCTCGACATTGCCGATGGCCTGCAAGCGGAACGGAACGACTTGCTGCGCCACCTGAGCAATCGTCACGGGTACCGACGCAGGTCCCTTCGGGGTCTTGCGTTCATTGGCGCGAATCTCGGTCCCGAAATAAGCGAACAGCACGACGGCAGCGACGAGGAGCCCGAGACCACCAAACCAGAAGAGGCGCTTGGATGCGAGGACACGTACAGGCTGGAGAGAATCCATGAGAGTGCTAACGACGGCAGTGGACAGCCTATTCCATATTCAAAGGGGAGGAAAACAGGGCGACCGAACACACCAAGGCAACGGGGGATCCTCCTAGCCTCCCGGCACCAGCCTAGCAAAAGGCAAATTTACGGCAAAAGACGCTCGGACGCAAAGAGGCCAGCAGTGGATTCCCGGTCTCGAATCAGGTGTATCGCGTCCACATCGACCATGACCTCCGCCGGACGGGGGCGGGAATTGTAGTTCGAACTCATGCTCATGCCATATGCGCCCGCCGACATGACCGCAAGCAGGTCTCCTTGGGCAATCGCGAGCGGCCGGGTCCTGGCAAGGAAGTCGGCCGATTCGCAGACCGGACCTACCACGTCGTAGAGCGTCGGTGCTCGCTCACTCGGTGTTACGGGAAGAACCTCGTGCCACGCGTCGTAGAGCGCAGGGCGCAGCAAGTCGTTCATGGCGGCATCGACGACGGCGAAGTTCTTGGCAGCCCCATGCTTCAGATACTCGATTCGGGTGAGCAGCAGACCGGCGTTACCCACCAGAGCGCGCCCAGGCTCAAGGAGGACGCGCAACTTGCGCGGAGCGAGGCGGTCGAACAGGCTTCCCAGGTAGTCCTCTATCGAGGGGGGCCGCTCCTTACCCTGGCGAATTCCAAGGCCGCCGCCCACGTCGATATGCCGAAGCGGTATCCCGATCGTGCCCAGCCAGTCAACGAATTCCAGGGCAGCGTCAATCGCGGCGACGAAGGGTCCGACCTCAGTGATCTGCGACCCGATATGAAAATCGATGCCGGTAACTTGCAATGAAGGCAGCGAGGCGGCCCGCTGATACAACTGGCGCGCTTCTTCGAACGGAACGCCGAACTTGCTCTCGCGCAGCCCCGTGGCGATATACGGGTGGGTGCGAGGATCGACATCCGGATTCACCCTGAGCGATACCGGGGCGGTCCTGCCCATCACCGAGGCGAGTCGAGCAAGCCGCTCGAGTTCCGATTCGGACTCGACGTTGAAGCAGAGAATGCCGGCTTCCAGTGCCGCACGCATCTCAGCCTCGCTCTTGCCGACTCCCGAGAACACGGTTTTCCCTGCGTCTCCACCAGCGGCCAGAGCGCGCGCCAGTTCACCTCCGGACACGATGTCGAAGCCCGAACCAAGCCGGGCGAACAGGTTGAGAATCGCGAGATTCGAATTGGCCTTGACGGCGTAACAGATGAGAGTGTCGTGTCCGGTGCAGGCGCGCTCAAATTCCCGGTACGCCCCTTCGAGGGCCGCACGCGAATAGACGTAACAGGGCGTGCCGAACCGCTCTGCTATCGAGACAAGAGGCACTTCTTCCGCGCAAAGCGCGCCACCCTGATACGAAAAAAAATTCACTGTCGCGGCGCGGCTTTGTTATCCTGCTGCGGTTTCTGCTCCGTCGGAGGAAGGTACAACGCGCCCTTGGTGCCGCACGCCGAAACAGCGAGGAGCACGATAAAGAGGCCGGCGGCGCAGCGCATGGTCGGGCGGAGTTCGAAAGCAAAATAGTCTAACACGGTGATGACAGCGACCGAGTTCGAGAAGCTGACCGACGCCGCGCTCGAGCAGCTCAGCGGGGCGCTCGAGGAAAGCTCGGTAGACTGTGATTGCGAGCCCAAGGGTTCCGGGGTGCTCGAGCTTGAGTTCGCCGACGGAAGCCGCATCATCGTCAACCGGCATTCGGCGGCCCAGGAAATCTGGGTCGCGTCCAAGTCGGGCGGTTACCATTTTCGCTGGAGCGGTGCGGACTGGGTGAACACCCGCGACGGGAGCGAGCTGTTCGCGGCGCTTTCGAAGCTGGTCAGCCACCAGTCGGGTACGCCAGTCGTGCTGCGGCGTAGCTGAGATGCTTGGCTCGTTCTTCCCGCCGACCGACCGATCCTAGAAGAGCTGGTTCTTGACTTCGTCCGGCGTGCGTATGGTCGATTCTCCCGGGCCTTGTGCCGGCGGTACGTTCTCGCGAAAAAAGAATTCCGGCCTGCCGTCGGGAGACTGGAGGCCGTTTTCGTTGACCCTCGCGGCCACGACGCCCTCAGGCATGTGTTGACCCATTTCCGGAACGCCTTTGAGCGCCTTCGCCATGTAGCTCGTCCAGATCGGCAGCGCTGTCACCGAACCGGTCTCCCCGGGGCCGAGTTTCTTCGGCTGATCGAAACCTACCCAGGCGATGCCGACGAGGGTCGGGTGATACCCGCTGAACCAGGCGTCGATGTAGTCGTTGGTCGTGCCGGTCTTGCCCGCCAGGTCCAGACGCTGTAGGGCCATGGCGCGCGCGGCGGTTCCATAGCGCACCACGTCATGCATCATGCTATCCATGATAAAGGCATTGCGGGCGTCGATGACCCGTAAGGATTCGTCACCGGCTAGGGTCGGTTGAGCTTGCGCGAGCACGTTGCCGCGATCGTCGACTATCTTCTGGATCACATAGGGTTCGGTCCGGTAGCCTCCGGTTGCGAAAACGGAGAAGGCGCGAGCCATCTGAAGCGGTGTGGCCGACCCTGCGCCTAGCGCCATGGTCAGGTAAGGCGGGTGCCGATCCGCGTCAAACCCGAAGCGCGCGATGTAATCCTGTGCGTACTGGGGCCCTATCGCCTGCAGGATCCGTATCGAAACCATGTTCTTGGACTTGACAAGGGCAGTGCGCATGCTCATCGGACCCTCGTAACGGCCGTCGTAGTTCTTCGGTTCCCAGACCTGCCCACCGGTGAGGGCGGCGTCCACCACGACGGGCGCGTCATTGATCACCGTTGCCGGAGTAAAGCCTTTCTCGAGGGCCGACGAGTAGATGAACGGCTTAAAACCCGACCCGGGCTGCCGCCAGGCCTGGGTCACGTGGTTGTACTGGTTTCTGTTGAAGTCGAAACCTCCCACCAGTGAGCGCACCGCGCCGTCCTGCGGGTTGAGGGAGATGAAGGCGCCCTCGGTCTCCGGGATCTGGGTGATCTGCCAGTTGCCGCTTTCATGCAGTTGGATCCGGATAACGGCTCCTCGACGAACTCGCCGGTTCTGCGGCGTACGGGAATCGAGCATGCGCTCGGCAAGCTTGAGGCCTTCCCCCGAAAGCGTGACGGTTTCTCCTCCACGTCTATAGGCGTTCACGCGTTTCGGCGCAACCTCCAGGACTAGTGCTGCGATGAGATCGTCACTGTCTGGGTAGTCCTGCAGCGCCTCTTCGTAGTCCTCCTCCTTGGCATCCTTCAGTTCGACGAAGCCTTCTGGTCCGCGGTAACCGTGTCGCCGGTCGTATTCGAGCAATCCCTGACGCAGTGCCGCATATGCCGCCTCCTGGTCTGCACGCGCGAGTGTCGTGTACACGCGGAAGCCACGCGAGTACACGTCCTCGGGATACCGTTCGTAGAGCGTCTGACGCACCATTTCGGCGACGAACTCGGCGTGGACGGCGTATTCGGTCGCGGATTCGCGTTTGACGCTGACCGGCGCTGCCTGAGCTAGCTCGAATTCCTCGTCGCTGAGGATGGCCAGCTCGTGCATGCGCCGCAGGACGTAGAGTTGCCGCTGCTTGGCGCGCCTGGGATTTATCACCGGGTTGAACAACGAGGGCGCCTTGGGGAGGCCTGCGAGCATGGCGATCTCGGCAACATTGAGCTGGGCCAGGTTCTTGCCGAAATAGATGTTGGCGGCGGTTCCGAAGCCGTAGGCGCGCTGTCCAAGGTAGATCTGGTTGATGTAGATCTCCAGAATCTGATCCTTGCTGAGACTGTTTTCGATCTTGAATGCGAGGAGCGCTTCGTAGAGCTTTCGGGTGAGCGTCTTTTCGCGCGAGAGGAAGAAATTCCTAGCGACCTGCATGGTGATCGTCGAGGCCCCCTGCGTCTTGCCTCCGGTGAGCAGATTGGAGTAGGCTGCCCGGAGCACTCCCTGATAGTCGACTCCGGTGTGCTGGTAGAAACGCTCGTCCTCGGCGGCGAGAATCGCCTGCTTCATCAAAGCCGGCACTTCGTCCATGCTGACCACTGAGCGGCGCTCCTCTCCGAATTCCCCGATGAGCACCCCATCGGAGGTGTAGACGCGCAGCGGGATTTTCGGCTGGTATTCGGTCAGCGCTTCGATGGAGGGAAGATTCGGGTATGCAAGGAGTATGGCGAATCCGGTGAGCGCGAGACCCACCGCGCCCAGCCCGGCGAGCGCCAATACCGGGAAGGCGATCCATCGCAGCCACATTTAGGGAAGTCCTGGAAAAAGTCGCTCATTATAGTTAGGCTGGCCAGGCAACCAAGTTCGCCATAAACCCCTAATATATCGCGTGAAAAATTTACTTTACAGGGTGTATAGTTGTTGCTAGCATTTAAGGTAAATTATACTAATCGCGTGTAACCGGCCATACCTGAAGGGGAAATCCGAGTTGCAGTTAAATTGGGATATTCTGAAGGCGAAGTCTCCGCCATTGTTCGGCATGGACATTTCTTCGTCCTCCGTGAAGATGGTCGAACTCGCCGACGCGGGCAGGGGAAACCCCCGGGTCGAACGCTACGCCATCGAAGCCCTGCCCAAGGATGCGGTGCTCGACGGCAACATCACCAATCTTGATGCGGTTGTCGAAGCGGTACAGCGCGGCTGGAAACGGATGGCGACGCGCACGAAGAATGTCGCCCTGGCGCTCCCCAGCGCCGCCGTCATCACCAAGAAGATCATTGTGCAGGCGGGTCTTCGCGACGAAGAGCTGGAAATGCAGGTCGAGACCGAAGCCAACCAGTACATACCGTTTGCGCTCGAGGAAGTGAACCTGGATTTTCAGGTAATCGGACCTTCGCCGTCCGGTCCCGAAGAGGTGGAAGTGTTGATCGCAGCCTCTCGCAAGGAAAAGGTGGAAGACCGCATGGCCGTGGCGGAGGCCTCAGGCCTCAAAGCGGTCGTCATGGATGTCGAGTCCTATGCGGTTCTGGCATCCTTCGAGCTCATCCAGCAGCAGTTCCCGGATCACGGGAGAGACCAGAACGTTGCGCTGGTCGATCTTGGCGCGAACGTCATGAACATCACGGTCCTGCGCAACGACCAGACGGTGTACACCCGAGAGCAGGCCTTTGGCGGCAGCCAGCTAACGCAAGACATCATGCGCCAGTACGGCATGAGCCAGGAAGAAGCGGAAGCCGCCAAGCGCTCGGGCGGCCTCCCCGAGAACTACGAATCCGAGGTGCTGCGACCCTTCATGGAAAACGCTGCCCTCGAAGTGCAGCGCGCCATGCAGTTTTTCTTTACCTCGACCCAGTACACCTCTGTCGAGCACGTGCTGCTGACCGGAGGATCCGCTGTTATTCCGGGGCTGGACGAGATGGTGCAGAGTCGTGCCCAGATCAATGCCATGGTGGCGAACCCTTTCGCGAACATGGCGATTTCGCCGCGCGTGCCTCTGAAAAAACTGGTTGCCGACGCTCCGTCGCTGATGGTCGCCTGCGGACTGGCGATGCGGAGATTCGATCCGTGATCCGCATCAATCTGCTGCCCTGGCGGGCGGCCCGCCGCAAGGACCAGCGCCAGCATCTGGCCGTGCTCGGAGGCATGGTGGCCGTGCTCGGCCTGCTGATCGTCGGTGCGGTGCATCTTACGATCTCGGGCTATATCTCGGTGCAGAACGACCGCAACGCGTTTCTCAAGCGGGAAAACGTTCGCCTCGACAAAGAGATCGAGGAAATCAAGAAGCTGAAGACCGAGATCGACGCACTGGTGGCCCGCAAGCAGATCATCGAGCGCCTCCAAGCGGATCGGGCGCAGGCTGTCTATTTGCTGCAGGAGCTGGTCCAGCAGGTGCCCGACGGGATCTACCTGAAGACGATCAAACAGATCGGACTCAAGGTCAATCTGTCTGGATACGCACAGTCCAACGCCCGCGTTTCGACCCTGATGCGCAACTTCGCGGCTTCGCCTTATCTCGAGAACCCCGACCTGGTCGAAATCAAGGCCGTCATGGTGAGCAACAAACGCGTATCCGAATTCAACATGAATGTGAGCCTGAAGCGACTCCAGAGCGAGGACTCCGGCAAAGCCGGCAAGGCGGCGCCCAAGGCCGCCGCGGCCAAGGGCTGAGAATCCGATGAAGCAGCTGCTCGAGCAGTTCAAGAACCTGAACCCGCGCGATCCGGGTGCCTGGCCTCCCCTGCCCAAGGCCATGCTGCTAGTCGCCGTGCTGGTCGGCATCGTTGCGCTGGGGTACATCGCCGACTGGCAGGAACAAATGGATACGCTCGAGGCCGGGCGCTTGCAGGAAACGAAGCTCAAAGACGAGTACGTGGCCAAGCAGCAGCAGGCGATCAATCTCGACTTGTACCGCCAGCAGTTGCGCGAAATCGACAGTTCTTTCGGGGCGCTGCTAAAACAGCTGCCCAACCGATCGCAGATGGATGCGCTTTTGGTCGACATCAACCAGGCGGGACTTGGCCGCGGCCTGCAATTCGATCTGTTCAGACCCGCGCCGGCCGAAACCAAACGCGAGTTTTACGCCGAGTTGCCGGTGACGCTGAAGCTGACAGGCGGCTATCACGACATGGGTCAGTTTGCGAGCGACATCGGCCAGCTGTCACGCATCGTGACCCTGAACGACATCGCGCTCAGCGCCGGGAAGGACGGTGCGCTCGTCATGGACGTGACGGCTAAGACGTTCCGCTATCTGGACGATGAGGAAATCGCCTCCCAGAATCGCGCCAGCAAGTCCGCCAAAGCAGGGAAGAAATGAGGGCGCTGCCCGCTGCGATGGCGTTGGGATTGCTGCTGACAGCGTGCGGGGGCGAGGAATTCAGCGACCTCAAGGCGGAACTCAAGGATAAGACCAAGGACATGCGCGGCAGGGTCAATCCGCTGCCGATCGTGAAGCCCTATGAGCCGGTGCCCTACAAGGCCCTCGAGCAACAGGATCCGTTCAGCACGGCCAAGATCGAGCTGGTGACCAAGTCCGCGGGCTCGGGCGGCGGCGGGCTCAAGCCGGATTTCAATCGGCCGAAAGAGCCGCTCGAGGCCTATCCTCTCGAATCCCTGAGAATGGTCGGCGTGTTGCAGCAGAAGAAGGCGAATTTCGCGCTGGTAAAGGCCGACACGGGCCTGTTCCGGGTGAAAGTAGGAAACTACGTTGGCCAGAATTTCGGTTTGATCACTACGATTACCGACAGCCAGGTCCAGGTGCGTGAGTTAATTCAGGACGCAGCCGGGGACTGGACCGAGCGCCAGAGCACCTTGCAACTCCAGGAAGTTGGAGGAGGTAGATAAATGAACAACGCCCTCTCGCGAAAATTTCTCCGGGCAGCGGTCTGCGCCCTGGGGGTGCTCGCCCTTGCCCCGAGCGCCCGTGCCCAGAACAGCATCGATTCGTTTGATGTTACGCAGTCGGGCGGTCAAGTCTTCGTACGTGTCGCGCTGAAGGAGCCGCTGAGCGCAGCGCCGGGAACCTTTACCATCGCGAATCCTGCGCGCATCGCCTTCGACTTTCCCGCCACGAGCAACGGTCTCGGGCGCAACAGTCAGGACATCGGCGAAGGCGTGTTGCGGTCCATGAATGTCATACAAGCCGGTGATCGTACCCGCCTGGTCCTCAATCTGCGTCGCATGGTGCCTTACGAAACCAAGACCGACGGTTCGGGGTTCATCATCACGCTTGCCGCCGCAGGAGCGGGGCCCCGGGCAGCCACGGGAATTGGTTCGCGCTTTGCCGAAGGCCGGGCTGATCTGCAGCATTCGCTGAAGGACGTGAACTTCCGGCGTGGGCGGGGAGGCGAAGGCCGCGTCGTAGTCGACTTGTCGGATACGTCCACGGGCGTCGACATCCGCCAGCAGGGCCAGACCGTCGTGGTTGATTTCCTGAAAACCAGCGTCCCTGAAGCGCTACGCAAGCGCTTTGACGTCCTGGATTTTGCCACGCCAGTACAGACCTTCAGTGTATTTCCGCAAGGCGAAAACGTACGCATGGTGATCGAGCCGCGTGGGTTGTGGGAACACAACGCCTACCAGACGGACACCCAGTTCGTGCTCGAGGTCAAGCCGATTCAATACGATCCGAACAAGCTGGTGCAGGGTACCCGAAGCGGTTACTCCGGAGAAAAGCTCTCACTCAACTTCCAGAACGTGGAAGTGAGGAGCGTTTTGAACGTCATCGCCGACTTCACCGATCTGAACATCATTACCAGCGATACGGTAGCCGGAAATCTCACGCTTCGGCTGAAGGACGTTCCCTGGGACCAGGCGCTCGACATCATCCTGCAGACACGCGGCCTGGACATGCGCAAGAACGGGAATGTAGTCTGGATCGCGCCGCGCGACGAACTTGCCACTAAGGAGAAGCTCGCGCTCGAGTCAAACCAGCAGATTACGGAGCTCGAACCCCTGCGCACCGAGACGTTCCAGCTCAACTACGCAAAGGGCGACGATTTCCAGAAGCTGCTAACCAACCCCCTGCAGCGAATCCTGTCCAAGCGCGGCAGCGCCGTGGTTGATTTGCGCACCAACCAGGTATTCGTCCAGGATGTTTCCGGTCGGCTGGACGATATCCGCAGGCTGCTCACGCAGGTCGATATCCCGGTGCGTCAGGTACTGATAGAGGCACGGATTGTCGAAGCGAACGATACTTTCAGCAAGAATCTCGGGGTCCGAGTCGGCTACAACCAGCAAATTCCCGGGGGTGACGGGGGCGGACGGGTCCGCGGCACCGTAGGCGCCAATCTGAACAATACGGCGCAGGAAACCCTCAGTGCGGCGGGGACGCAGCTTGTCGCGGGAACCCCGAACCTTAGTCCAGACGGCCAGCAGGTCAACCTGCCCGCCGGTGGGATCGGGGGGTTCAATCCGGGAGCGCTGTCGATCATTCTCTTCAACCAGAGCTTCAGTCGCTTTCTGAACCTGGAATTGAGTGCGCTGGAGGCGGACGGCAAAGGCAAGATCATCTCCAGTCCGCGGGTGATGACCGCCAACAACGTCGAGGCGCTCATCGAACAGGGAACGGAACTGCCGTACCAGCAGGCGACTTCCAGCGGTGCGACCTCGGTGTCGTTCCGCAAGGCGAACCTTGCGCTCAAAGTCAAACCCCAGATCACACCGGACGGCAACATCATCATGACCCTGGACGTGAACAAGGACTCTGTTGGCCAGGTTACCGCGGCCGGCCTCGCGATCGACACGAAGCACGTGCAGACGCAAGTGCTGGTCGAGAACGGCGGCACGGTGGTGATCGGCGGCATCTACACTCAGACTACTAACGCGACAGTCACAAAGGTGCCGTTTTTCGGGGATATTCCTTTCATCGGGGTGTTTTTTCGCAACAGTACTCGCATCGACAACAAGACCGAGCTGCTTGTGTTCATCACCCCGCGCATCGTCGAGGACCGACTCGGACAGCGCTGACAACGGAATCTCTCTTCTGCTTCCGAGGGCCGGCAACCACCGGCCCTTTTTGCTTTCGGGACGCGTGGGGCGTATTGCTACAATAGCCCGGTGAGGACCTCGCGAAATATCTTCCTCGTGGGCATGATGGGTGCCGGCAAGACCACCGTCGGTCGCCATCTTGCCAGCCGCTTGGGAAAGACGTTCTACGACAGCGACCGGGAAATCGAATCACGGACCGGGGTGCGGGTCGCGGTGATATTCGATGTTGAAGGGGAAGCGGGATTCCGCAGGCGGGAGGCGGAAGTGATCGATCGGACAACCGCGCTCGACAACATCATCCTTGCGACCGGCGGCGGTGCCGTGCTCGACCCGCGAAACCGGGCCAACCTGCAAAGCCGGGGATTCGTCATTTACCTGCACGCGCATCCGCGGGCGCTGTGGCAGCGCACGCGAAGCGACAAGTCGCGGCCGCTTCTGCAGAACGGGGATCCCATGCGCAGTCTGGAAGGCCTGTACGCCACGCGCGATGCCTTGTACCGCGAGATTGCCGATCTGGTCATCGATACCGGCCGACAGAGCGTCAGCATCCTGCTGTCTCAGGCGCTCGCCAAGTTCGAAGAAGCATGCAAACTCTCAGCGTAGCACTCGGCGAGCGCCGCTACTCCGTGCACGTCGGTCCAGGCCTTTTGGGCCGTGTTGACCTGATCGTCCCGCTGCTCCCCCGACGCCAGGTGGCGCTGGTGACCGACACCACCGTCCAGCCGCTCTACATGGATCGCATGGCGACGGCGCTTGCATCCGCTGGGGTCGCAGTGGTCCGCATCGTGATTCCAGACGGCGAGGAACACAAGGACTGGCGGTCGCTGAATGCCATTTTCGACGTCTTGCTCGAGCAGCGCTGCGGCCGCGACACCACGCTGATCGCACTAGGGGGCGGGGTGGTCGGTGATCTCGCCGGGTTTGCCGCCGCCTCCTATCAGCGAGGCGTGCCGTACATCCAGGTCCCGACGACGCTTCTTGCGCAGGTCGATTCTTCGGTCGGTGGGAAGACCGCCATCAACCACCCACTGGGAAAGAACATGATCGGGGCCTTCCATCAGCCCCGCATGGTGCTCGCCGATACCGATACGTTGAAAACATTGCCCAAGCGGGAGTTGCGCGCCGGCCTGGCGGAAGTGATCAAACACAGCCTGATTCGCGATGCGGCGTTCTTCTCCTGGCTTGAGTCGAATCTGGATCGCCTGCTCGCCTGCGAGCCAGATGCCCTCGACCATGCGATCGTGCGCTCTGTCGCGATCAAGGCCGAAATCGTCGAGAAGGACGAGCGAGAGCAGGGAATGCGCGCTTTGCTCAACTTCGGTCATACCTTCGGGCACGCCATCGAAGCTGGGCTCGGGTATGGCGTCTGGCTCCACGGCGAGGCCGTTGCGGTGGGCATGATCCTGGCAGCGGACCTGTCGGCCGAACTCGGTTGTCTCCCGCAAAGCGACGTTGCTCGAATTCGTACCCTCCTGCAGCGCGCCGGCCTGCCGGCCGAAGTGAAAGGGATCGGCCCTGCACGCATGCAGGCTCTCATGAGCGTGGACAAGAAGGCGAGGGATGGCCGCGTTCCGTTCGTGGTCCTGGAACGGCTGGGCGCAGCGGCGCGGCGAAACGATGTGGCTCCGGAGGTGCTCGCGCGCACGCTCGCGCGGCTCGCCGCCTGAGGCCGGCGATCTGGCTGCTAAGCAGTTGAAGCAGTTGGGAATCGCAGGTATAGTCAAAGGCCTGGCGTTGAAGTCACCAAGTCCTGACACCGTCGTTCCCAAGCAATCGACAGAAGAAACACGCAGCATGAATCACGGCTTCCACCCCCAAGCTTCCGGCCTGTACGACCCCGCGAACGAACACGATGCTTGCGGCGTTGGCTTCGTGGCCCACATCAAGGGCAAGAAGTCTCACTCGATCGTCGATCAGGGGCTCACCGTTCTGCGCAACCTCACGCATCGCGGCGCCGTCGGCTGGGATCCGAAGCTTTCGGACGGCGCGGGCATTCTCACCCAGATCCCCGACAGATTCTTCCGCGAGTCCATGGCCCGGCAGGGGATCAAGCTGCCGCCGGCAGGCCAGTACGGCGTCGGCATGGTGTTTCTGCCGCGAGATCCGGCTTCGCGCCTGGCCTGCGAGTACGAAATCGAGCGTGCCATCAAGGACGAGGGGCAAGTGCTGCTCGGCTGGCGGGACGTGCCTGTCGACAACAGCGATCTCGCCGAGCCTGCGCAGCGCATAGAGCCGGTGATCCGGCAGGTATTCATCGGCCGCGGCAAGAAGGTCACCGTTCCCGACGCGCTCGAGCGGAAGCTCTACACGATCAGAAAAGTCGCCGGCCACGGGATCCAGGCGCTAAAGCTCGCGCACGGGAAGGAGTTCTACGTTCCCTCCATGTCGGCGCGCACGGTGTGCTACAAGGGGATGCTGCTGGCGCATCAGGTCGGTGAGTACTACAAGGATCTCCAGGATCCTGCCTTCGAGTCAGCCCTGGCTCTGGTGCATCAGCGCTTCTCGACGAATACCTTCCCGTCGTGGGATCTGGCGCACCCGTTCCGCATGATCTGCCACAACGGCGAGATCAACACCCTGCGCGGCAACGTCAACTGGATCCGCGCCCGCCAGGGAGCGATTTCGAGTCCGGTGCTGGGGGCCGATCTCGGCAAGATCTGGCCCCTCATCTACGCCGGGCAGTCCGATTCGGCGTCGTTCGACAACGCGCTCGAGCTGCTCGTCATGGGCGGATATTCGGTCGCCCATGCCATGATGATGATGATTCCGGAAGCGTGGGAAAACCACACGCTGATGGACCCCGCGCGCCGTGCTTTCTACGAATATCACGCCGCGATGATGGAGCCCTGGGACGGTCCGGCGTCGATCGCATTCACCGACGGACGCCAGATCGGCGCGACCCTGGACCGAAACGGTCTCCGGCCCTCGCGCTACATCGTTACCGACGACGACCTGGTGATCATGGGCTCGGAGTGCGGCTGCCTGCCGGTGCCCGAAGAAAAGATCATCAAGAAATGGCGCCTGCAGCCGGGGAAGATGTTCCTGGTCGACCTGGAGAAGGGGCGCATCATCGACGACAAGGAACTCAAGGACTTCCTCGCGGGGGCGAAGCCCTACGCGGAATGGATCGAACGCATCCGCGTGAAGCTGGACGAGGTGGAAACCGAGAAAACGCCACCCCTGAAGAGCGCGGTGCGCCTGCTCGACCGCCAGCAGGCTTTGGCCTACACGCAGGAAGACATCAAGTTCATCATGACGCCGATGGCGATGAACGGCGAAGAGCCCGTCGGTTCGATGGGCAACGACTCGCCGCTCGCAGTCCTGTCGGACAAGAACAAGACGCTGTACCACTACTTCAAGCAGCTTTTCGCGCAGGTGACCAACCCGCCGATCGACCCGATCCGCGAGGAACTGGTCACTTCGCTCGTGTCCTTCATCGGACCGAAACCCAACCTGCTGGGCATCGACGAGATGAATCCGCCGTTGCGGCTCGAGGTATCGCAACCGGTGCTCGACTTCTTCGAAATGGAAAAGATCCGGCACATCGAACGTTACACCGGCGGGAAGTTCCGCTCGACCGAACTCGACATCACCTATCCCGTTTCCTGGGGTAAGGAAGCGGTGGAAGCGCGACTGGCGTCGCTGTGCGCTCAGGCCGAGGATGCCGTGCGCGCTGGATACTCGATCATCGTGATCTCGGATCGCCTCGTGGCCCGTGAACGGGTGGCGATCCCGGCGCTGCTCGCACTCTCGGCCATTCACCACCATCTGGTCGGGAAGGGCTTGCGCACCAGCGCCGGTCTCGTGGTTGAGACCGGCTCCGCACGCGAAGTCCATCATTTTGCTTTGCTCGGCGGTTACGGCGCCGAAGCAGTGCATCCGTATCTGGCGCTGGAGTCGCTTCTCGATCTGGCTGCAAACGGCCAGTTCGGCCCGGAAATCGACGGCAGGAAGGCCATCAAGAACTACGTCAAGGCAATCGGCAAGGGCCTGAAGAAGGTGATGTCCAAAATGGGCATTTCCACATACATGTCCTATACCGGCGCACAAATCTTCGAAGCAGTCGGTCTTGCAAATTCGCTGGTCGGCAAGTACTTCACGGGAACGACTTCCTCGATCGAAGGCATAGACATCTTCCAGGTGGCCGAAGAGGCGATCCGCATCCACAAGGCGGCGTTCGACGAGAACGATCCGGTGCTGCACACAATGCTTGACGCGGGCGGCGAGTACGCCTGGCGCGTGCGCGGCGAGGAGCATATGTGGACGCCCGATGCGATCGCCAAGCTGCAGCACTCCGCACGGCAGAACTCCGCCCAGAGCTACAGGGAATACGCCGCCATCATCAACGACCAGTCGCAGCGCCACATGACCTTCCGCGGGCTGTTCGAGTTCCGCTTCGGCGAGGTGAAGCCGGTCCCGATCGAGGAGGTCGAGCCTGCCGCCGAGATCGTGAAGCGCTTCTCGACCGGCGCGATGTCGCACGGCTCGATTTCGATCGAAGCGCACACCACGCTTGCTGTGGCCATGAACCGCATCGGCGGAAAGTCGAACACGGGTGAAGGCGGCGAGGACCGCCGCCGCTACGCTCCGGTGAAGGCGGGCGAGACATTGCGCTCCCGCTTGGGGGCGAACCGGGTCGCAAAGGACATCGAACTCAAGGAAGGCGATGTACTGAAATCGAAGATCAAGCAGGTCGCTTCCGGAAGGTTCGGCGTGACCGCCGAATACCTGGCGAGCGCCGAGCAGATCCAGATCAAGATGGCCCAGGGCGCGAAGCCGGGCGAGGGCGGCCAATTGCCTGGACGCAAGGTGTCCGACTACATCGCCGAAATCCGTTATTCGACTCCCGGTGTGGAGCTGATCTCGCCGCCGCCGCACCACGACATCTACTCGATCGAAGACCTGGCGCAGCTCATCCACGACTTGAAGAACGCCAATCCCTCGGCGTCCATCTCGGTCAAGCTCGTCTCCGAAGTCGGCGTCGGCACCGTCGCCGCGGGCGTATCCAAGGCCAAGTCCGATCACGTCACCATCTCCGGGCACGACGGCGGCACGGGTGCCTCGCCTTGGTCGTCGATCAAGCACGCGGGCACGCCCTGGGAGCTGGGTCTTGCGGAAACCCAGCAGACGCTGGTGCTCAATCGCCTGCGTGGCCGTATCGCCGTGCAGGTGGACGGACAGATCAAGACCGGGCGCGACGTGGTGATCGGTGCGATCCTCGGTGCGGACGAGTTCGGCTTCGCCACCGCGCCGCTCGTGGTGAGCGGCTGCATCATGATGCGCAAGTGCCACCTGAACACCTGTCCGGTGGGCGTGGCGACGCAGGATCCGGTGCTCCGCAAGAAATTCTCCGGGAAGCCGGAATACGTCGTGAACTACTTATTCCTTGTTGCCGAAGAGGCGCGCGAACTGATGGCGCGCCTCGGAATCAGGAGTTTCAACGACCTTATCGGCCGCGCCGATCTCCTCGACATGAAGAAAGGCATCAAGCACTGGAAAGCGAAGGGGCTCGATTTCGCCAGGATTTTCCAGGTGCCGGACATGCCGGCCGAGGTCGCGCGCCACAACAGCGAACGCCAGGATCACGGCCTGGAAAAAGCCCTCGACAACCGGCTGATCGAGCTTGCGCAGCCGGCGCTCAACCGGGGCGAGAAAGTGTCCATCGATATGCCGATTCGCAACGGCAATCGCACGGTCGGTACCATGCTCTCGCACGAGATTGCGCGCCGCTATGGCCACGAAGGCCTGCCCGACGGCACGATTCAAGTGCGTTTCGCCGGCTCAGCGGGCCAGAGTTTCGGAGCGTTTCTCGCCAGGGGCGTGACGCTGGAAGTGGTCGGCGACACCAACGACTACTGCGGCAAGGGACTCTCCGGCGGGCGCATCGTCGTTGCGCCCTCGCCCAAGTTCCGCGGCGAGCCGACCGAGAACATCATCACCGGCAACGTCGTGCTGTACGGCGCGATTGCCGGCGAAGCGCATTTCCGCGGCGTCGCCGGCGAGCGCTTCGCGGTCCGAAATTCCGGGGCCCTTGCCGTCGTCGAAGGCGTGGGCGACCACGGTTGCGAATACATGACCGGCGGCACCGTAGTGGTCCTCGGCATCACGGGGCGCAACTTCGCCGCCGGAATGTCGGGTGGCATTGCTTACGTGCTCGATGTCGACGGCGAGTTCGTAAAGCGCTGCAACGCAGCGATGGTGGATCTCGAGCCCGTGTACTCGGAATCGGAACAGCAAGGCAAGCTCGCGCGGGAGCTCTGGCATCAAGGACAGGCCGACGAAGCCATTCTAAAGGGCATGATCGAACGACACGCTAAGATCACCAACAGCCGCCGCGCCCGGGAGATCCTCGAGAAATGGACCGATTACCGGCCGCGCTTCGTCAAGATTTTCCCGAAAGAGTATCGTCGCGCTCTCGGCGAGCTGGCTGCTGCACGGAAAAAAGCGGCTGCCTGAAACAGCGAGCGGCCCCGCGCCCTCGTTTATCAGAGATCGATCAAAGCATGGGCAAGATCACCGGATTCCTCGAATACCAGCGCCTGCAGGAAGCGGCCGAAGACAAGGAATTGCGCAAGAAGCACTATCGCGAGTTCGTCGTGCATCTCAGCGACGAAGAAGCGAAGCTTCAGGGCGCCCGCTGCATGGATTGCGGCACGCCGTTCTGCATGTCGGGTTGTCCCGTCAACAACATCATCCCGGACTGGAACGATCTTGTCTGGAAGCAGGACTGGCGCAAAGCGATCGATACGCTGCATTCGACCAACAATTTTCCAGAATTTACCGGACGCGTCTGCCCGGCGCCCTGCGAGGAAGCCTGCGTGCTGCGCATCAATTCCGATCCGGTCGGAATCAAGTCGATCGAGCACGCGATCATCGACAAGGCTTGGGAGTCAGGATGGGTGCAGCCTCAGCCTGCTGCTCGTAGTACCGGCAAGAAGGTCGCGGTCATCGGCTCCGGTCCGGCGGGGCTCGCCTGCGCCCAGCAGCTCGCGCGTGCGGGCCACGTGGTGACCGTGTTCGAGAAGAACGACCGGATTGGTGGGCTGCTCCGCTACGGTATTCCGGATTTCAAGATGGAGAAGAGCCTGATCGACCGGCGCGTCGAACAGATGCGGGCCGAAGGTGTGAGGTTCAGAGCTCGCACTTTCGTCGGAACAACTCGTCCCGGCAAGGGCGTCACCGACTGGGCTACCGAAACCATCGCGCCCGAGAAGCTCATGGCGGAATTTGACGCTGTGGTGCTGTTTGGCGGCGCCGAGCAGCCCCGCGATCTTCCCATCCCGGGAAGAGAACTCGACGGAGTCCATTACGCGATGGAGTTCCTGCCCTTGCAGAACAAGCGCGTCGCGGGCGACGAAGGCGTACAGCCGCTCTGGGCGACCGGCAAGCATGTCGTCGTGATCGGCGGTGGCGATACGGGATCGGACTGCGTTGGGATTTCCAACCGCCATGGGGCCAAGTCGGTTACTCAGTTCGAACTCCTGCCAATGCCGCCGGATCCGGAGCTCAACCCGGTCTGGCCCTACTGGCCGACCAGGCTGCGCACCTCATCCTCGCACGAAGAGGGTGTGACGCGGGACTGGTCGATCGCCACCAAGGGATTCCTCGGCGAGAACGGAAAGGTGAAAGCGCTCAGGACCGTCCGGCTGGAGTGGAAAGACGGCAGGATGGGCGAGGTAGCCGGCTCGGAGTCTACGCTCCCCGCGGACCTGGTTCTCCTCGCAATGGGGTTCGTCTCACCGGTGCCGGCGGTGCTCGCAGCCTTCGGCATGGAACGGGACGCGCGCGGCAACGCCAAGGCAGCGACGGATGGCAAGGGGAGTTACGCGACCTCCGTGCCAAAGGTTTTCGCGGCAGGCGATATGCGCCGCGGGCAGTCGCTCGTCGTCTGGGCGATCCGCGAAGGCCGGCAGTGCGCCCGCGCCGTGGACGAGTACCTGATGGGATTTTCCGAGTTGCCGCTATAGCTGCGCGCGAACCGGGAAACGGTGATGTGTTCGGTATTTCCTTGCGCCCGCCAAATCACCGTGATTTTGCCGTGCTAGCATCACGCGACTTCGATCGATTTGCTTCTTCGTGAACATCGTCATTCTCGCCGCGGGGCAGGGCAAGCGCATGCTTTCGGACACGCCGAAGGTGCTGCATCGCCTCGCGGGCAGGTCCCTGCTGTCGCACGTGGTCGACACGGCGAAACAGCTTTCCCCGGGCCGGATCTGCATCGTCTACGGGCATGGCGGGGAGAGGGTGCGCGAGGCGCTCGGGGACATCGGTTGCGTCTGGGTAAAGCAGGAACCCCAATACGGCACCGGCCACGCGGTCATGCAGGCCGTGCCGCATCTGGACCCGCGCGCGACCACCCTGGTGCTCTACGGAGACGTCCCGCTGATACGCCCGCAGACTCTCGGATGCCTGATCGAATCCGCCGGCAAGGGCTTGGTCATCCTGACCGCGACGTTCGACGATCCCGCGGGCTACGGCCGGGTGATTCGCAGCCGCGGCCGGGTCGTGCGCATCGTCGAGGAGCGGGATGCCACGGCGCGCGAGCGTGCGATCCGGGAAGTCAACACCGGCATCCTCGCTGCGCCGACCGCGAAACTCAAAGGATGGCTCGCGAAGCTCGGAAGCCGCAACGCGCAGAAGGAACTCTACCTCACCGAGGTCATCGCGATGGCCAACCGGGAGCGCGTGAAGGTGACCGCCATGCGGGCCGAGGATCCCTGGGAGACCCTGGGCGTCAACAGCCCCGGACAGCTGGCGGCTCTGGAGCGCATCTATCAGCGCAACGTGGCGCAGGTGCTCATGGATCAGGGCGTGATCCTCGCCGACCCGGCGCGCTGCGACGTGCGCGGCAGCCTGGTTTGCGGCCGCGACGTCGAGATAGACGTGAACTGCGTGTTCGAGGGGCGCGTCGAACTGGGTGATCGGGCCGTCGTGGGCGCCAACTGCCTGCTGAGAAACGTGAAGGTCGCGCCCGGGACGCGCATTGAGCCCTTCTGCCATCTGGAAGATGCCGAGATCGGCGCCGACTGCCGCATCGGTCCGTATACCCGCATTCGTCCCGGAGGCACGCGCCTCGACGCAAACGTCCACCTCGGCAATTTCGTCGAAGTGAAGGCGAGCAGCATCGGCGCCGGATCCAAGGCAAACCACCTCTCCTATATCGGCGACACCGAGATCGGCAGAAATGTCAACCTGGGAGCCGGCACCATCGTCTGCAACTATGACGGCGCGAACAAGCATCGCACGGTCATCGAGGACGATGTCTTCATCGGGTCGGATACGCAACTCGTCGCGCCGGTTCGGGTTGGCCGGGGCGCGACGCTTGGCGCGGGAACCACGCTCACCAAGGATGCGCCCCCGGGGGAACTGACCCTGTCGCGCGCGAAACAGGTGTCGATCCCCGGGTGGCAGCGGCCGGTGAAGAAAAAATGAGAGGGAGCGGGCGTACATGTGCGGAATAGTCGGTGCCATCGCCAGGCGGGACGTGGTCCCGATCCTGATCGAAGGATTGAAGCGCCTGGAATACCGCGGTTACGACTCCGCCGGGGTCGCAGTACTCGAGGGCAAGACGGGCGGGACATCCGGCAGGACGCTCAGGCGGGTGCGCGCTACCGGACGCGTAGCGGAACTCGAAAAACTCGCCGGGGCACAGGGACTCGCGGGCGACCTTGGCATCGCGCATACGCGCTGGGCGACCCACGGCGTCCCTTCGGAACGCAACGCCCATCCGCACGTCTCGGGCGGGGTTTCGGTCGTGCACAACGGCATCATCGAGAACCATGACGAGCTGCGCGCCAAGCTGCGCTCCAGGGGATACGTGTTCACTTCGGACACGGATACGGAAGTCATCGCGCATCTGGTGCATTCGCACCTCAATGCCGGCGCGACGCTGTTCGACGCCGTCCGCACGAGCGTCGGCGAGCTGGTCGGCGCTTACGCCATCGCGGTGATCCTGGAGTCCGACACCTCCCGTCTGGTGGTGGCCCGCCACGGCGCTCCGCTCCTGCTCGGCCTCGGCGAGGGCGAGAACTTCGCGGCCTCCGATACTTCGGCCCTCATCCAAGTAACCCATCGGGTCGTTTACCTCGAAGACGGCGACTGCGCGGAAATCACGCTGGGCGGGGTACGCATTACCGATCCGAAAGGCAAGGAAATCAGCCGCCCGGTCCATGTGTCAAAGCTGACCGCCGACGCGGTCGAGTTGGGACTTTATCGGCACTACATGCAGAAGGAGATTTTCGAGCAGCCCATGGCGGTGGCGAACACTCTGGAAATGGTCACGAGCGCGCAATCGGTTTCGGCACAGCTCTTCGGCGCCGATGCCGAGCGCGTGCTCCGGAAGATCGACGCAATCCAGATCCTCGCCTGCGGAACGAGCTTCCACGCCGGATTGGTCGCGCGCTACTGGCTGGAGGGCGTGGCGGGCATTCCCGCGAACGTGGAGATCGCGAGCGAATACCGCTATCGCGATTCGGTTCCCAATCCCAATGCCCTCGTAATCACGATTTCCCAATCGGGCGAGACGGCCGACACGCTCGCGGCGCTCCAGTACGCCAAGTCGCTCGGCCACCGGCACTGCCTGACCATCTGCAACGTGCCAGAATCGGCTCTGGTGCGCGCTTCGGACTTGCGTTTTCTCACGCGCGCCGGCCCGGAAATCGGCGTCGCCTCGACCAAGGCGTTCACCACGCAGCTTGCCGCACTCGTGCTGCTGACCATCGTTCTGGCCAAGCTGCGCGGCAGGTTGACCCCCGAGCGCGAAGCACAGTGGCTGCACGAATTGCGGCATCTGCCTTCGGCGCTGCAGCGCGTGCTCGAGATCGAGCCGCAGGTCAAGATGTGGGCGGAGAGATTCTCGACTCGCCACCACGCGCTTTTCCTCGGCCGCGGCATTCACTACCCGATCGCGATGGAGGGCGCGCTGAAGCTGAAGGAGATATCCTACATTCACGCCGAAGCGTACGCGGCGGGCGAACTCAAGCACGGTCCGCTCGCGCTGGTCGACAAGGACATGCCGGTGGTGGCGATCGCCCCCAAGGATGCCTTGTTCGAGAAGCTGAAATCGAACCTCCAGGAAGTCCGGGCGCGGGGCGGAGAACTCCACGTGTTCGCGGACCAGGACACCCGCATGGTCGACAGCGACGGGGTTCGCGTCATCCGCATGCCGGACCACGCCGGGTTGCTCTCCCCGGTACTGCATACCATCCCGCTGCAACTGCTCGCCTATCACGCGGCCCTGGAGCGCGGCAACGACGTCGACAAGCCGCGCAACCTGGCAAAGTCGGTCACGGTAGAGTAGCTGCGGCGCCTCTGGGTCCAGTTGCCGACCCCTTGAACGGTGCGATTGGCGTCTTCCGGTTGGTGGATACCAGGTGCTCTGCACATCCCCCTCGGGATTGATCCAGGTCAATCGGGATTGCCAGCGTCCGTTTAGTGTGTTTGGAATCCGCAGACGGTATTGATGGACATGCGCCGCGATCATTCGCATCATGGTCACTCCGGCCACGCGAACGCCGCCCCTCACTCAGGGACTGCGATCGATCCAGTGTGCGGTATGTCGGTCGATATCGCCGCCGCCAAGTACAAGCACTCCTTCGACGGCTCGGCCTGGTATTTCTGCAGCAAGAATTGCCTGGACAGGTTTGCCGCCGCGCCTCAGCGGTACGCGAAAGCTGACCTAATACCGGCGCCGCAGACGGCTGCCGCGAAGGGGGCGACCTACACCTGCCCGATGCACCCGGAGATCCGGAAGCAAGGCCCGGGGAGTTGCCCCAAGTGCGGCATGGCGCTCGAGCCGCTCGTGGCGAGTGCCGAGGATCAACCCAATCCCGAGCTCGTCGACATGACGCGCCGCTTCTGGATCGGCCTCGCGCTGACTCTTCCCGTGTTCGCCTTGGCGATGGCCGAGCACTTGCCCGGAGTACACGGCATGCTGCCGGGCGCCAAGGTCTCCGGATGGGTTCAGCTGCTCTTTTCGATGCCGGTCGTGCTCTGGGCGGCATGGCCGTTTTTCGTGCGCGGCTGGAATTCGCTCGTGTCGCGCAGCCTGAACATGTACACGTTGATCGCGCTGGGCACCGGGGTCGCGTTCGCTTACAGCGTCGTTGCGTTCTTCCTCCCCGGGCTCTTTCCTGAGGCGTTCCGCGGCGCCTCGGGCGAAGTCGGGCTCTACTTCGAGGCCGCGGCGGTGATCTCAGTGCTGGTGCTGCTCGGCGAGGTGCTGCAGTTGCGTGCGCGCGAGAACACGAGCGGGGCAATCCGCGCGCTGCTGAGACTCTCACCGGTGACGGCAGCTCGCGTGCGTGCGGACGGAAGCGACGAGGAGGTGCCGCTCGACCAGGTGAATCGAGGCGATGCCTTGCGCGTGCGGCCGGGAGACAAGATTCCGGTCGACGGCGAAGTGCTCGAGGGCCGGTCGAGCGTGGACGAGTCGCTGGTGACCGGCGAATCGATCCCGGTGGAAAAGTATTCCGGTGCGAAAGTGACCGGCGGCACCATCAACGGGACGGGCAGCTTCGTCATGCGCGCCGAGCGGGTCGGCGCCGAGACGCTGCTCGCGCAAATCGTGCAGATGGTCGCCGAGGCTCAGCGCACGCGCGCGCCGATCCAGCGTCTCGCCGACGCGGTGTCGTCCTACTTCGTTCCAGCCGTCGTGGGAATCGCGATCATCGCCTTCCTCGCCTGGTCCGTGTACGGGCCGCCGCCTGCAATGGCGTTTGCCCTGGTGAGCGCGATATCGGTCCTGATCATCGCGTGTCCGTGCGCACTCGGCCTCGCCACTCCGCTATCGATCATGGTGGGAACCGGGCGCGGCGCGCAAGGCGGCGTCCTCGTCCGCAACGCCGAGGCGCTCGAGCGGATGCAGAAAATCGACACCCTGGTCGTGGATAAGACCGGCACGCTCACCGAAGGCCGGCCGAAGCTCACTTCGGTCGTGGCGGCGGAAGGCTTCACGGAATTGCAGGTGCTGCGACTGGCCGCGACCCTCGAGCGCGGCAGCGAGCACCCCCTCGCGGCGGCGATTGTCGCGGGCGCCGGGGAACGGGGCGTCGTCCCGCTGCCGGTCGAGGATTTCGACGCAGTCACGGGGAAGGGCGTGCGGGCCACCTTTGAAGGACGCGGCGTCGCGCTGGGAAGCGCGCGCTTTGCCGAGTCCCTCGCGGAAGTTCCGGCAACGTGGAAGGAGCGCGCCGACGCGCTGAGAAAGAACGGTGAGACCGTCGTCTTTCTGGTCGATGGCGGGCGTTTCGCGGGACTCGTCGGCGTAGCCGATCCCATCAAGGCGAGCGCACAGGAGGCACTGCGCGCACTCGAAGCCGACGGCATCCGCGTGGTCATGCTTACCGGTGACAACGAGCTAACCGCAAAGGCCGTGGCGGAGCGGCTGGGAATCCGCGAGGTGCGTGCCGACGTCCTGCCTCAGGAAAAAGGCGCCGTGGTGAAGGCGCTGCGCGCCGAAGGCCGTGCGGTGGCGATGGCCGGGGACGGCGTGAACGACGCGCCTGCGCTCGCTGAGGCCGAAGTCGGCATCGCCATGGGGACAGGTGCCGACGTGGCAATCCAGAGTGCGGGAATCACGCTCGTAAAAGGCGATCTCTCCGGCATCGTGCGGGCGCGGCGCCTTTCGCGCGCCACGATGCGCAACATCCGCGAGAATCTCTTCCTCGCGTTCGTCTACAACAGCATCGGCGTGCCGATCGCGGCGGGGGTGCTGTTTCCGTGGACGGGGCTCTTGCTCAATCCGATGATCGCTGCGGCGGCCATGAGCGCGAGTTCGGTGTCCGTGGTCATGAACGCGCTGCGGCTGCGGCGTGCGAAACTCTGACGGACGAATGTGTGGAACCCCGGAGCGTTCAGTTTCTCGGAGCCACCGGAACCGTCACCGGATCCAAGTATCTGCTCCGCGCCGGCGGCAGCGAGGTCCTGGTCGACTGCGGCCTGTTCCAGGGGTTCAAGCAACTCCGGCTGCGGAACTGGGCGCCGCTCCCCGTCAAGTCGGCAGCGGTGTCGGCCGTGGTCCTCTCCCACGCCCACCTTGACCACAGCGGCTACCTCCCGCTCCTGGTGCGGAACGGTTTCGTCGGCCGGATTCACTGCACGGAAGCGACGTACGAACTATGCCGCATCCTGCTGCTCGATGCCGGGAGGCTGCAGGAGGAAGAGGCGGAATACGCAAATCGTCGCGGATTCTCAAAGCACAAACCCGCGCTGCCGCTCTACACCGAGGAGGACGCGAAGCGCTCGCTGACGCATTTTTCCCCAGTCGAATTCGACAAGGATATCGAGCTCGGTGGCCTGCGCTTCAGCTTGCTCCCGGCCGGCCATATTCTCGGCGCGGCTATCGTCTCACTCAACGACGGCGCGCGCACCATGGTGTTCTCCGGAGACCTCGGACGTCCGAACGACCCGATCATGGTGGCGCCCTCGGCAGTCCGCCGTGCGGACTACCTCGTTCTCGAATCGACCTACGGAAACCGCCGCCACGATCCCGAAGACCCGCGGGAAAAGCTCGGGCAGGTGATCCGCAGGACCGCTGAGCGAGGCGGCGTCGTAGTCATTCCGTCCTTCGCCGTGGGGCGTGCCCAGTCCTTGCTCTACTACGTCCACCAGCTCAAATCACAAGGCGCGATTCCCGCCGACCTGCCCGTATACCTCAACAGTCCCATGGCGGTGGATGCGACCCGGATCTACCACGAGCATCGCGCCGAGCATCGATTGACGCCCGAGCAGTGTCGGGCGATGTGCACTGCCGCGGTCGTCGTCAACACCGCAGAGGAATCCAGGCGCCTGAACGAGAAGCGGGTTCCGATGGTCATCATTGCGGCGAGCGGCATGGCGACCGGCGGCCGCGTCGTCCACCATCTCAAGGCATTCGCGCCGGACCCGCGCAACACGATTCTGTTCTCCGGGTTCCAGGCAGGGGGAACGCGCGGTGCTACCCTCCTCGCCGGGGCGGAGTCGGTCAAGATTCACGGCGAGTACGTTCCGGTTCGGGCGGAGATCGCGATCGTCGACAATCTCTCCGCGCACGCCGACTCCGCCGAAATCCTGGGCTGGCTGAAAGGGCTCGATCGGCCTCCACGCGAGACTTTCATTACGCACGGCGAGCCGTTGGCAGCCGACGCGCTGCGCCACGCGATCGAGAAGGAGCTCGGCTGGCGCTGCCGCGTTCCCGACTATCTCGAGACTGCGAATCTTCCCTGAGGCCGTTGCAGTGCGGACACGGTCCGGACCGGGAAAACGGGCTAGACTGCTACGGCGGGCATCGTCCCTGCTTGACGTTTACGTAAACGTAACTTAGGCTCTCCTTCCCTCCCAGGCTTGCGCCGCCGAGTCCGTCATGACCGACCTGAGCGCCGGTTCCCGATCCACCGCCTACCGCGCGAAGCACAAGATCCGCTTCGTCACCGCGGCGTCGCTCTTCGACGGGCACGACGCATCGATCAACATCATGCGCCGCATCCTGCAGGCGAGCGGGGTGGAAGTCATCCATCTGGGGCACAACCGTTCGGTCGAGGAGATCGTCACCGCTGCCCTGCACGAGGACGTCCAGGGCATCGCCGTGTCCTCGTACCAGGGCGGCCACATCGAATACTTCAAGTACATGATCGATCAGTTGCGCGAGCGCGACGGTGGGAACATCAAGGTGTTCGGCGGCGGCGGCGGCGTGATCGTCCCCGCGGAGATACGCGAGCTCCAAGGCTACGGCGTCGCGCGCATCTACACCCCCGAAGACGGCCAGAAGCTGGGCCTGCAGGGCATGATCGACGACATGCTCGCGCGTTGCGACGAGGATCTCCTGCAGCACGCGCCCAAGGATCTGCGCGCCGTCAAGTCGGGAGACCGGCGGGCACTCGCGCGGCTGATCACCGCGCTCGAGGGCGGCGCAGCCGGCGCGCTTCGGGAGCAGCTCGTGCAGGAAGCCGATGCGCTCCAGGTCCCCGCGCTCGGGGTGACCGGTACCGGAGGGTCCGGAAAGTCCTCGCTCACCGACGAGCTGATTCGGCGCTTCCGCTTCGACCAGGGGGATAGTCTGAATCTCGCCGTGCTCGCGGTCGATCCTTCCAGACGCAAGAGCGGAGGCGCACTGCTCGGCGATCGCATCCGCATGAACGCCCTCGGCGGGTGCGTGTTCATGCGCTCGCTCGCGACCCGCGATACCGGCAGCGAGGTTTCGGCGGCGCTCGCCGACGCCATCGCCGCCTGCCGCGTGGCCGGGTTCGACCTGATCGTGGTCGAAACCTCCGGGATCGGCCAGGGAAATGCCGCCATCGTTCCGCTGGTGGACGCGTCGCTGTACGTCATGACCCCCGAGTTCGGTGCGGCCAGCCAGCTCGAAAAAATCGACATGCTGGATTTCGCGGACTTCGTCGCCATCAACAAGTTCGACCGCCACGGCGCGGAGGATGCGCTGCGCGACGTGAGGAAGCAGATGCAGCGAAACCGCGGACGGTTCGGCGACACACCGGAGAGCATGCCGGTGTACGGGACCATTGCTTCGCGGTTCAATGACGACGGCGTCACGGCGCTTTACCAGGGAATGCTGCCGAAGCTCGTCGAACACGGCCTCAAGGCTCGCGCCGGAACGCTTCCGGCGGTCCCGCGTCGGGTTTCCTCCGGAAAGAACGTCATCGTACCGCCGCAGCGCGTGCGCTACCTGGCTGAAATCGCGGAGACCCTGCGCGGCTACCACCGGGACGCAACGGAGCAGTCGCGAATCGCGCGCGAGCGCCAGCAACTCCTGGCGTCCCGGGAGATGCTCGCCAGGGCAGGACGGTCCTCGGGCGATCTCGATCCCCTCATCGCCGAGCGCGAGGCATTGCTCGATCCCGACTCGACGCGGCTCGTCGAATCCTGGCCGGAGACGGTCAAGGCGTATTCCGGCGACGAGCACGCAGTCCAGGTGCGCGACCGGGAGGTCCGCTCGAAACTGACTCACGTATCGCTGAGCGGTACGCGCATCCCGAAGATCGCCCTTCCCCGGTTCGAGGACCATGGTGAAATTCTGCGCTGGCGCCTGCGCGAGAATCTCCCGGGCTCTTTTCCGTTCACCGCCGGCGTGTTCGCCTTCAAGCGCGAGAACGAGGACCCGACGCGCATGTTCGCGGGCGAAGGGGACCCCTTCCGTACCAACCGGCGTTTCCACCTGCTGTCGAAGGACATGCCGGCAAAGCGCCTGTCCACGGCGTTCGACTCGGTCACGCTCTACGGCTTCGACCCGGATCCGCGCCCCGACATCTACGGCAAGGTCGGCAACTCGGGTGTATCCATCGCCACCTTGGACGACATGAAGGTCTTGTATTCGGGTTTCGATCTCTGCGATCCGGCTACCAGCGTCAGCATGACCATCAACGGCCCGGCGCCGACCCTGCTCGCGATGTTCTTCGACACCGCCATCGATCAACAGGTAACCAGGTTCAGCGAGGCACATGGCCGCGAGCCGACTGCCGCGGAATACTCGGACCTCAGCGCGAACACCCTGTCGAGCGCGCGCGGCACCGTTCAGGCGGACATCCTCAAGGAGGACCAGGGTCAGAACACCTGCATCTTTTCGACCGAATTCAGCCTCAAGGTCATGGGCGACATCCAGGAATACTTCATCGAG
>JBGQFD010000012.1:0-48928 GCA_041496705.1 Gammaproteobacteria bacterium | reverse complement strand
GGCAGCGGCATGAGCTATCACAACCTGCGGAAGCTCTTCGCCCCGGAGGGCGGTCGCGAAGCCGAAAGCTTCGACCAGTGGCTCGCGGAGACGGTCGCCGAGCCGGACGCCCATGTGCGAAACCACAAACTCGCGTCCTGGCACGAGGCGCCCGGTGCGCTCGCCAGCCATCCGCGCTCGGAGCACCTGATTCCGCTGATGGTCGCCGCCGGCGCTGCGGGGAACGACCGCGGCAGGCGCACGTATCAGGACCACCTGATGGGCAAAGCAGTCTCGGCGATCCGGTTCGGCTAGGTAAAATACCGCGTCAGACGCGCAGCGGCTCTTCGTCCATCAGGGCGATCTGTTCCTTCAGCTCCAGAATCCTGTCCTGCCAGTAACGCTGCGTGTTGAACCAGGGAAACGCGGCGGGAAACGCCGGATCGTCCCAGCGCCGCGCGATCCACGCCGAGTAGTGAACCAGCCGCAGCGTGCGCAGCGCCTCGAGCAGGTGCAGCTCGCGCGCATCGAAATCCTGAAAGTCCTCGTAGCCGGCGAGCACGTCGGCGAGCTGCCGCGTCATCGCCGCGCGCTCGCCCGAGAGCAGCATCCACAGGTCCTGGATGGCGGGCCCGCTGCGGCAATCGTCGAAATCGACGAAGTGCGGCCCGTCGTCGGTCCACAGCACGTTGCCGGCGTGGCAGTCGCCGTGCAGCCGCAGCGCGCGCACCTCTCCGGCGCGAGCGTAGCAGCGTGCAACGCCCGCGAGCGCCATATCGACCGCGCTTTTCCAGGCATCGAGCAGGTCGCCGGGGATGAAATCGTGCGCGAGCAGCCACGCGCGCGGCTCGCGTCCGAAGCTGTCGGGATCGAGCGCCGGCCGTTCGGCGAACGACCGGGTCGCGCCAACGGCGTGGATGCGTCCGATGAAGCGCCCCATCCATTCGAGCGTCTTGGGATCCTCGAGTTCGGGCGTGCGCCCGCCGCGGCGAGGATACGCGGCAAACCTGAAACCGCCGAACTCGTGCAGCGTTTTCCCGTTGAGCAAGAGCGGCGCCACCACCGGGATCTCGCGCTCGGCAAGCTCCAGGGTAAAGGCGTGCTCTTCGAGGATCTGCGCATCGCTCCAGCGCGCCGGGCGGTAGAACTTGGCGACAACCGACTCCTGCGACGGCGCGGCATCGGAGCCTTCGAGCCAGACTTGGTAGACGCGGTTTTCGTAGCTGTTGAGCGCGAGCAGGCGCCCGTCGCCATGCACGCCCGCGCGCTCGAGCGCGTCGAGCACGGTATCGGGCGTGAGTCCCGCATAGGCAGGCGCAGCGGACATCGCGCCATTGTACGGGGCGCTGCCGCGGAGACTTCGCCCTCCGAAAAAAGCAAAGTCCGCCCGGAGGCGGACTTTGGCTGAAACGGTGCAGCTAGAGAAACGGTGCGGCTAGTACGAGTGCGTTACGAGGGTGCTGCCAATCGCCGCGCCGACCATCGATCCGGCGACGATGGCGCCGATGCGCCCGTTGCCGTGGCCGATGCTGCTGCCGAGCGCCGCGCCGGCGATCGCGCCGCCGACCGCGCCCCAGTTCGGAGGCACCGGCGCCGGCGCGTAGTACACCGGAGCGGGCGGCGCGTAGACCACCGGCGCCGGAGCATAGTAGTAGACGGGCGCCGGGCGGACGATCACCACCGGGCGAGGCGCGACGAAGAGGCCCGGACCCCCGTGAACGAAGTGCGGCCTGCCGTAGGCGTAGCGGCCGTGCCAGCGCCCAAAGCCGTCATTCGCCGAGGCGGGCAGGCTTGCAGCGAGCGTCGAGGCAGCGAGCCCCGCGAGCATCAGTAGAGTCCTGGTCTTCATGAGCGTCTCCTTTTCAGGCGTTACGCTCCCAAGAACGACTGGCCGGATGGCGTGTTGACCTGCAAGCTGTAACCAGGTGTAAGGCGCGTTTCCGCGCTTACAGGCCCGCCGCGCGCGCCGCCGGCGTTTCCAGGCGCACCCGCGCGAACACCTGTCTGGTCGCGCTGACCCAGACGCTCCAGGTGTGACCGCCAGGCAGTTCCAGCCGGTGCACGACGGGGATCTCGGGCGCGAGCAGGCGCATCCTCTCCACCATGTAGTCGCTCAAGCCATACGCGAGCCAGATCCTGCGCGCGAGCTCCGGCCGCTCCGCCCAGCCCTTCACCATCTTCCACACCTGGCGCTGGTAGTTGCGCCGATCGTGACGCAGCCGGCGAGGCCGAGGGCGGCGACCGCGCCGGCAAGCCGCATCGCGAAACTCACGACGCTGTCGCCGGCGAACGCGACTTCAGGTGGTTTTCTGCGCCGGTCCCCTGGGAATGAACCGCAGCGCGACGCCGTTGTTGCAATAGCGCAGCCCGGTGGGCTCCGGGCCATCGTCGAAAATGTGGCCGTGGTGGCCGCCGCAGCGCACGCAGTGGTACTCGGTGCGCTCCATGAACAGCTTGCGGTCGACCGTGGTGCCGAACACTCCGGGGATGGTCGTGAAAAAACTCGGCCAGCCGGTGCCGCTGTCGAATTTCATCGCCGAGGTGAATAGCGGCAGCCCGCAGCCGGCGCAGACAAACACGCCCGGGCGCTTCTCGCGATCCAGGGGGCTGGTGCCGGCGCGCTCGGTGCCTTCATGGCGCAGCACGTTGTAAGCCGCAGGCGACAGGCGCTTCTTCCATTCGGCGTCGGCCAGCTTGAGCGGCTCGGTACTGGTCGCGATATCCGCTCCCTCTGCGAGCAGGGTTTTCCAGTTCTTCTGCAGCTCTTCCACTTTCACGACTCCTTTCGCCGGAGCCTGCGCGCTCGCGGACCGCGACAGGCCCAGAAACGACAGCGCCATCAGACCCTTCAACCAGTTGCGACGTTGCATGTGGGTGACCTCCAAGGCCGATAAGTATAGACCGGCTTCCCAGGCCGGGAATTCCCGCCTGCCCTTGGTCGATGCGGCGGCGCGGGCCTTACAAGGCGCCCGCCTCGGCTACAATCGGCTTCGACGTGCGCACATCATGAACGCCGACACCGACGCTCCCTGGCTGGCCGCTGGTCTGCGCACGCCTTTCATGCGCGTGGACGGCGCGCTCGCCGGTCTCGAGGCCGTCGCGCTTTCTGCGAAGCTGATGCGCGCGATGGTCGAGGGCGCGGCGCGGCCCGACCTGATCGCGTGGGGCACGGTGGTCCCCAACCTCGCCTATTCCAACATCGCGCGCGAGGCGCAGATCGAAGCCGGGCTCGACCAGACCATTCCGGCTTTTTCCACCGTGCTCGCCTGTTCGACCAGCATGCTGGCGGCTTTCGAGGCCGCGAGCATGCTCGGCCGTGGCGGCCTTCACCTCGCGCTGGTCGGCGGGGTGGAGAGCATGAGCCGCGTGCAGGTCGGGCTGTCGCAGAATCTCTCCGATTGGCTGCGGCGTTTTTTCCAGGCGCGCTCGATGTCGCAGCGCCTCGGCCTGCTCGGTACGCTGCGCGCGCGCGATGTCCGCTTGCACGTCCTCGCGGTCGCCAACCGCGCCACCGGCAAGAGCATGGGCGAGCATTGCGAGGAGATGGCCAAGGCTTGGCACATCTCGCGCGATGCCCAGGACAGGCTCGCGCTGGCGAGCCACCAGAAGGCGCTCGCCGGGCAGACGGCCGGGTTCTTCGACGATCTCATCGCGCCGGTGAACGACGCGCTGCGCGATGGCCTCCCGCGCGCGGACACCAGCCTCGAGCGCCTGGCGAAACTGCAGCCGGCCTTCGACAGGAAGAGCGGCCAGGGCTCGATCACCGCCGGAAATTCCTCGCCGCTCACCGACGGCGCGGCCGGGCTCTGGGTCGCCACCGGCGCGGGCCTCGATCGGCTGCCTGCATCCCTGCCGCGCGCGCGGCTGCTCGACTGGGAAATCGCCGCGGTCGACATCTTCAGCGAGGGCTTGCTGATGGCGCCCGCGTACGCGATACCGCGCCTGCTCGCGCGCAACGGCCTCGCCTACGCCGATGTCGCGCTCTGGGAAATCCACGAGGCCTTTGCCGCGCAGGTGCTATGCAACGTTGCGGCGCTGGAAAGCGCGGACTTCCTGCGCGGCAAGGCCGGCGTGAACGCGAGCCTTGGCAAATTTCCCTGGGAGCGGCTCAACCCGCGCGGCGGCTCGGTCGCCCTCGGCCATCCGTTCGGCGCAACCGGCGCGCGCATCCTCTCGCAGGCGGTCAAGGAACTCGCGGCGCTGCCGCAGGGCAGCCGCGCGGTGGTGAGCATCTGCGCCGACGGGGGCCTCGGCACGGTCGCTCTGCTGCAACGCGAATGAGGCGGCAACGATGAGTACTTCCGGCGACAACCTAGTCGAGATTTCCGGGGTCGAGTTCTCCTACGGCCCGCGCAGGCTCCTCAAGGGCGTGAGCCTGCGCATCCCACGCCGCAAGGTGGTGGCGATCCTCGGGGCGAGCGGCTCGGGAAAGTCGACGCTGCTTCGCCTGATCGGCGGGCAGCTTGCGCCCGACCGCGGCAGCATCGATGTCGACGGTCAGAGGGTTCACGACCTGGATAGCCGCGCGCTGTATGCCCTGCGCCGAAAGATGGGCCTGATGTTCCAGGCGGGGGGCCTCTTCACCGACATGTCGGTGTACGAAAACATCGCGTTTCCCATGCGCGAGCACTACCGCTTGCCCGAGAGCGTGCTGCGCCGCCTGGTGCTGATGAAGCTGCACGCGGTCGGATTGCGCGGCACGCACGCGTTGGCGACGAGCGACCTCTCCGGCGGCATGTCGCGGCGCGTGGCGCTGGCGCGGGCGATCGCCGTCGATCCCATGCTCGCGATGTACGACGAGCCCTTTGCCGGGCTCGATCCCATCTCGATCAATGTGATCGCGAACCTTATCCGGCAGCTGAACGACGCGCTCGGTTCGACCTCGATCGTGGTGAGCTACGACGTGAGCGAGGCGGTGAAGCTGGTCGACTATGTCTATGTGCTCGCCGACGGCGTCGTCGCGGGCGAGGGCACACCGGAGGACATCCTCGCGTCGCAGCACCCTTACGTCCGGCAGTTCATGCACGCGCTGCCCGAAGGGCCGATGGCGTTCCACTACCCGGGCCGGCCGATCAGCGAGGACCTGGGCGTGGCTGGCAAGTCTGCCGCTCCTGGTGGGGGGCGACCGGGGCGCTGACCCCAGGGCGTGCGGAACAGAAACGCGGCAGGGCGCCCGCGGCGTCAATCGATGCGGATCGCTTTCTCGCGGATGATCCTGCCCCACTTCGCCGACTCGGACTTGATCAGTTCGCCGAACTGCTCGGGCGTGCTCGCGACGATCTCCGCCGCCTGCACGTCGAATTTCTCCTTCATCTCTGGGCCGGCGAGGAGCCTCGCCAGCGTTGCGTTGAGCTTGTCGATCACACCGCGGGGCGTGGCGGCGGGCGCGATCAGGCCCACCCAGGAAGTGGTTTCGAAACCCGGATAGTAGTCCGCGATGACCGGCAGGTTGGGAAAGTGCGGCGAGCGCAGCCGGCCGCTGGTCGCAAGGCCGACGAGCCTGCCCGAGCGGACGTTCTGCCCGATGGCGCCGCCCGCCTGGATCAGCATGACCTGGACCGTTCCGGCGACGAGGTCGTTGATCGCCGGTCCGCCGCCCTTGTAGTGAACCGCTTCCATCTCGATCCCCGCCGCGTCCTTGAACAGCTCGAACGCGAGGCGGCTGGAGGACGCCGGCCCGGCCGATCCGTAGTTGAGTTTCGCGCCATTCGCTTTCGCGTAGGCGACGAACTCGGGAATTGTCCTGACCTTCAGGCTGGGGTGCACCACCAGGATCTGCGGGTAGCGCGTCACCAGCATCACCGGCGCGAAGTCCCTGACCACGTCGTAGGGCAGGTCCTTGTACAGGTGCGGGTTGGAGGCGAATGTGTCGAAGGTCATCATGACGGTGTAGCCGTCGGCGGGCGCTTTGGCGAGCTGCGCGGTGCCGACGACGCCGCCCGAGGCGACGCGATTCTCCACCAGGAACGGCTGCGCGAGCGCCTCGGTGAGCTTGGGCGCCACCAGCCTCGCGGCGACATCCGATGCGCCGCCGGGGCTCGCGGGAACGTAAACATGCACCGGTCTGGAGGGGTAGTCCTGGCCCCGGGCTTGCGCCGTCCACGACAAGGCGACGGCGGCCGCCAGCGCGATCTTCAGCATGTGCAATCTCCTGTCACTCTGAACGTTCCGGCCCTTCCCTAGGCGGCGAGGCGCGCGCGGCCGATCTCGAAGGCCGCGGTAACGAAAGCGAGCAGCTCCGGCCCGCGGTTCTTCAGCGTGAGGATTTCCTCGCCAGTCGCCACCGCGCCAAAGAACCCTTGAGTGTGCCAGTGCCCCGGCGCCGGCAGCGACGGCAACGCGCCATCTGCGTCGAAGCGCGGCCAGGGGCTGACGTAGACGTAAGGCTGCGCGTAGAACTCGTCGCCCGGGGAGACGCCGACGCCGACGCCCGCCGCATCGCCGCGCAGCAGCACCACCGTGGCGATGTCGAAATGATGCGGCCAGCAGCGCACCGGTTTGGCCCGCGGGTCCTTCAGCTTCGCCCTGAATTCTTCGAGCAGATCGGCCGCGCCGGCGAACCAGCGCGCAATCTCGCCCAGCTCGCGCCCGGCGCTGCTCGTGTCGTACGCCGCGCCGCGGGCGACCGCGTGATCGGGAATGGCGTACGGCGGCTTCACGCCGCCCGCCGGTTTCAATCCGAGCGCCCGGAGCTTGACATCGATCCACGCGCCGGCTTCGGCGTCGGTCTTGCGCTCGAGCTGGAAGGCGTCGAGGACGGCCTCGCCGCGCAGCACGACGAGCGCGAAGCCCGCGAGGCGCAGCCCGACGCGGACGTCTCCACCGCTCGCCGGGATGGGCCGGGACATCAGGGCCGACAGCGCGGGGTGCCAGTCGAGGCTCGAATGGCTGTCGTCCGCGGCTGCCGCCAGGTTGGCGCGTGCCGCCTTGCTCACCCACTGCAGGGCGTGGTGGGCGATCAGGCGCGCGTCGGTGAGCGACGCAGGCGGCGTGCGACCTCCGAGTTTGGACCAGTCGAAGCGCATCGTTCCTCTGTCAGACGCGGGATGGCCGGATGCGACCGGCGCCATGATAGCGCAGACCGCTCGCCGCAAGCAGCGGACTTTTCAAAGCCGGGGAAACCCGTCATGCTTCGCGCATGAGCACAACACCCGGCGCTACGGCGGTGCGCGCCAGCGTCGCCTTCCTCAAGATCCAGGAGTTTGCCCGCCGCCCGGTCATGGACCAGATGCGGCTGCGCGCGCAACTCGAGGCCGTGATCGCCGTGATCACGGCGGAGCTCGCCTCCGCCAGCCGCATCGTGCTCGACGCTTCCGACGGCGCGGCGATCGTCGTGCTGGGAGATCCGGCCGCCATGCTGCGGGCGGCCGAGCGAGCGCTCGCCGCGGACGCGGCGGGGTTGCCGCTGTCGGTCGGGATCAACCACGGGGCGGTGCAGCTCGCCGATGGCGGCAAGGGCGACGACGGCATGAACGGCGACGGAATCTCCGTTGCGGCGAACATCGCGGACTTCGCCTCGCCTTCGCGCCTGCTCGCTTCGAGCGATTTCCGCGATGCCCTCGCAGACGCCAGCCCGGGCGCCGAGACCTGCCTCGCGCCCGCCGGGGTTCTCACCGATCCCGGGTTGCGTTCTCACGAGCTCTTCGGTCCCGACGTGCGCGGGCTGCGGCGCCGCAGGCAGCGCTATGCCGCGCTCGCCGCGGTCGCCGTCATCACCGGTATCGCGGCCGGCGTCGCGTACCGCATCTCCCTCGAAGGCCATGAGAAATTCTTCGGCGGACTGCAGGCCAGGGGTGCGGGTTACCTCAATGCGGGTTTCGCCCGGCTCAGGTTCTGGGAGGTGCCGCCCAGCCAGATAGTGCCTCCCCCCAGGGGCAAGGCGGCGCGCGACAAGGGCAGGGGCTAGGCTCCAGCGTGGCCAAGCTCAAGCAGATCGGGCGCTACAAGATCACCGGCGAGCTCGGCCGCGGCGCGATGGGCGTGGTGTACAGGGCCGAGGATCCGGCGCTGGGGCGCACCGTGGCGCTCAAGACGATCGGCCTTTCCGACGACGAGCCCGAGCGCGAGGAGTACCGCAAGCGCTTCGTCATGGAAGGCAAGGCCGCGGGCCGCCTCACGCATCCGCACATCGTCACCGTGTACGACTTCGGCGAGGAGAAGGACATCGCCTACATGGCGATGGAGCTGCTCAACGGAACCGAGCTGCGCACGCGCATGCAGGAAGGGCCGATCCCGCTGATCGACGTCGTCGACATCGCCGGTCAGGTCTCCGACGGGCTGGGCTTCGCCCACGAGCACGGCGTCGTGCACCGCGACGTCAAGCCCAGCAACATCATGCTGGTCGCACGCGGCCAGGCGAAGATCATGGACTTCGGCATCGCGCGCATGCGCGCTTCCGACCACAAGACCAGCACCGGCGTGGTGCTCGGGACTCCGAAGTACATGTCGCCGGAACAGGTGGCAGGTCTGCCGGTCGATCACCGCTCCGACATTTTTTCGCTGGGCATCGTGCTCTACGAGATGCTCACGCGCGCCGCGCCTTTCACCGGCGAGGATGCGACCCAGATCATGCATAAGATCGCCAACGCCGAGCCGGTGGCGCCGAGCCGGCTCAATCCGGAGGTGCCCTCGTTGCTCGATTTCGTGTTAGCGCGAGCGCTGAAGAAGGATCCTGCGGTGCGCTACCAGGACGCCTACGAAATGTCCGCGGACCTGCGTTCGTGCCTCGCCGAGCTTCGCGGCCGCGCGCGCGCGGCCGCGAAGGACGAAAACGCCAGGGACACGACCCGGACCATGAAGATGGAATCGGTCGGTGGCAGGGCGGTAGCCGCGCCCGCGGCGCGCGCCATCGTCTCGGACACGCGCATGCCGCTGTCGCGTCAGTTCGACTCCGCGGCCGCGGTCGAGCGCCTGGCCTCGCCGGAAGAATCGGATCGTGCGCTGCTCTCTCGCGCCCCCCGGCCGGTGGGCGTGTGGCGGCGCCTTCGCAGCGACCCCGGGCCTCGCCTGTTACTGATCGCGACGCTGGTCGGCGCGGTGCTCGCCAGTTGCATCGTTTCCGGCTGATGCGCGAACCGTGGAATCCGCATCCGACAGGAGGGTCCCCGACATGAAACGCGATCGAACCGCGCGAGGGCTCCGCGCCGTCTCCGCCGCGGCGTCCCTGCTGCTGGGCGCGCTCGCCCTGCAGGCGCACGCCGCCGAGCCGGCCGATACCATCCTGCTCAACGGCAGGATCGTCACCGTGGACGACCGCTTCGCGATCGCGCAGGCGATCGCGATCCGGGGAGAGCGCATCGTCGCCGTCGGCAGCAACGGTGACGTGCTCGAGCTGCAGGGGCGCGGCACCAAGCTCATCGACCTCAAGAAGAAGACGGTGATCCCGGGGCTCATCGACAATCACGCGCACTTCATACGCGCGCCCGAGCACGACGAGCTGCGCTTCGACGGCGTCACCTCGCGCCAGCAGGCGCTCGCCCTGCTCGCCGAGCGCGTGCGTGCGGCGAAGCCGGGCGAGTGGATCGTGACCCTGGGTGGCTGGTCGGAGGAGCAATTCACCGACGATCCGCGCGGCTTTCCGCTGGAGGAACTCGACCGCGTCGCACCCGACAACCCGGTGGTGCTGCAGGCGATCTACAACCACAGCTACCTCAACACCGCGGCGCTGAAGGCAGCCGGCATCGACGCTGCGACGCCCGACCCGCGCGGCGGGAAGATCGAGAAGGACGCGGGCGGCGCCCCCACGGGAATCGTGCGCAACGCCGGCGGCGTCGCATTCGTCGCGTCCAGGATTCCGCTGCCGGACAAGGAGCAGTGGCTTGCGAACGTGCGCAAGGTCGTTGCGGAGCTGAACGCGATGGGGATCACCGCTTGGTACGACGCCGGCGGCCGCGGCGTGAACGAAAGGCACTACGAGGCCTACCGGACCCTCGCAGACCGCGGCGAGCTGAACGCGCGCGTCTTCTGGACGACGATCCGCCAGCCGTCTACGCCCGCCGAGGTGGACAAGGTGCTCGGCGAGATCCGCCAGCACACGCCTTTCCAGGGCAGCGACCATTTCGAGAACATCGGTTGGGGCGAATCGCTGTATTCACCCGCGACCACCAACCTGCTGCGCAAGGATTTCGTCGTGCGGCCCGAGGACATGCGCGAAGTGCGCCGTATCGCGCACGCTGTCGCCGAGGGGGGCATGTTCCTGAACGCCCACGCGGAGATGGAGAACGCCATCGACGCGTACCTCGACGAGTTCGAGGCGATCAACAAGAGCGAGCCGATCAAGGGACTGCGCTGGGCGTTTTCGCACCTCGACCAAGTGAGCGACGCGCAACTCGCGCGGATGAAGCGCCTGGGCATGGTTGCCGGCCTGCACAGCCGCCCGTTGATCCAGGGCGCGCTCATGCACCAGGTGCACGGCGAGCGCGCCTGGGACATGCCGCCTTTCCGCCGCGTGCAGGAAAGCGGCATCCGCTGGGGACTGGGGTCGGATGCGACGGCGGTCACCCCCTCCAACCCGTTCTACACGCTGTGGTTCGCGGTGACCGGACGCATGATCGGCGGGCGCAAGGTCAACCGCCAGAGCGTGAGCCGCGCAGAGGCGCTCATCGCGCACACGCGCAGCAACGCCCATTTCGTCTTCCAGGAAAGCAACATCGGCTCGATCCAGGCCGGAAAGTACGCCGACCTGCTGGTGCTCGACCGCGACTACTTCACCGTCCCGCCCAACCAGATCCGGGACATCAAGCCGGTGCTGACGATGGTCGGCGGCAGGATCGTGTATGCGGAAAAAGGCAAGTAGCGTGCCCTCGCGCGTCGCCGCGACCGCGCTCGCGCTCGCCTGCGCGTGCAGCGCCTGGGGCCAGTACCCTGCTCGCGCGGTGCGCGTCGTCGTTCCCTTCGGCGCGGGCGCGCCCGATACCATCGCCCGCGTCGTCGGACAGCAGCTTGCGGCGCAGACGGGGCAGCCGTTTGTCGTCGAGAACCGCACCGGCGCCAACGGCATCGTCGGTACCGAGGTGGTCGCGAAGGCCGCCCCCGACGGGCATACGCTGCTGCTGGTGTCGGCCTCGTTCGTCGTCAATCCGAGCATCTACAAGAAGCTTCCCTACGACACGCTCAGGGACTTCACGCCTGTCTCGAACCTGTGCGCGCTCGACGCATTCATCCTGACCGCGAACGCAGGCGTGCCGGCGCAGTCGGTGCAGGAACTGATCGCCCTCGCAAGCAGGCCCGACAGCAGGATGGCCTACGGGTCGCCGGGCATCGGCAACACCATTCATCTGGCGGGCGCGCTGTTCAACGCGCGCGCCGGAACCCGCATGGTTCACGTGCCGTACAAGGGCGGCGGGCCCGCAGTCGGGGCGCTGCTCGGCGGCGAGATCCAGGTGATGTTCGCCAATGCCTCGCTCGCGCTCGCCCACATCAGGGCCGGCAAGCTGCGCGCGCTCGGCGTGACCGGGCGCTCGCGGCTCGCGTACCTGCCGGAGGTGCCGACGCTCGCCGAGGCCGGGGTTCCCGGGATGGAGATCGACGCCGGCTGGTTCGGGCTGTTCGCCCCCGCCGGCGTGCCGGCCGACATTCTCGCGAAACTCTCGGGCGAGGTGCGCACCGCGCTGGCGAACCCGCAGCTGCGCGAGCGCCTGGTGGCCCAGGGCCTGCTGCCCGTGGGCAATTCGCCCGCCGAATTCAGGGCCACCATCGAGTCGGAGATCCGCGCGTACGCCGAGATGGTGAAGCTCGCGGGAATCGAACCGGAATGAATCGAAGGAGGGCGGCGATGGCGAAGGCAAAACGCGCTTTGACGAAACGAGGGGCAAAGCGCGCCACGGTGAGCCATGCCGCGAGCGCGAAGTTCTCCAGGCGCGGCCTGCGCAACTACTTCGAGTACCGCGACCTCGGCGTGAAGCGTGCCACCGGCGGCAAGGTCGTCACGCAGGTGATCCGCGCCCGGCGGGGCAGGGCACCCGAGGGCGACTGGCACTATCACGACTGCAGCCTGCAGTTCACCTACGTGGTGAAGGACTGGGTGAAGATGCAGTACGAGGGCAGCGGGCCGGTGCTGATGAAGGCGGGAACCTGTTTCTACCAGCCGCCGCGCATCCGCCATCGTGAAGTGGCGCATTCCAAGGACCTGGAGATGCTCGAAGTGGTGTCGCCTGCGGGCTTCAGGACCTATCCCGCGTAAGTCTCAGGGGATCAGTACGGTCGAGCCGGTCGTCTGGCGCGCCTCGACTTCGCGGTGTGCGCGCGGCGCGTCGGCGAGCGCGTAGGTCTGGTTGATCTCGATCTTCACTTTTCCGCTCGTCACCATGTCGAACAGCTCGCCCACGCAAGCGAGAAGGGCCTCGCGCGTGGCCGTGTAGTCGGGAAGGCTCGGATGGGTCAGGTAGATCGAACCGAGCTGCCCCAGCCGACGTGGCGGGACCGGATCCGGCTCGCCCGATGCTTCGCCGTACGAGACGAGCAGACCGCGCGGGCGGAGACATGCCAGGGACTTCTCGAAGGTCGCCTTGCCGATCGAATCGTACACCACCGGAACGCCGGTGCCGACGGTGAGTTGGCGCACGCGCCCGGCGAAGTCCTCGGCGGTGTAGACGATCGCGTGGTCGCAACCGTGCGCGCGTGCCATCTCCGCCTTGCTTTGGTTGCCGACCGTGCCGATGACCGTGGCGCCGAGTTGCTTTGCCCACTGGCACAGGATCAGGCCGACCCCGCCCGCGGCGGCGTGCACCAGGATCGTGTCACCGCGCTTCACCGCGTAGGTGTCGCGCAGCAGGTAGCGCGCGGTCATGCCGCGGACCATCATGGAGGCCGCGGTGCGCTCATCGATTGTCTCGGGCAAGGGTACGACGCGTGCGGCGGGAACCAGGCGCGCCTCGGCGTAAGCGCCGTCGGGACCGGCAACGCAGGCGGCGCGCTGGCCCACGGATAAGCCGCTTACGCCGGGCCCAAGCGCGTCGATCACGCCCGCGCTCTCGATGCCGATGCCGGAGGGAAACGACTTCACCGCATGCGCGCCGCGGCGCACCAGGATGTCGCGGAAATTCAGCGCCACCGCGGTGTTGCGCAGGCGCACCTGCCCCGGGCCGGGATCGCCGACCTCGATGTCCTCCCAGCGCATCACCTCCGGCCCGCCGGTCTGGTAGATTCGGAACGCCTTCATGTTGAGTATCATGCCCTGTTCCATTCGAAGAGGAAATCCGTGCCGCGCACGCTGAAGCACGCAGGCATCGGCATGCCGGTCCTCCGCAAGGAGGACGCTCGCCTGCTCACCGGCAGCGGCCGCTTCAGCGACGACGTCAGCGTCCCAGGGCAGGCCTACGTCGCGATGCTGCGCTCTCCGCACGCGCATGCGCGCATCCTCCGGATAAACGCAGCGCAGGCGCTTGCCGCGCCGGGCGTGCTGGCCGTTCTTACCGGCGCGGATTTTCTGCGCGACGAACTGAAATCCATTCCGCACCGGCCGTTCTCGGCGAGCCCACCCGACATCCGCCTGGCAAACCGCGACGGCTCGGAGATCTTCATCGCGCCGCACTTTCCGTTGCCTGCGGACAAGGCGCGCTTCGTCGGCGAGGCCGTCGCCATGATTGTGGCCGAGTCGGTCGAGTTCGCCAGGGATGCCGCGGAGCTCGTGCGCGTCGACTACGAGCCGCTGCCTTCGGTGACCGACGCCGAGGCCGCGGCGCGTTCCGGCGCGCCGCGCGTATGGGATGAGCAGGACTCCAACGTCAGCATCGACGCGGACGTGGGCGATCCCGTCGCTACCGACGCGGCTTTTACGCGCGCCGCGCACGTGGTGCGCCTGGAAACGCGCGTGCAGCGGGTTACCGGCGTGCCGATGGAGCCGCGCGCCGCGGTCGGCGAGTACGATCCGGCCACGCGGCGCTATACGCTGCATGCGGGCAGCGGCGGCGTGGTGCGCCAGAAGCGCGAGCTCGCGTGGATCCTCGGCGTCGACGAGGCTGCGGTGCGCGTGGTCGCGCGCGACACCGGCGGCAATTTCGGGACGCGCAACAGCTTCTTCCCGGAATTCGCGCTGGTAGCGTGGGCGGCGAAGCGCCTCGGCCGCCCGGTGAAATGGACCTGCGATCGCAGCGAGGCGTTTCTTTCCGACTACCAGGGACGCGACCTGACCGTGAGCGCCGAGCTGGCCCTCGACACGGAAGGAAATTTCCTCGCGCTGCGTTCATCAAACCTGAGCAACACCGGCGCGCATTCGGCCTCGCACGTGCCGCTCTCGAAGGGCGCGTCGATCATGACGAGCGTGTACCGGATTCCCGCGGCGCACGTGCGCGCGCGCGCGGTGCTGACGAACACGCCGCCGACCACCCCCTACCGCAGCGCGGGGAGGCCCGAAGCGGTTTTCGTCCTGGAGCGGCTCGTCGACCTCGCCGCGAGGGAGTTGTCGCTCGACCGCGTCGAGTTGCGCCGGCGCAATCTCATCCCGGAGGCGGCCCTGCCATTTGCGAATCCACTCGGGCTCACCTACGACAGCGGCGCGTACGCCAAAGCCATGCACACAGCGCTCGAACTCGCCGAGTGGGACGGATTCCCCGCGCGGCGCGAGGCCGCGCGCCGGTGCGGGCGGCTGCGCGGCATTGGGGTGGCGAACTACATCGAGGTGACCTCGGGCTTTCCGACCGAGCAGAGCGAGATAACGGTGCAACCCGAAGGCCGCGTCGACGCGGTGATCGGAACGCTCTCCAGCGGCCAGGGTCACGAGACCAGCTTCGCGCAACTGCTGGTCGAGTGGCTGGGGGTGCCCTTCGATAGCGTGCGCCTCGTCACCGGCGACACCGATGTGGTTGCCGAGGGCGGCGGGTCGCACTCGGGCCGATCGATGCGGCTTGCCAGCCTCGTCATGAGCAAGGCGTCGGAGGCGATAGTCGCCAGGGGAAAGAACATCGCCGCACACCTCCTCGAGGCGGCGCAAGCGGACATCGAATTCCGCGCGGGGGTTTTCACGGTGAAGGGAACGGATCGCTCGATCGGGATCTTCGAGGCGGCTGCCGCGGCGCTCGGGGAGGGCATGCCCGGTGAGTTGAGGGGCCCGCTGGCGGCTACGTATATAGAGACCGTCCGCGTGGCGGGCTTTCCCTATGGCTGCCAGGTCTGCGAGGTGGAGGTGGATCCGGAGACCGGTGTGGTGGAAGTCGTGCGCGTCGCCGCGGTGGATGACGTCGGTCGCGCGATCAATCCGCTGATTCTCCAAGGCCAGACGCACGGCGGTATCGCGCAAGGCATCGGCCAGGCCCTGCTCGAGCAGTGCCGCTACGACGCCGACGGGCAGCTCGTGTCGGGTTCCTTCATGGACTATGCGATGCCGCGTGCCGACCTGCTCCCCGACCTCGCCACGCAGTTGAGCGAAGTGCCTGCTACGACGCATCCGCTGGGCATCCGCGCCGGAGGCGAAGGCGGCACGACGCCCGCGCTCGCCGCGGCGATCAATGCCATCGTGGACGCACTCGCGGAATTGGGCGTCACGCACGTCGAGATGCCGGCGACGCCGGAGCGCGTCTGGCGCGCGATTCAGACGGCGATCAAGCGATAGCGTCCGCTGTCGGACTCGCGCTCGAGCAAGCCTTCCCCGCGCAGCGATTCGAGCGCGAGCACGACCTCCCGACCGTCGTCGCTCGCGAGCGCCGCCATCAGCTCCTCGAAATATTTCGGGCCGTCGACAAGCGCGGCGCGCACCGACGCATGGCGCTTGCCCTCGAAGCGCGGCGGTTTCGGAACCGTGGACTCGAGTTTCGTCGCGGCTCCGAAGGGCAGCGGCAGGTCGAACCCGGTTTTCGAACCGACGCGCGCCCCGTCGAGCGAGGGATCTGCCCTCGATCGTGCCCCCGGCGCGGGGCATCCAGGTGACCATGCCGCTTTCGATCAGCCGCAACGCCGCCAGCGGCAAGACCATCGGCAAATCCTCCGACCTAGAATGCCCAGTGAAGTAAATTAGTGCGGCGCGCGGATTGCGCCGCGCAGCGCCTCCACCAGCGCGGCGATCTCCGCCGGCGTGGCGATGAAAGGCGGCGCCACGGCGATGGTGTCGCCGGTGAAGCGCACGTACATCCCGGCGTCGAGCACGCGCTCGAACACCTGCAGCGCGCGCAACCCGGGCTTTCCCGGAAGCGGTTCGAGGTCGAGCGCCGCCGCGAGGCCGATATTGCGGATGTCGAGGACTCCCGGCTCGCCCTTCAGCGCATGCACCGCGTTCTCCAGCGCCGGTTCGAGCGTTCGCGCGCGCTCGAACATGCCCTCGGCCTCGATCGCGTCCAGGGTCGCGTGCGCCGCGGCCGCGGCGACCGGATGCCCGGAGTAGGTGTAGCCGTGGAAGAGTTCCACGGCGTGTTCCGGCCCGGTCATGAAGGCATCGTGGATGCCGCGCTTGACGATGACGCCGCTCATGGGGATCACGCCGTTGGTGACGATCTTGGCGAAGCAGATCATGTCGGGCTGAACGCCGAAACGCTGAGCACCGAATGCCGTGCCGAGGCGCCCGAAGCCGGTGATGACTTCATCGAAAATCAGCAGGATGCCGTGGCGGTCGCAGATCGAGCGTAGCCGCTCGAGGTAGCCCGCCGGCGGAACGATCACCCCGGCGGAGCCCTGCATCGGCTCGACGATCACCGCGGCGACGGTCGAGGCGTCGTGCAGCGCGACGATGCGCTCGAGTTCGTCGGCGAGATGCGCGCCCCAGGCCGGCTGGCCGCGGGTGAACGCCGTTTCGGCGGCGTTGTAGGTGTGGGGAAGATGATCGGTGCCCGGGACCATGAGCGCGGAAAACATCTTGCGATTTGCGACCATGCCGCCGACCGAGATGCCGCCCAGGCCGACGCCGTGATACGCCCGCTCCCGGCCGATCAAGCGCGTGCGCGCGGGCTCGCCCCTGACGCGATGGTAGGCGACCGCGATCTTGAGTGCGGTGTCGACCGCCTCGGATCCGGAATTGGCGAAGAACACCTGGCCCATCCCCCCGCCGGCGAGCGCGACAATGCGCGCGGCGAGCGAATAGATCTTCGGGTGGCCCATCTGGAACGCCGGCGCGTAGTCGAGCTCGCGGACCTGCGAGGCCACCGCCTCGGCGATGCGCGGATGGCCGTGACCGAGCGGCGTGCACCAAAGTCCGGAGAGCCCGTCGAACAGGCGCCGCCCCTCGGCGTTGGTGTAGTAGGCGCCCTCGGCGCGCACCAGCGTGCGCGAAGCCGGACTCTTCTTGAAGTAGCGGTTGTGCGTAAACGGCATCCAGTAGGCCTCGGGGTTCAACGAGGCTGCTTGCAGCGCGCCGGTTTCGTTCTTCATCGGGGTTCCTTTCAGGCCGCGAATGCACATGGTAGTACGGCGGCATGGGATTTCACATCGGCAGGCGAAGGGCTTACACTGGCGCCGCCCGGACCCCGAGGCTGGGGACGAAGGGACGGGCGGAACGGCAGTTCGCCAAAAGGGGAAAGTGAACGATGTTTTCCGACCTGGTCATCGTCTTCAACTTCATCATCAGCCAGTGGAGCCTCTCGCCGGAGGCCTTCAAGGACGCGGTGCTCTATGCGGCCTTCGTCAAGGCGGTGCTCGCCGTCATCTGGTGGTCGACGCGGACGCTGGTCGCCAAGTTTCCGGGCAGCGCGATCCTGGCGATGTTCCAGGCCATGCTCGGCACCAAGCCGGCCAAGCTCGTCGTGCTGGTGCTCGACATCACGCTCATCGACGTGTTCATGTTCTTCGCGTGCGTGGCGCTGCTCGACCTGCACCGGGGTTTCTCGGTGTTCTCGCTGTGGACCGCGGCGCTGTTCTCGTTCCTCTTGGTGTACATGGTCATGGTCGCGCACGCCGACCTGAAGAAGTACTAAAGCGGGCCTCTGCCGTGCCGCTGTCGCACATCGAGCACTACCTGGTCGCCGCGGAGGACATGGAGCGCACGCGGGAGTATGATTCCCCGCGACTGGTCACGAGGCGACGCAAGCCCTCGCGCTCCCGCCATCCCGAGCAGGCCTCTTAGAAGTCCGTTTGCCGCAGGAGGACGATTATGCAGGTGAGCGAAATCCTCAAGGTCAAGGGCAGCGTGCTTTTCACCACAGCACCCGAAGGGAAACTGACCGAAGCCGTGTCGGTCATGGCGGAGCACAACATGGGCTCGCTCGTGGTCATCGACAAGGGCCAGGTGGTGGGGATGCTGACCTTCAAGGAACTCCTCCAGGCGGTGAACAAGGGGCGCGGCGCGCTCGGCGAGATGAAGGTAGGCGACATCATGCAGCGCGGTCCCGTGACAGCGAGCCCCAGCATGGAAGTCAACGATTTGCGGCGCACCATGCTCGAATCCGGTGCGCGCTACCTCCCGGTGATGGATCGCGACAAGCTGATCGGCGTGATTTCCTTCCGCGACGTCGCCAAGGCGGTGCTCGAAGAGCAGGACTTCGAGAACCGCATGCTGAAGGGTTACATCAAGAACTGGCCCGAGTAGGGCGTCGATCAGCGCCTCATGACGTTGTCGGCGCGGTGCGCGAGCTTGCCGCTCTGGCCGCCGGCTCCTAGCGTTTCCCGCTTTTTCCCCAGACGTAGTGCACGAGGCGCTGCCAGCGGTTCGCCCTTTGCGCGAGCGGATTCTTCATCTTCTGTGCGTCTCTATCGCGCGCCACCGATTTCCGCACCTGCTCGTGGACTTGGCGCAGGCTCAGACCGCCGGGGCCTTTGAGTTTGTCTGCATCGTTTTCGCCCATGGGTGTCGACGGGTCCGCGCCGACCCCTATGCTAAACTTCCAAGGAGTTTTCGGCGAGAAAATTTCATGTCCGGCAATACCTTCGGCCTGATCTACTGCGTGACTTCCTTCGGTGAGAGCCACGGGCCTGCCTACGGCGGAGTGATCGACGGCTGCCCGCCGGGAATGCCGCTCGCCGAGGCCGACATCCAGAAGGAACTCGATCGCAGAAAACCGGGCACGTCGCGCCACGTGACCCAGCGCCAGGAATCCGACCGCATTGAAATTCTCTCCGGGGTCTTCGAAGGCAGGACGACGGGCACGGCGATCGGCTTTCTCATCAGAAATGAAGACCAGCGCAGCAAGGACTACAGCGCGCTCGCCGACAGGTTCCGGCCCGGCCATGCCGACTACACCTACTGGCAGAAATACGGGCTGCGCGATTACCGCGGCGGCGGTCGCGCCTCGGCGCGCGAGACGACGGTTCGCGTCGCGGCCGGCGCCGTCGCGAAGAAATGGCTGCGCGAGCGCTACGGCGTGGAAGTGCGCGGACACCTAGCCCAGCTCGGCCCGAACAAGATCGCGTTCAAATCATGGGATGCTGTCGATCGGAATTCCTTCTTTGCGCCGGACATGGGGATCGTGCCGAGGCTCGAGCAGTTCATGGATGAGCTGCGCGCCTCGGGCGATTCCTGCGGGGCGCGGGTGAACGTGGTTGCGAGCGGCGTTCCGGTCGGCTGGGGCGAGCCGGTCTACGGTCGGCTCGACTCGGACATCGCCGCGGCGATGATGGGCATCAACGCGGTGAAGGGCGTGGAGATCGGCGCCGGCTTCGCCGCAGTGGAGCAGAAGGGCTCGGAGCACGGCGACGAGCTCACCCCGCAGGGCTTCGTCTCGAACCACGCGGGCGGCATGCTGGGCGGCATTTCCTCCGGGCAGGACGTGCTGGTGAGCATCGCCCTCAAGCCGACGTCCAGCATCCGCCTGCCGCGCCGCTCGATCGACCGCAAAGGCGGGGCGACGACGGTGCAGACCACCGGCCGCCACGATCCCTGTGTCGGTATCCGCGCGACGCCGATCGCCGAAGCGATGCTCGCCTGCGTGCTGATCGATCACGCGTTGCGCCACCGTGCGCAGTGCGGCGACGTCGAGCCGCCGTTGAAACCGATCCCGGGAAAAGCCAAATAGGAACTCAGCGCAGCTCGAACGCGTGGGCGTACAGCAGGCGCAGGCCGATGTCGTTCGTGAGGTCCACGTCCTTCGGGTAGCGGTTCCACAAGGCGGTGGCCTGTGCGCGCTTCCCTTGCGCGAGGTGGCCGATCATGCCGGCCGCCATCAGGTATTGCCGGTGTCCCGTGGGCAGGTCGCTCGGCTTGGCCAGTAGCGCCTCGGCGAGCTGCGCCATCTGCGGCGCGTCGCGGCGTCCGACCGCTTTCATGAGATCCATCCACTCGCGCTCGTCGCCGCCGATGCGGGAGGCGCAAGCGCTGCGGTCGAGCCGGTCCCACAGCGCGCCCGCCTCGTCGGCGGAGAGCATGGGATTGAAGGTGCGCGCCAGCTGATAGAGCGAGTGAAACCAGATGTCGGAGCGCTCCGGGTCGCGGCAGTCGATGAGCCGCGCACGCGTCAGCTCGAGGTCTTTCTGGAAGGCGCGCGGGATCGCCACTGGTTTGGGCGGGACGGATCGAACCAGATAGTCCCGCGCGTAGCGCGCGCGGCGCGCCAGCTCCAGGGCTTCCAGGTGCTCCTCGCCTTCGCTGCCGGATTCGATGCCGCGCGCGGCCTTCCGGCCTTCGAGCATGCCGATGACCGGAACGCTGTAGCCGAGCAGCCTCGTCAGCTCGTCGGCCGACTCTCGCAGGAAGCGGTACTTTGCCGCGTGCAGGTCGAGGTAGGGATGGAAGTCCGAGTTCGCCGGCACGCCGTACGTCAGGAACATCGGGGCGAGCGCCGATTTTCCGCCGAGCCGGCGCATCTCGATCTCCGCCAGGGAGCCGACGTGCACGCGGCGAAGTTCCCGGCCGACGCCGGGCATCGCGGTGACGTCGGAGAGCGGCCGGGACAGAGTCTGAGCGTCGCCGGCGACGATCAGCAGGTCGCTGCCCGTGGCCGCGTAGATGGCATAGTCGGGAAAGTTCTCGCCAAGGGCGCGCAGCACCGAGGCCACCAGGCTCGCGTCGATCTCGTACATCTGGAACCACTGCACCAACACGCCCCCGGGGGCAAGGTGGCGCCGCACCAGGCGGTAGAACTCGCCGCTGAACAGGCTCGACACGCCGCTCACCCAGGGATTGGAAGGTTCCGAGATGATGATGTCGTACTTGCGGTTGTAGGTCGAGAAGAAGGTCTTGGCATCGTCGAAGACGATGTGGCTGCGCGGATCCGCAAAGGCGTTCGAATTGCGCGGTGCAAAGTTGCGCGAGGCCTCGGCCATTGCCGGCTCGATCTCGATGGTCTCGACCGAGCGCAGCGCCGTCGAGCCGAGCAGGGTGTGGGTGGTGAGCCCGGTGCCGATGCCGATCACCGCGGCGCTCGCGGCGTCGGGACGGTAGGCGAGCGGGATGGCCGCGGTGAGCGTCATGGTGATTTCGTCGGAAACGCGTGGGCCGGCCGGGTCCATGTTGATTGCACCGTCGGACTTGCCGTTGGTGCGCAGGCTGCGGTCGGTGCCGAAATCCATCAGGCTCACGGTGGTGGTCTTGCCGTCGCGGTAGAAGAGCATGTTCGCGTCGCGCTCCGAATAGAGGTCGCCGCGACGGAACACGCCCGAGGCCATCTTGTAGGGATCGAGGTGCACTCCCGCGAGCACCGCGGTGAACCCGGCGAGGACCAGCGCCGCCGCGCCCAGGCGCAGGCGCCGCGTGCCGCCCGCACGCCACAGCAGTGCGAGGCCGAGAATCGAGTCGAGCGCTGCACCGGCAGCGATCAGGCCCTTCAGGCCGAGCAGGGGCATGCCGAGATGCGCGGCGGCGAAAACGCCGACAATCGAGCCCAGCGTGTTCGCGGAGTACACCGCGCCGATGGATTTTTCCCCGTGGCCCGAACGAAGCAGCGAGTAGGTGATGAGCGGCAGGGTGATTCCCGCGCAGAAGGTTGCCGGGAACATGATGGCGAGCGCGATTCCGTGGCTGGAAAGCAGGAACAAGGTGTAGCCGGTCGCCGTCGGCGAGAGCGCGTTCATCACCGCCTGCATCAGGCCGAACATCTGGCCGTAGAGGGGCAGCGTGGCGAGGGCGAGCAGGCCCATCGCGACCAGAACCAGGCCGAGAAAGCGAACCGGCTCGAGAATGGCATCGATGCGCCGGCGCAGCCACCAGCCGCCGCAGGCGATGCCCAGTATGAAGGCCGACAGCATCAGTTCGAAGGAGTGAGTCGAGGCGCCAAGCACCAGCGACAGCATGCGTATCCAGCCGATCTCGAAGACGAACGAGGCTGCGCCGGTGAGCAGGGCGACGAGGAGCAGCAGCCCAAAGCGGGACTCGCCCGCTGCTTGCCCGGGTTCGTCGGCGCGCGCAGGCATGGAGGGCTCCTTGCCTGGGGCGAGCAGCCAGACGATCGCGGCCAAGGCCAGGTTCAAGACGCCGGCTGCCTGCACCGTGCCGGGCAGGCCGAGGGCTTCGATCATGAGGAAGCCGCTCGCCAGTACGCCGACGGCGGCGCCGAAGCTGTTGGTGAAGTAGAGCATGGCGAGCGATTCGCCGGGTGCGAGGGGGTAGCGGCGGATCAGCCCGGCGCTCATCAGGGGGAAGGTCGTGCCGAGCAGGATAGACTGCGGCAGGATAAGCAGGCCCGCCAGCGTCCACTTGAAGAGCGTAGCCGACGTCTCGCCGCCGAGCGCCGGCAGGATGCTCGAGTACGCGGTCTCCGTGGAAGCGACAAACACCGGGTGGAACACCAACGCCGCCACACCGATGAGCGCCTCGGCGAAGGCGTAGCTGCGCAAGAGGTTGCTCCATCCACCCGAGCCGCGACTGCAGATCCACGAGCCGGCTGCCATGCCGCCCATGAACAATGCAAGCACCAGCGTCTGGGCATAGGCTGCATGGCCCAGGAACAACTTGAGGTAGTGGCTCCAGATGGACTCGTAGATCAGCCCGGCGAACCCGGACACGGTGAACAGCAGGAAAAAGGCGCTGCGGGGAACCCGGTTCACGTGAGCGTTGGCGTTTTTCTTGCTGGGGCGGGGCGCGGCAGCCGGCATTATACGGGGCGCCGGGGCCGGATTTGGACTTGATTCGCGGCCTGCACGGGTGAAAAATCAACAATCGACAGGTCCGCAGGAAGTCTCGGAGAAAAGTTCATGAAGCGTGACGTATGGATGACCGTGGTGGCGCTGGCGGTGCTCACCGGATGCCAGACTGTGCAAACCACCAGCGGCGGAGTCGTGGGTGTGGACCGCCCTCAGACGATGTCCAGGCTCGTGTCTTCGGAAAAGATCAACCGGGACGCGGCAGAGGCGTATCGCAAGGTCCTGGAGGACGCGTCTAAGAAAGGCCAGCTCAACCGGGATCCTGCGCAGGTCGAACGCGCACGTCGCATCGCGAGCCGTTTGACCCCCAGTACCGGGACGTTCCGGGCCGACGCACCGGGCTGGGCGTGGGAGGTGAATGTGATTGCCCAGGACGAGGTCAACGCCTGGTGCATGCCGGGAGGAAAGATCGCCGTCTACACCGGGCTGCTCGTCAAGCTCGATTTGAACGACGACGAACTGGCTGCGGTGATGGGGCACGAGATCTCCCACGCGTTGCGCGAGCACGGTCGCGAGCAGTATTCGCAGGCAGTGACACAGGGACTCATCATCAATATCCTCGGCGCCGTTGCAGGGGCCTCAGCGGCCGCGCAGGATGCCAGCGCGGCATTGCTCGATGTGTTCATCAATCGCCCACATTCGCGCACCGACGAAACCGAGGCCGATCGCATCGGCGTGGAACTCGCCGCCCGATCCGGCTACGATCCGCGCGCAGCGGCGCTGTTGTGGCAGAAGATGGCGAAGCTGGGCGGCGGCAAACCGCCGGAGTGGTTGTCGACCCACCCTTCGGACCAGACCCGGACGCGCGATCTGCAGGGTTATTCGGAGCGCGTTCTTCCTCTGTTCGAGGCAGCACGCAAGCACTGATTACCAGGCAGCGCAGGCGCTGACACAAGTCAGGCGAAGTACCAGAATCTCGCCCGCAGCAGTTCGAGCAATTCCTTCGGTGGCAGGGCGGCGCTGAAATGGAAGCCTTGATACTCGTCGCATTTCCGTTCGGCGAGAAAGGCGAGCTGCTCGGCCGTTTCCACGCCTTCGGCCAGCACGCCCAGTTCCATGGCCTTCGCCAAAGTGATGATCGCCTGGACGATGGCGGCGTCGTCGCGGTCCTCGGGAATGTCGCGCACGAAGGCCCGGTCGATCTTGAGCTTGTGCACCGGAAAGCGCTTGAGGTAGGCAAGGCTGGAGTAGCCGGTGCCGAAGTCGTCGATCGACACGCGAACTCCCAGATCGGTGAGTCGCGCCAGGACGTTGATGGTGTGGCCGGTCTCGCTCATGATCACGCTTTCGGTGATCTCGAGGTCCAGGAATCGCGGCGAGAGCCCGGTGACGGCGAGCGTCCCCGCGACCTTTGCGGCGAGTTGCGCATCGCGGAATTGCCGGGCCGAGAGATTGACGGCCACGCTCAGTTGCGGCAACCCCGCCTGCTGCCAGGCTTTCACTTCCGCACACGCGGTCTTCAGCACCCACTCTCCGATCGGGACGATAAGTCCGGTCTCCTCGGCGACATGGATGAAGCGGCTTGGCGGCATCACGCCCAGGTCCGGGTGGTGCCAGTGGAGCAGCGCTTCGACGCCGACTGGCCGTCCACTTCCGATTTCGATCTGCGGCTGATATCGGACCTCGAGTTCGTTGTGTTCGATCGCGTGGCGCAAGGCGGTGCCCATGCCGATCTGGTCTGTCGGCTTGCTGTGCCGTTTCGTCGAGTAGAACCGGTAGCCATTGCCGCCTTCGCGCTTGGCGTCGTACATGGCGATGTCGGCGTGCTTGATCAGGTCCTCGATCGTGCTGCCGTCGTTCGGGTATACGGCGAGCCCGATGGACGCGGCCGAGAATATTTCCTGCCCTTCGGCGGTGATCGGCTGGTTGAAGACCTTTCCGAGCTTGGCCGCCGCGATTGCGACCTTGTCCCGGCCATCGCAGTCCTCGAGTACGACGCAGAACTCGTCACCGCCGAGCCGTGCCACGGTGTCGCTGTCGCGCAACATGTGCTTGATCCGTACTGCGACCTCCTTCAGCACCGTGTCGCCGGCGGAATGTCCCAGGGTGTCGTTGATCTCCTTGAAACGGTCGAGGTCCAGCAGCATGACACCGACCAGCGTGCCGCGGCGTGCCGCACGCGTAAGGGCTTGTCCGAGGCGGTCGAGCAGCAAGGCACGATTGGGCAAGCCGGTGAGGGTGTCGTTCTGGGCCAGGTAGGTGAGTTTCTGTTCGTAGCCTCGGCGCTCGGTGATGTCGGTTACCGAGACGACAACACCGCCCGGCATCCGGCCGCCCGGGTCGCCCAGTGGGAGCACATTCATCGACAGCCAGGTGATCGAGCCCCCCGGCTTGCGGTGGCCCATGACGACGTTTGCCTGGGGTTTTCCGGTCCGCAGCGTGACCATGACGGGACGATCCTCGACGGGAAATGGCGTGCCGTCCTCACGGATCGCGTCGAACTCCAGGTCCACGGGGGTCTTGCCGACCAGCCCGCCCTCCTTTCGCAGGATGCGCATGGCGCTTGAGTTGGCGCTCACGATACGTCCGGACGCGTCGTGGATGATGATTCCCTCGGCGGCGATTTCGACCACTGCGCGGTTGCGCGACTCGCTGGACCTGAGCGCTTCCTCTGCGGATTTTCTCTGAGTGATGTCCTCGTAGGCGGCAACGTCGTACTTGGGCACTCCCGAAGCGCTGCGCACGTGCGATACGGTCAGGTTGACCCACACCGTTCGGCCATCCTTGCGCAGGTAGCGCTTCTCCAGGGAAAAGGTGTCGATTTCCCCGGCGAAAAGCCGCCGTCTCGCGGCGGTCGTCGCGTCACGGTCCTGCGGATGCGAAACGTCCCAGACGGTCTTCCGCAGGAGTTCGTCTGCGGAGTAGCCCAGGATGTCGCAGAGTTTTCTGTTGACGAGCAGGTAGCGTCCATCGGGTCCCACATGCGCAAGACCCACTGCGGCCTGGTTGAAGGTTACGCGAAACCGCTCCTCGCTCGCATGCAGGGCAAGGTCTGCCCGGCGGGGCCGGCGCGGCGCGGCCTTGGTCCGGGCCGTGCCGGGCGACGGAGATTTCCCGCGAAGCCTGCCCTCCTTGTTCTTGGATGCGGCCGGAATGCGCGGTCTGCCCATGCCTGCCCTTCTTCTATGGTGTGTCTATGGCCGGCCTCGAAGGAGCGGCTTGCGTTGTGAGCGCGGCCTCGCGCCGTTGCCGGATCGGGGAATCAATTATAACTACCGCCCGAAGCGAATATCCGGCAGTTGTTCTTGCCTTGAAATCCGAATCGGCGCATGCCCGCGGTCCACGCAACCCCCTTTCCGGGCATTCGGGCCTTCGGGAACCAGCGGCGATTCGGTATAATTTTGAGCTACCCTCCGCGGAATCCGGAAACACATGGCCGCACGAACGCTTTACGACAAGCTGTGGGACGCTCACACCGTGCACGTCGAAGACGACGGCACGACGTTGCTCTACATCGACCGGCACCTGTTGCACGAGGTGACCAGTCCCCAGGCGTTCGAGGGCCTCAAACTCGCCGAGCGCAAGCCCTGGCGCATCGCCGCCAACCTGGCGGTGGCGGACCACAACGTTCCCACCACCAATCGCCGCAACGGAATTTCCGACCCGGTGTCGCGGTTGCAGGTCGAAACGCTAGACCACAATTGTGAGGAACACGGCATCGTTGAATTCAGGATGAACGACAGGCGCCAGGGGATCGTGCACGTGATCGGGCCCGAGCAGGGCGCCACGCTGCCGGGCATGACCGTCGTGTGCGGCGACTCCCACACCAGCACACACGGGGCGTTCGCCTGTCTTGCATTCGGGATCGGGACGTCGGAAGTCGAGCACGTGCTCGCCACTCAGTGCCTGCTCGCCAAGAAAATGAAGAACATGCTGGTGCGGATAGAGGGTTCCCTGCCGCGCGGCGTCACGGCGAAGGACTTAGCGCTGGCTTTTATCGGCAGAATCGGCACGGCCGGAGGCATGGGATGCACGATCGAGTATGCCGGGGGCACGGTGCGCTCGCTTTCCATGGAAGCCCGCATGACCCTGTGCAACATGTCGATCGAGGCCGGGGCCCGCGCCGGCATGATCGCGGCCGACGACGTGACCATCGGATACCTGAAGGGACGGCCGTTTGCGCCGCGCGGGGAATTGTGGGATCGCGCTGCGGCGACCTGGCGCACGCTGAGAAGCGATCCCGACGCGAAATTCGACTGCGACGTGACGATCGACGCGCGGGCGGTGAAGCCCCAGGTGACCTGGGGGACCTCTCCCGAGATGGTGGTCACCGTCGACGAGCGGGTCCCCGATCCCGACAAGGAAAAGGACTCGGCCCGCCGCGAAGGCATGGAGAGGGCGCTCGCCTACATGGATCTCAAGCCGAACACGCCGATCACCGACATTCGCATCGACAAGGTGTTCATCGGTTCGTGCACCAATTCGCGAATCGAGGATCTCCGAGCCGCCGCAGCGACGGTCCGCGGGCGGCGCATTGCCTCGAATATCCGGCTTGCGATGGTCGTCCCGGGTTCCGGACTGGTGAAGGCACAGGCGGAAAGCGAGGGTATCGATCGCGTATTCAAGGACGCCGGCTTCGAATGGCGCGAGCCGGGCTGCTCGATGTGCCTCGCCATGAATGCCGACCGTCTCGAGCCGGGGGAGCGCTGCGCTGCGACCTCGAATCGCAACTTCGAGGGGCGTCAGGGCGCCGGCGGGAGAACCCATCTGGTCAGCCCTGAAATGGCCGCCGCTGCGGCGATCGCAGGGCATTTCGTCGACGTGCGTCAGTGGAAGTAAGGACCGAGATGAATCAGAAGGCGAAGAGATGATGGAAGAATTCAGTACGCTGAACGGTTTGGTAGCGCCGCTTGACAGGGCCAACGTCGACACCGACCAGATCATCCCGCAGCGATTCCTGCGCTCGATCCGGCGCACGGGATTCGGGCCGAATCTTTTCGACGCCTGGCGCTACCTGGGGTCGGCGGGGCCGGACGGTGCGCCCGAGCGCCGGCCGCTCAATCCCGATTTCGTGCTGAACCAGCCGCGCTACAATGGAGCCACGATCCTGCTCGCCCGGAAGAACTTTGGTTGCGGAAGTTCGCGCGAGCACGCTCCCTGGGCTCTCGCCGAGTACGGTTTTCGTGCGATCGTCGCGCCTTCGTATGCGGACATATTCTTCAGCAATTGCTGCAAGAACGGTCTGCTGCCGGTGGTTCTCGCGGAATCGGAGGTGGACCGGTTATTCCACGATGTTGCGGCTTTTCCAGGGTTCCGGCTGGTCATCGATCTTGAAAAGCAGACGGTGGCGACGGTGGATGGTGCCAAAGCCATGCGTTTCGAAATCGACCCCTTCCGCAAGTACCGCCTCGTCAACGGACTCGACGATATTGGGCTGACTCTTCGGCTCCGAGACAAGATCTTGGTGTTCGAAGAGCGCCGCCGTGCCGAACAGCCGTGGCTGTTTGTCTGACCGGTTCTTTCCCGTAGCCTCCGGATGCAGAGGTATTCTGCGCCATTGCCGTTCGCGTCGTGCGGCGGCTGCCACCGCTACAGTGACTTCGGGCCGGTAGCCAGGCCATGAAAATTGCGGTGCTTCCCGGAGACGGCATCGGCCCGGAGATCGTTGCCGAGGCGGTCAAGGTGCTGGAAGCGCTTCGCGGCGATGGCGTCTCCCTCGAAATGGAGCGTGCCGACGTGGGGGGCGCCGCATTCGACGCGACGGGAGACCCGCTTCCGGGCTCGACCCTCGATCTGGCACGGCGGTCGGATGCGATCCTCTTCGGGGCCGTGGGCGGTCCGCGCTATGACACTCTGCCGCGAGCGAAACGTCCGGAGCAGGCGCTGCTGAGGTTACGCAAGGAACTGGGTCTGTTTGCCAATTTTCGGCCTGCGACCGTTTTTCCAGAACTGGCAGATGCCTCCACGGTGAGGCCGGAAGTGGTGGCGGGGCTGGATATCCTCATCCTGCGCGAGCTCACCGGAGACATCTACTTCGGCGAGCCCCGCGGAATTCGGGCATCGCCCGGGGGTGGGCGCGAAGGCTTCGATACCATGCGCTACGCGGAATACGAAATCCGGCGAATCGCGCATGCGGGGTTCCGTGCGGCGCTGAAGCGCTGCAGGAAGCTGTGCTCGGTGGACAAGGCCAACGTGCTCGAGACCTCCCAGTTGTGGCGCGAGGTTGTCAGCGAAGTCGGCAAGGAATACGCAGCCGTAGAGCTCTCGCATATGTACGTCGACAACGCGGCGATGCAGCTCATTCGGGCGCCGAAGCAGTTCGACGTGATTGTTACGGGAAACATGTTCGGCGATATTCTGTCTGACGAAGCATCGATGTTGACGGGGTCGATCGGAATGTTGCCTTCGGCCTCCCTCGACGAAGCGGGCAAAGGCTTGTACGAACCCATCCATGGTTCGGCACCGGACCTTGCAGGAAGGGATGTTGCCAATCCGCTGGCCACAATTCTCTCCGCGGCGATGATGCTGCGTTTCAGCTTCGACCGGGAGGCAGCCGCGTCGCGCATCGAGGCGGCGGTAAGGAAGGTTCTGGCCCAAGGGTACCGGACCCCAGACATTCATCGGCCCGGGACCATCAGAGTAGGGACCCGCGAGATGGGCGCCGCTGTCGTGGCGGCCCTTCGTTGATGCGCCGCAACCTTTCGGCGAACCCATGCGTTAGCATAGGGATCTAGATTTCGAGAGAACGAGATGAAGCGAGTCGGATTCATTGGTTGGCGGGGAATAGTCGGTTCGGTGCTCATGCAGCGCATGCACGCCGAGCGCGACTTCGCGTCAATCGAGCCGGTTTTTTTCTCGACATCCCAAGTGGGAGCCATGGGCCCCTTCATCGGCAAGGAGAGCGCCGCGCTCAAGGATGCAAGAAGCGTGGGGGAACTCTCGGCGATGGATATCATCATTTCCTGCCAGGGAGGCGACTACACCAACGAAGTATTCCCTTCGCTCCGTGCATCGGGATGGAAGGGTTACTGGATCGACGCCGCATCCGCGCTACGCATGCGCGATGACGCGGAGATCGTTCTCGATCCGGTGAACAGAGAAGTCATCGACGCCGCGCTGGCCCGGGGCGTGCGCAATTTCATCGGCGGCAATTGCACCGTGAGCCTCATGCTGATGGGCATGCACGGACTGTTCAAGGCGGACCTGGTCGAATGGATAACCTCGATGACCTACCAGGCAGCGTCCGGGGCGGGTGCCGAGTGTATGCGCGAGCTGATGAAGCAAATGGGGTCTGCCTACATGGCGGTGGCACCGCTGTTGAATGACGCTTCCGGGGCGATCCTGGAAGTGGACAACTTGCTGACTGCGGCGCTGCGCAGTGAGGCACTCCCGGCCGAGCACTTCGGGTATCCGCTTGTTGGGAGTCTCCTGCCCTGGATCGACAAGGATCTGGGTAATGGCCAGAGCCGCGAGGAGTGGAAAGCCCAAGCCGAGGCGAACAAGATCCTCGGTCGCGGTGCTTCGCAAATTCCGATTGATGGAGTGTGCGTTCGCGTCGGGGCCATGCGCTGCCACAGTCAGGCACTGACCGTCAAACTCAGGCACGACGTGTCGCTTCGCGAGATTGAAGACATCCTCGCGAAGGCCAACGCCTGGGTGCGAGTCGTGCCCAACGAGCGTGAAGCCACGCTGCGGGAACTCACGCCGGCCGCTGTCAGCGGCAGCCTGCAGATACCGATCGGACGACTCCGCAGGCTTTCCTTGGACAAGACCGGCAGCTACCTAGCTGCGTTCACGGTGGGAGACCAGCTGCTTTGGGGGGCGGCAGAGCCCCTGCGGAGAATGCTGAAAATACTCCTGTAGCACTAAGGTCTGCGAGAGTCCCGCAGGCTTTGTTGTTTGGGCTGATGTATGGCTCGGCCTAGAGTGAATAAGACACAAACTTCTTGGAAAATAGCCACTTGAGGCTGTTCTTGAGGTGAAAGTTTAGCTTGCAAGGCTAAGGCCATGATGGTATGTTAATTTGTTTCCACTTTGGTCTGTCAGGGTGGCACGTGGGGAAGTTCGCCTCAAGATTCTTGGTTGCGGTGGCAAGCCTGTTGCCATCATCGCTTGCCTTTGCTGCCGGGCTGGGGCAGATCTCCGTCCTTTCGGCGCTTGGGCAGCCGCTCAGGGCGGAGATCGAGATCGTGTCTCTGCAGCGCGGCGAGGGTGACAGTCTCGCTGCGCGATTGGCGTCCGGCGAGACATTTCGCCAGTCAAGCGTTGAACTCAACCCTGCCCTCCTGTCGGTCAAATTCGCAGTGGAACGTCGCAGTGGGGGGCAGTACGTGATGACGCTTACCTCGACGCAGCCGATGAACGAGCCGTTCATCGACATGCTCGTCGAGTTGAATTGGCCGAACGGCCGACTGGTCCGCGAGTACACCTTTCTGCTGGATCCTCCGGAATATGCCGGACCTCCCAAGTCCCTGCCTGTATCAGCGATCCAGGGTGCGCAGGTGGAGGCGCTGCCGGTGGTGGCTGCGGGGGGCTTGGGGACGCCCGCCGACCCGAGTGCACCTGTAGTCGTAGTACAGGCTGCAGCCGCGGAACCTGGTGGCACAGCGCCCGCGCAGTCTCTTCCAGAGACAGCCCAGCCGCCGCAGTCCGTCCCGGCAGATGCGCCCGTGCCAGAAGAGGCGGGGCAAGCCGTGTCGCCGGAGCCTACCGTGGTGGTAGACGCCGGGCCTGGCGCCGAAGCACCGTCCCAGGCGGGCGATGCATCGTCCGGAGTATCGGTTCAGGTCGATTCGGCGCCTCCTGCGCAAGCCCCAGCATCGGAGTTGATCCAGGAACCGGGTGTTTCGCATGCCTACGAGGTGAAGCGCGGAGATACGCTTTCAAAGATCGTGCTAGGTAACAAGATCGAAGGCGCTTCCCTGCAGCAGATGCTGGTGGCGATGTTCCGAGCGAATCCGGATGCGTTCGTCGGCGACAACATGAATCGACTGCGTACCGGCAAGATTCTGAACATTCCCGACGGGGATGCCTCTGCTTCGGTGGCGGCCGCCGATGCACGCCGAATCGTCAGCGCCCAGTTCGCCGATTTCAATGAGTACAAGCGCAAGCTTGGCGCTGCAGTGGCGGCTGGTTCAGGTCCTCGGGAAGGCAGTCGTCAGGTCTCCGGGCAAATCGGCTCTCCGAAGGCGGATGGGCCGACGCCGTCGAAGGATGCCGCCAAGGACCAATTGCGGCTGTCCGGTGCCGATGACGCGAGACGCGGGAGCAAGGCCGTTGCGGGAGCGGCTACGAACGCCGATGATCTGGCTGCAAAGGACAATGCCCTAAGGGAGGCAAACGAGCGTATCGCGTTGCTCGAAAAGAACCTGCAGGACTTGCAGAAGCTATCGCAGATTAGAAGTCAGGCTGGGACACAATTGCAGCAGCAGGCGGCGGGCAAGCAGCCCGAGCCAGCGGCGAAGGCCCCACAGGCAGTGGAGCTGGCCAAGACTGCCCCTGCAGAGCCGGCAAAGGCGCCGCTGCCGGCAAAGGCGGAGGCCCCGAAGCCGGTGCAAGCCTCCAAAGTGGAACAACCGGGCAAAACAGCCGAACCCGTGAAGGCTGCCGAAGCGGCCAAAACACCGCAGATGTCTACGGTAACCGAGGCTGCCAAGGTGCCGGATGCGCCCAAGGCCGCCGAAGCGTCAAAGGCCTCCCCGGAGGTTCCTAAGGCTGCGGAGCCAGCCAAGGCCGAAGCCGTTGCCAAAGCACCCGTTCCGGCGAAATCGGGTGCGGCTAAAGCCCCGGCTGTCGCGCTGCCTGAGCCAAGTTTCGTGGACGAACTTCTCGACAATCCGGTAGCGCTGGGCGGGGCGGGCGGAGCCATGCTGCTTCTCGCAGGTTATGCTGCGTACGCTTGGCGCAAGAAGCGCAGTACGCAGTTCGAAAGCAGTGTGATGAGCGTATCGCCTTCCGACGCCGACTCCGTGCTCGGGGCGGCCGGCGGTCGGAACGTGGACACAGGATCTAGCTCGTTCCAGAGTGATTTCAGCCAAAGCGGGGTGGCCAAGGTCGACAGCGAAGAAATCGACCCGATTGCCGAAGCCGACGTGTATATGGCTTACGGCCGTGACGCACAGGCAGAGGAGATCTTGAAGGAAGCTCTTGCGAAAGACTCTACTCGACAGGCGATCCGGGTCAAGCTCCTCGAAATCTATGCAAACCGCAAGGACACTAACGCATTCGAAAAGGCGGCCACTGACCTCCACGCGGCAACCGGCGGGGAAGGACCGGAGTGGGCAAAGGTTTCCGGGCTCGGGCTTTCCATTGATCCGACAAATCCGCTCTATGGCGGCAAGCCTGGACCGACCGCCCAAGTGTTCAGTGAAACCGCACAGTTTGCGGCTTTCCGCGCTCCCGAAGCCGGGCCTACAACCGAGGCAGAGACTCCGCTGAACATCGATTTCGACATCGGCGCTACCACGAGCGGGCCGGCGGCTGTCCCGGACTTCAATCTGGATTCCGGGGGGTCTTCTGCAGAGTCCGCGCCCGCCGGACTGGATTTCGATCTAGGCTTGGGAACACCCAAACTTGGAGCAGGGATTGGGGAACCGGCGCCCGCGGAGCCTGCCTTGAGCGAGACGGCGATTAGCATTGACTTCGATCTGCCGATGGGCGACAAACCGGGCCAATTCGCCGCCCCGCTGCCGCCAGCCGCGCCTCCATCCATTGATTTCGGCGGTATTGATTTCAATCTCGGGTCGGTATCGGGGGATGAAACCACCAAATTGGAATCCCCCAAGGCACCTGCTGTTGACTTGGCGTCGATCAGCCTGGATCTCGGTGCGTCCGGAGGTGGCAATGGTTCCGGTGGCGTTGCTCCGGATGCTCGATGGCAGGAGGTCGCCACGAAGCTCGACTTGGCCAAGGCGTACGAAGAAATGGGTGACAAGGACGGTGCTCGCGAATTGCTGAAGGAAGTGATTAAGGAAGGCGACTCGGCGCAGCAACAGAAGGCTCAAACCATGTTGCAGGCGATCGGCTGAGCTTGCCCGGATCCGCCTTCGACAGTCGGCGCCGCGTGCGCCGATTTTCGTTTCTGGAAGGTGCTCGTGAAGATTGCGATCGGTATCGCGTATCGAGGTGTTGACTTTGAAGGATGGCAATCGCAGCCTTCCCGCAATACCGTGCAGGATCATCTTGAACGCGCGCTGACGAAGATCGCGGGAGAGCGGATTGTGCTGTCGGGTGCGGGCCGGACGGACGCAGGCGTGCATGCTGCAGGTCAAGTGGCGCACTTCGAAACGAAAGCGGCGCGGCCGGCATCGGCCTGGGTACGAGGCGTGAACTCGCTCCTCTCAAACTCGATTGCAGTGGAATGGGCATCTCCCGTGCCAGAAGGTTTCCATGCGCGTTACTCGGCGATTTCGCGAAGCTATCGCTACGTGCTGTACAACCACCCGGTCCGACCCGCGCTGCTTTCTGGCCTGGTCGGATGGTTTCACCTTCCGCTCAGGACAGACGCGATGCAGCGAGCGGCGCAGTTCCTGCTTGGTGAGCGCGATTTTTCGAGCTTCCGTTCCTCCGAATGCGAGGCGAGGAGTCCGGTGCGCGTGCTAGAGCGCGCTGAGGTAAGGACAAACGGGCCGTACGTACTGTTCGATTTCACCGCGAACGCCTTCCTTCATCATATGGTGCGCAACATCGTCGGCTGCCTGGTGTACGTGGGCAAGGGGGAGCACCCGCCCGAGTGGCTCGAAAGCCTGACCGGCGTGCGAGATCGTCGACTCGCTGCACCGACATTTCCAGCAGCCGGACTCTACCTGTGCCACGTCCGCTACGAGACTGGCTGGGGTTTGCCAAGCTTTCCCCGCACCCTGCCATTCCAACCGGAGGAAAGTCAGTGCGAACACGCGTGAAGATCTGTGGTTTGACGCGGGCCGAGGACGCGCACGCCGCAGCGGCTCACGGGGCGGATGCCATCGGGTTGGTGTTCTATCAGCCAAGTCCCCGCTGTGTTTCTCCGAAGCGGGCGTGGGATATCGTGCGTTCGCTGCCCCCCTTCGTCGTGACCGTAGGCGTGTTCGTGAATCCCTCCCGCCAGGACGTCGAGCAGGCCATTGACGAGTCCGATCTCTCGCTGCTGCAGTTCCATGGCGACGAGCCGCCCGAGTTTTGCTCCAGCTTTTCCCGCCCCTACATCAAGGCGGCGCGGATTCGTCCGGGGCTAGATTTGCTAAAATACTTATCGCCCTACGCTGATGCCCGGGCGTGGATGCTCGATGCATATCACAACGATCTATGGGGTGGAACGGGCGGAGCATTTGACTGGGGCGTCGTGCCGAAGAGCACGGCAAAGCCGATAATCCTCTCGGGTGGATTGACCGTGGATAACGTCGATGCCGCCGTGCGGCGGGTGAAACCCTATGCAGTCGACGTATCCACAGGAGTCGAAGCGTCGAAAGGCATCAAGGATGCGGAAAAGATCGCGGCTTTCATCGAGGCGGTGAGACATGAAGACGGCTGATCTTCCGGACGAGCACGGGCATTTTGGCCCGTATGGAGGCGTTTTTGTAGCCGAGACCCTCGTGCATGCGCTCGATGAACTCAAGCGCGCCTATGAACGCTACCGCGCCGACCCCGAGTTCACGAAGGAGTTCGAGTACGAATTGAAACACTATGTGGGTCGGCCGAGTCCGGTCTACCACGCCAAGCGCTTGTCCGAGCGCCTGGGCGGGGCGCAGATTTACATCAAGCGAGAGGATCTCAATCACACCGGTGCGCACAAGATCAACAATACGATCGGCCAGGCGATGCTTGCGAAGCGCATGGGAAAGCCGCGCGTCATCGCAGAAACCGGAGCCGGCATGCATGGCGTTGCGACCGCGACCGTCGCGGCTCGATACGGAATGGAGTGCGTCGTCTATATGGGGTCGGAAGACATCAGGCGGCAGGCGCAAAACGTGTATCGAATGAAGCTGCTAGGCGCGACGGTGGTTCCCGTAGAGTCCGGATCGAGGACCTTGAAGGACGCGCTGAATGAGGCGATGCGCGATTGGGTGACGAATGTCAACAACACCTTTTACATTCTAGGCACCGTCGCGGGCCCGCATCCGTATCCGATGATGGTGCGGGATTTTCAGTCGGTCATCGGCCGCGAATGCATCGGTCAGATGCTTGAACTCGCCGGACGTCAACCCGACGCGGTCATCGCTTGTGTCGGTGGCGGGTCCAACGCAATGGGCATTTTCTACCCTTACATACCCTACGCTTCGGTCAGGCTGATTGGCGTGGAAGCGGGCGGCCTAGGGATAGCCAGCGGGAAGCACGCAGCCTCCCTGAGTGCGGGGAGGCCGGGCGTACTGCACGGCAATCGCACTTACCTGTTGCAGGACGAGGACGGTCAGATTGCCGAAACCCACTCGATCTCGGCCGGACTCGACTATCCTGGAGTGGGGCCGGAGCATGCCTGGCTCAAGGATACGGGGCGCGCGGAATACGTCACGGTAGACGATGCGGCGGCGCTCGTCGCGTTCAACGACCTGTGCCGCTGCGAGGGCATCATCCCGGCACTGGAGTCCGCGCATGCCCTGGCGCACGCCGAGAGACTCGCGCCACAGTTGCCGAAAGACAGGATCCTTCTCGTAAACCTTTCCGGACGCGGTGACAAGGACATGCACACCGTCGCAGAAAAATCGGGAATCCGGATTTGAGTGACACCCGCGCAATATTGCTGAACGAGGACTTTCTCGAGGGCGTGGAGCGCGTACCGGACGGGAGCGTGGACCTTGTCGTTGCCGATCCGCCGTACGGCCTGGGCAAGGACTATGGCAACGATTCTGACTGCCTGAAAGGGGAGGCGTACCTTGCATTCAGCCGTCGCTGGATAGATTCAGTGATTCCCAAGCTGAAGGCAAGCGGCAGCTTATACGTGTTTCTATCCTGGCAGCACAGTCCGGAGGTGTTCAGCTACCTCAAGACGCAACTGGTCATGGTGAACGAGATTATCTGGGACCGCAGAGTCCCCAGCATGGGCGGCAGCACACGAAGGTTTTCGTCCGTGCACGACACCATCGGGCTGTTTTCGCGCTCGAGGGAGTATTTCTTCGATATCGACGCGGTGCGCATACCGTATGACGCCGAAACAAAGCGAGCGCGTACGCGGGCGATTTTTGTCGGGAAGAAGTGGCTGGAAGTCGGATATAACCCCAAAGATGTCTGGAGCATGACGCGACTACATCGGCAAGACCCGGAACGCGAAGACCACCCGACGCAGAAGCCCCTCGAGATCGTCGAACGCATGGTTCTCGCGAGCTGCCCGGTGGGTGGATTCGTGCTCGACCCGTTCATGGGCAGCGGCACGACGGCAGTTGCTGCGTTGAAACATGGAAGGCGCATTGTCGGATTCGAGACCAATGCAGACTATTGCCGGGTTGCGCGGCGGCGTGTGGCACGATTCCTGAGGAACGCGCGCGCGCCGCTCCCGGGAACGCTGAACGACGCGCTTGCCGTCAACTGACATGTCGCGCATCCAGCCGACCTTCGACCGCCTTCGGAAAACCGGGAGAAAAGCCCTGATTCCTTACGTGACTGCCGGCGATCCCGATCGGTCGGCGACGGTACCAGTGATGCACGCAATGGTAGAAGCCGGTGCCGATGTGATCGAGTTGGGCGTTCCGTTTTCGGATCCCATGGCCGACGGTCCTGTGATACAGCGCTCCGGCGAACGTGCGCTCAAGCAAGGTGTCGGTCTGTCGCTAGTGTTGGGAATGGTCGCGGAGTTCAGGCGCGGCAATACCGCAACGCCGGTCGTGCTCATGGGTTACGCAAACCCCATCGAGGCGATGGGGCTGAGGACCTTCGTTGAGTCCGCGCAGGCCAGCGGCGTTGACGGTGTACTCGTGGTGGACTACCCGCCGGAAGAGGCGAAGGAACTTGCCGGGCTGGCTAGAGCAGCCGGACTGGACCTCATTTTCCTGCTTGCCCCAACATCGACCCGTGAGCGGATAGTCAGCGTCGCGCGAATCGCAAGCGGGTACATCTACTATGTTTCCCTGAGAGGCACTACCGGTGCAAGCAACCTGGATCTTGCGGAAGTGAAGGACGCTATTCTGCGCATCCGGCGCGAAACGAAACTTCCGGTGGGCGTCGGATTCGGAATTCGAGACGGCGCGACGGCAAAGGCGATCTGCGGATTCGCTGATGCCGCCATTGTCGGCTCGCGGCTTATCGAGGAAATGGAAGGTTTCGGTTCAACTGAAGCTCCGAAAAGAGTGAGCGCATTCCTTCGTGGCATTCGCCAGGCGATGGATAGCTGAGGACCTGACGTGAGCTGGCTGCAAAAACTACTGCCTCCGAAGATCAATCGTACCGGGACGGGCACCAAGAAGAACGTTCCGGAAGGGCTTTGGAGCAAGTGTCCTTCCTGCAGCGCGGTCCTATACGCGACCGACCTGGAGAAAAACGCCAATGTGTGTCCGAAATGCGGGTTTCACAACCGCATCGGTGCGCGCATGCGGCTCGATCTGCTGCTCGATCCCGAGGGGCGGTTTGAGATCGGGGCCGAGGTTGTCCCGGTCGACAGTCTCAAGTTCAAGGACGACAAGCGCTATCCCGAACGGCTGGAGGAAGCGGCGAAGGCAACGGGCGAGAGCGATGCCCTGGTTGTGATGCAGGGTGCGATCAAGAACGTCCCCCTTGTCATCGCGGTATTCGAGTTCGAATTCATGGGGGGATCCATGGGCTCTGTCGTGGGCGAGCGCTTTGTGCGCGGAGTCCATGCTTGCCTCGACCAGAATCTGCCACTCGTGTGCGTCCCCGCAACCGGGGGGGCGCGAATGCAAGAGGGGCTTTTTTCCCTCATGCAGATGGCCAAGACCACGGCAGCCCTGACGCAGCTCGCCGCGCGAAGGTTGCCGTTCATCTCCGTTCTCACCGATCCCACCATGGGAGGGGTATCCGCGAGTTTTGCCTTGATCGGTGATGTGGTCATCGCCGAGCCTCGTGCCCTGATTGGTTTTGCAGGGCCGCGAGTCATCGAGCAAACCGTGCGTGAAAAGCTCCCGGAAGGGTTTCAGCGCGCAGAGTTCCTTCTGGGAAAGGGCGCCATCGACATGATCGTTGACCGGCGCCAGATGCGGGACAAGCTGGCGGGTCTTCTGACTCTCCTGCAGCGGCAGCCGTCTGCTGCACGCTAGGATTCCCGAACTGCGATCCATGCCAGCGCGCAGCCTTGCTGGCTGGCTTGAGTATATCGAGGGGATTGATCCAAGAGCCATCCGACTCGGCCTAGACCGCGTGGGCAAGGTGGCGGAACGAATGGGCCGCTCGATACCCGCAGTCCTGATCACGGTCGCGGGTACCAACGGCAAGGGATCGACCTGTGCGATGCTCGAAGCGATACTGCGCGCGGGTGGTTTTCGGGTCGGTTTGTATACATCGCCTCACCTGTTGCGTTACAACGAGCGGGTCCGCGTGAATGGAGTTCCGGTCAGCGATCTCGAGCTGTGCGCGGCCTTCGATGCCGTGGAGCACGCCCGCGGCGACATCGCGCTCACATACTTCGAATTTGGCACGCTGGCGGCCTGGGAAATTTTTGCGAGCCACCCGCTGGATGTCGTCGTACTCGAAGTCGGTCTGGGCGGGCGGCTTGATGCGGTCAACATCTTTGACTGCGACTGCGGGATCCTGACCGGGGTCGATCTCGATCACATGGACTATCTCGGGGATACGCGCGAGGCCATCGGCGCCGAGAAGGCGGGAATCTTTCGAAGCGCAAGACCCGCGATTGTGGCCGACTCCGATCCGCCCCGCAGCGTGCTCGATCATGCTGAGGCGATCGGGGCGGATCTGAGGCTGCTCGGTCGCGATTTTGGCTATCGAAGCGAGGGGCGGCAGTGGACGTATTGGGGAACCGGCGTGCGCCGTGCAGGTCTGGCACATCCCTCGCTGCGGGGGCAGCGGCAGCTGGCAAATGCAAGCGCCGCGCTCGCCGCGCTCGACTCGCTGCGCGCGCGCGTTCCCGTTGCGATGCAGGATATCCGCAATGGTTTGGCCCGAATCGAGCTTGCCGCGCGATTCCAGGTGCTTCCCGGCCGGCCGGCGGTGGTGCTCGATGTGGCTCACAACCCGCAGGCGGCGAACGTGCTTGCGGAAAATCTCCGGGACATGGGATTTTTCTCGGAGTCATATGCGGTGTTCGGCATGCTGCGAGACAAGGACATTGCTGGGGTCTGCCGCGCTCTGAGGGGTACGATCTCCGCATGGTTCCTGGCCGATCTGTCGGTTCCGCGAGGTGCGAGTGCCGCGATGCTGGCCGATGCCCTGAAGGGCTCTGAAGCGGAAGGGCCCGTGCTGTGCTACGAGTCGCCCCGGGGCGCCTACGCTGCCGCGAGGAAGCGGGCGAATGAAAATGATAGAATCATCGTATTCGGATCGTTTCACACGGTGGCCGATGTTGCCGCGGGAATGGACATCGTACCGCGTGCGAATTGATGTCCGGTCGGCAGCCGCGAGGACGTACAATCGGCTGCGTGGCAGGCCGGCAGGTTCGAACCGGGTGGAGCCGGGACCGGAGGGTGGTGGCTTCGCGCGTCACGAAAGACAGTTCCCGCGCTTTTTGGGTCTTCTGATTTGGCAGACAGTCCGGACGCAACCCTGCTAAGACGCCGCGCGCGTCGGAGACTGGTCGGCGCAATTGCGGCCGTAGTCTTTGTCGTGGTGGTCCTGCCGCTGGTCCTTGACCAGGAGCAAAAACCGGTTACTCAACCCCTGACCGTGCAGATACCCAGCCAGAATACCGGTCCCTTCAATACTCGGAGCATCCCCCCGCCAGCAATGCCCGTGCCGAAGACCGGATCCTCTGTGCCTTTGGAGGAAAAGTCCAAAGCGGTGACGTCCGATTCGATCGCAGTAGAGCCGGCGCGACGGACGGCCTCGAAGGACAGCACCAAGGTAAAACCCAAAGAGACTGTAAGGACTAGACAGGCCGAGTCCGAGCGCGCCGCGGCACTCCTCAACGATTTGGTTTATTTTGTCCCGCTGGGCGCATTTGCCAACGCTGACAACGTAAAGCAGGTCCAGGACAAGGCCGCCGGTGCCGGTGTGATGAGCTATACGGAAAAGGTGAGGAATCCGCAGGGTGAGCAGATCAGGGTACGGGGCGGACCATTCTCGAGCAGGGAGGCGGCGGAAAAAGCGCGCGCCGCACTGAAATCCATCGGCTTAGAGGTGGGACAGGTCGCTCAACGATGACTTGGTTCGACTTCGGTGTTCTAATCGTCCTGGGGGTATCGGTGGTCATAAGCCTGTTCCACGGGTTGATTCGCGAGATGATCTCCCTGGGTGGCTGGGTCGGGGGATTCATATTGGCTACCTTGTTCGGCGGTCGGGTCGCCGCGATGCTGCCGCAAAGTCTGAGTGTGACGCTCAGCGCGTTGATAGGTTTTCTGCTGGTATTCATCGGCGTGCTGGCCATCGGATGGATCGTCGGTCTGATCCTTTCGTCCGCGGTGCGCGCATCGGGTCTCGGCCCGGCCGATCGGGCGTTGGGAGCAATCTTCGGACTCGCGAGGGGGTTGATCATAGTTCTTGTCGGTGTCATCTTTTCCGGGCTGACACCCCTGCCGCGCGAACCCTTTTGGAGGGAAGCGGTGCTCTCTGGGCCGTTCGAGACCGCTGCCTTGGCGCTTCGGCCGTTTCTGCCGGAAGGCATGGGGCAGCGACTCAGGTATCGCTAGTCAAACGGAAGAGCCGGAACATGTGCGGTATTCTCGGGATAGTGGCGAAAACGCCGGTCAATCAGCTTCTCTATGACGGGTTGCTGTTGCTGCAGCATCGGGGTCAGGATGCGGCGGGTATCGTTACATCCGAGCACAAGACGTTTCACATGCACAAGGGCCCAGGCTTGGTACGCGATGTATTTCGCACGCGCAACATGCGCGTGCTCTCCGGCGGTGCGGGTATCGCCCACTGCCGCTACCCTACCGCGGGATCGGCTTTCAACGCTGGTGAGGCCCAACCCTTCTACGTAAATTCCCCGTTTGGAATTGTCCTTGGGCACAACGGCAATCTCACCAATTCCGAAGCGCTGAAGCAGGAGATGTTTCGTCAGGACCTACGGCATATAAATACCAGTTCCGATTCGGAAGTCCTGCTGAACGTCCTCGCTCACGAACTCGAGCTTGCGGCAAAGGGCCAAAAGCTCGACCCCGAAACCATTTTTGCCGCTGTCGCCAACGTGCACCGTCGCTGCCGTGGAGCCTATGCGGTGGTGGCTTTGATCTCTGGTTACGGGCTGCTTGCCTTCCGCGATCCGTACGGTATCCGCCCGCTTGTGATTGGCCGCAATAACACCGATGAAGGGGCAGAATTTCTCGTGGCATCGGAGAGCGTTGCATTGACCGCCTTCGGTTTTGAATTGGTGCGCGACGTGATTCCGGGGGAGGCGATTTTCGTCGAAGAAAGCGGGGCGTTTCACAGTCGCCAGTGCGCGGCCAAACCGGTGCTCGCTCCCTGCATCTTCGAGTATGTGTACCTTGCCCGGCCTGATTCCGTAATGGATGGTGTATCGGTATACGAGGCCAGGCTGCACATGGGTCGGTATCTCGCGCGGAAAGTGAGGCGGACGATGCCGGGTCTGGACATTGACGTCGTCATCCCCGTTCCCGATACCAGCCGGCCAAGCGCCCTCGAGCTGGCCCATGGGCTGGGGGTGAGCTATCGCGAAGGATTCATCCGCAACCGCTATATCGGTCGTACGTTCATCATGCCCGGCCAGGCAATCCGCAAGAAATCGGTGCGTCAAAAGCTCAGCGTCGTAGGCCTCGAATTCAAGGGCAAGAACGTCCTCATCGTCGACGATTCCATCGTGCGCGGGACGACGAGCCGGGAGATAGTGCAGATGGCCCGCGAAGCAGGGGCCAGCAAGGTCTATTTCGCTTCAGCCGCACCGCCCGTCCGCTTTCCAAACGTGTACGGTATCGACATGCCGACGCGTGCGGAACTTATCGCCACAGGGCGGAACGAGGAGCAAGTTGCGCGAGAGATAGGTGCCGATGCGGTGATATATCAGGACCTCGAAGCTCTCAAGGATTCGGTTCGGGCGGTAAACCCCAGACTCGAGCAATTCGAGACGTCGTGTTTCGACGGAATTTACGTCACTGGCGATATCACCGGCGAGTACCTGGCTCAGGTCGAGCAGCAGCGCAATGCGGGTCGCCAGGACGACGAGGATCTGGCAGAAAACAACCAGCTCGACCTGAACACTGCTTAGGGAAGGGCCGCGGTATTTGACATCCTCGTTCCGGAATAGTAAGTTCCATGCTGCGCCGATTTGATCAACAGCTTGCGGGCGCCTTAAAAATGCGGCTAAAGCGTGGTCGAGACCCGTCTTAGCGCAAGCTGGACGGGTCGTTTGTTTTTCGGGATTGGAAATGCAAAATTACGATATCGAGACACTCGCGATTCGCGCTGGAATTGCGCGCAGCCAGTTCAACGAGCACTCCGAGGCGCTGTATCTTACTTCCAGTTTTGTGTTCGAGAACGCTGCGCAGGCTGCGGCTCGGTTCCAGGGTAGCGAGCCGGGGAACATATATTCGCGCTTCACGAATCCCACGGTGACCGCATTCCAGGAGCGGCTTGCAGCGATGGAGGGTGCGGAGGCCTGCGTGGCAACGGCCTCGGGCATGTCGGCGATTCTCGCTGCCGCCATGGCGATCCTGAAGTCAAATGACCACGTCGTCTGTTCGTCGGGGGTGTTTGGAGCGACGGTACAGTTGTTCAACAATGTCCTGTCCAAGTTCGGGGTAGAGACGACTTACGTCGACGGCACCGACCCAAATGCCTGGAGGGCCGCGCTTCGACCGGGTACGCGGTTGCTCTTCGTGGAGACGCCGTCCAATCCCATGACCGAAGTGGTCGACATCGCCGCGCTGGCGGATTTGGCGCACGGCGCCGGAGCGCTGCTCGTGGTGGACAATTGCTTGTGCACACCGGCCCTCCAGCGTCCGATCCCGCTGGGGGCCGACCTAGTCATTCACTCGGCGACCAAGTACCTGGATGGGCAGGGAAGAGTGCTGGGCGGTGCGGTGCTTGGCAAGCGTGAACCGATCATGGACGCAATCCATGGGTTTCTCAGGACGGCTGGGCCTACCTTGTCCCCCTTCAACGCCTGGGTCCTGCTCAAAGGGTTGGAAACGCTGGGGATCAGGATGGAGGCGCAGTCGCGCAGTGCGCGCGAACTTGCGGGCTGGCTGGAGGCGCATCCGCGTGTCTCGAAGGTGCACTATCCGGGGCTGCCTTCGCACCCGCAGCACGAACTGGCTCTGAGGCAGCAGCGTTCGGGCGGGGCGGTGGTCTCCTTCGAGATCAAAGGAGGTCGTGAGGCCGCGTGGCGTGTCATCGACTCGACCAGGTTGATTTCCATCACCGCCAATCTCGGCGACACCAAGACCACCATCACGCATCCCGCCACTACCACGCACGGTCGGATATCGGACGAGGCGCGCGCCCGTGCCGGAATTACCGAGGGGTTAGTGCGGATTGCAGTGGGACTCGAATCGGTGAGAGATATCCGCGACGACTTGCAGCGCGGACTGTCGCTATAACGGCCGCAACTGCACGGACCTGCAGCCGCCGGGGTCGCAGGTGAGATAAGCACCACTGTGGTACCAATCGGCGAGCACCCAGCGTTCGCAGAGTCTCCCATCCACCATATGCTCATGCCTCGCGGGCCGGTGGGTATGGCCGTGGATCAGGCGTGGGTAATCATTCTCGCGCAGTGCTGCTTCAACGGCTTCGCGATTCACATCCATGATCTCCGGCGCCTTGCGGTCTTTCTCCGACTCGCTCGCCTGGCGCAATGCCTCGATCTGCTCCTTGCGGCGGGCAAGGGGCTGGGACAGAAAGCGGGCCTGCCATTCCGGGGACCGCACCTCGGAACGAAACCGCTGGTAATCCCGGTCGTCGGTGCACAGCGTATCGCCGTGCATCAGCAGAGCCCGCTTCTGGTACAGCTCCAGCACAAAAGGCTCTATCAGGAGTCTTGCATTGCACGCAGAGGAAAAATCTTCTCCTAGCAGGAAGTCCCGGTTTCCATGCATGAGATAGAGCGCTCGGCCGCTCCTGCTGAAATTCGCTAGGGCGTCGATCACCGAGGCGTTGAAGGGGTCGTCTTTGTCGTCATCGCCCGCCCAGGACTCAAACAGGTCGCCGAGAATGTAAAGTGACGCTGCCTGGCGCGCAGGCCCGCCTAGGAAGTCGAAAAATATGCGATTGATCTCTGGCCGCCACGAGCACAAATGCAGATCGGAAATGAAAATGGCGGCCAAGTGGCGTGCTAGATCACTTCTGCCCGCTGGATGACCACGTCGTCCACCGGGACGTCGCCATGCGAGCCGCGCTTGCCGGTTCGGACCTGCTTGACCTTGTCTACGACATCCCGACCCTCCGCGACCTTGCCGAATACGCAGTAGCCCCAGCCCTGCGTGTCGCGCGCGGTGTAATTCAGAAACTCATTGTCCTTGACGTTGATGAAAAACTGACTGGAGGCCGAGTGCGGTTCGGATGTCCGGGCCATTGCAATCGAGTAGGGGACGTTCCTGAGTCCGTTGTCTGCCTCGTTCTTTATCGGGGGTTGGGGAGATTTTTGGCGCATTCCCGGCTCGAACCCGCCCCCTTGGATCATGAACCCGTCAATGACGCGGTGAAACAGGGTATTCGTGTAGAACCCGGATTTAACATATTCAAGAAAATTCCTAACAGTCTCCGGGGCGCGCTCGGACTCGAGGTCGAGGTCGATGATTCCGAAATTCGTATGCAATCTGACCATGGCTATGCCCGTCACTTCGCGGGTTTCAGGGTAACCGATTCGAGCACGATCGGACGCTGGGGAACGTTTTCGTGCCCACCCCTTGTCGTGGTTGGAACCTTGGAAATCCGCATTACCGTATCCATGCCTTCGACGACTCGCCCGAAAACCGCATATCCGTAACCCTGCGGAGTGGTGTCGCGGTAGTCCAGGGGCGCATTGTTGTTCACATTGATGAAAAACTGTGCGGTGGCCGAGTGGGGATTGGGTGTCCTCGCCATGGCTACGGTGCCGGTTTCGTTTCTCAGTCCTGCCTTGAAGGCTATTCCAGCTTCGTTCTCTATCGGGGCACGGGCGGTTCTTTGGCGCATGTCCGGATCGAATCCACCGCCCTGAATCATGAATCCGTCTATAACGCGGTGGAATATGGTCCCGTTGTACGACCCGTCGCCAACGTAGCGGAGAAAGTTGGCCACCGTTTTGGGGGCCTTGTCAGGATAGAGCTCAAGGGCGAAAGTCCCCACGCTGGTCTTGAATTCCACGCGCGGAGCTTGCGCCCAGGCGAGCTGCGCCGAGAGCAGGACCAACAGGATGAACAGGCGTTGCATAGGCACTCTTCCGTAAGAAAATCGCTTGGCGGGGACGGTTCCAGGACTGAAGATCCGTCAGCCGGATCCTTCGTAGACGATATTCCAGCGCTCGCCTTCACGCAGCCAGTATTGCCGTTTTCTCATCGTGTTGGAAAGATTGCTGGAGCGATACTCCTGGGTGAAACTCACGAGCACGAGGGTCTCCTTGCCGGGGTCGCGGAACATACTGACCTTGCTCAGCTTCACCTTGATCCAGCTCTTGCTGCCGTTGACGGCGCGCTTGTGACGGCTCCACTCGCGTATGTCCTGCCCCTGCCCCAAGAAGTGCGGGGAGTAGTGCGATAGATAGCGTTCCGTGTCCAGACTTTCCCAGTCGGCACGCCATTGCTCGAGCTGCCTGCCGAAGGCGCGCCGCTCGTCTTCCCATTCAGCCACACTGAGCCATTCGACATTTTCCCCGATGACCACCGGCGTCAGGCCAACCTGCAGGCCGCTTGCCAGGGACTCCAGATCGGTATTGGCCAGCACCACGCAACCGTTACTCGAGCGGGGAGGTCTGCTGTAGGTATCGGATGGAGTCCCATGCAGCCAGATGCCGTGCCCGTCGCGGCCCTGAATGAGGTCCCACTCATTTGGATAGTTGATGGGGAAGGCGCCGCTGCCATAGAAGTCCGAGAGCTTTTCGCGCGGCAGGCTGGCGGTGATGTGGTATATGCCGACCGGCGTTCTTTCATCCCCTTCACGCACCTTCAAGGCGCCATTCTTACCGGAACTGACGTAGTAGTCGGTGACCAACCGTGGCATGCCGGAATCGTTCCAGTACAGATAGAGTCGCGAACGCCTCGTATCGACAACGACGGCGTATTTTTGGTCGTCTTGCAACTGCAGCAGATACCGCGGGACGCGATCCGTCGGCGGCCGGTCGTGGTAGGCGCGCACTCGGGCGACAGCCTCGGCTCTAAGGCCTTCGATCCGCGCATCCGGCACATTCGGTGCGGCGCCCAGGGTGCTGATCGGTCGAGCTCGCGCGAGCAGCAGATCGCCCTTGATCAGGTGGGCAAGACGAAAGTTGGGTTTGACGCGGATGAGGCCTTCCACATCCTGCATCGCCGTGTCGAGATGTCCTCGCCGTATTTCTTGATAAACGCCCGCCAGAAGAGCGTCCGTGGTGAGGTCGATGCGTGCTCCGCTGGCTGGGGAAAGGGCCGACGGCGCTCCGAAAGCGATCGTTGCAAGGGCGACGTAGGTGAAGAATCGTCCCGACATTCAGCTGCCGCTACGTTCCTGTTGGATGACCCACCGGCCGTCGTCGCGAACCATTAGGAGTGTCTTGCGGCTGCTGACCTTGAGGCTATCCGATCGGTAGAGTTGCCGGAAAGTCACGACGGCGCTCTTGTCTCCGCGAAAGGTGACTCTCGGGGACTCGATGGCAACGTCGATTTGCTTCGGCGCGGAGATGCGCTGCTTGCGGGATTCCTCCCACTGACTTCGTGTTTCCCCGCTTGGCGTCTTGAAATCTCTCGCATAAAAGGCCAGATAGCTCTCCGTGCTCTTGCGGGACCACGCGCCAGCCCAGGCGCGAACGACCTGCAGGACCTCTTCCGCGTTCCCGCCTTGCTCGTGCGTTTCGGTCGCTCCTGCCGCAGGCTTTGCACGTTCGGCAGCCCGCTTCGCATCGGATACTGGCTTCGCGGGGACGGAGCTGATTGCCGCGAGAGCTCGGCCGCTTCCCAGCGCAACCGCAGGACCGCTGGAGGTAACCGGCAAACGGTTCCCGCCCGAAATCAGATCGCGAATCATGGACAGCTTGTTCTGTGCCGCAGAATTCGAGGAATCGAGCTGGAGCGCCTTGTCGTAAGCTTGACTGGCCAGCTTGGTGTACACATCGCCGAGGTTCTCGTAGGCGGTCGCATAGCTCGGATGCGTGCGGATGGAAAGTTCGAGTTGCTGTCGGGCTTTTTCAAATTGACCTTGCCCGGCGAAAAGCACGGCAAGATTGTTGTAGGGTTCCGGCAACTCGGGGTAGTCCTGCGAAAGTTTCGTGAAGACTTCGATGGCATCCGCCACCTTGTTTTGCTCGGCGAGTATCAGTCCCTTAATGAAGCGGCCTTGAGGGTCGCGCGGCTTCTGGGCCAAGTACCGATTGACTCGATCCAACGCCTGTGCATGCTGCCCCTGTTTTGCCAGCCGATTGATATCCTCGATCTCGTCGGCGCGAGACGTTGCTGCCGTGCAGGCCAGCAAGAACAGCAGTGCCGCGCAATGCGCGGCCAACGCGGCGGAGCGAGTCATTGTGCTATACTTTTCCCACGCCAGAGAGCGATAGCGCATTCTATCAAGAAGCTCGCAAAGTCAACAATAATCAGCCCCTTGCGGGAGTTTCCTCGATTGTCGATCCGCGCTCGGTGGTTAGGCATCACGCTCGAAAATTGACGTTACCTGGCAGCGCTAAGCCCTCTTGTTGTAAGCGGCCAGGTACCCGGGACACGCTCCGGGTTGGGCGAGTTTCCGGCCATGACCTATAGGCCATGCTGAAAATCTACAACAGCCTCACGCGGACCGTGGAGCCGTTCGTGCCCATCGATCCGCCTCGCGTGCACATGTATGTCTGCGGGATGACTGTCTACGACTTCTGCCACCTGGGACACGCGAGGGTGATGATTGCCTTCGATGTGGTGCAGCGCTGGCTTCGCGCGAGCGG
>JBGQFD010000011.1:0-49586 GCA_041496705.1 Gammaproteobacteria bacterium | reverse complement strand
GCCACAAGATGCACCACGTCGCCTTCCCGTTCCAGCATGCCATCGACCCCCATCAGTCGCGCGCCAAGCAGTTCCCGCCGCTGGCGCTCGGTGAGATCGCGCCAGACGATGACGTTGACACAGCCGGTTTCGTCCTCGAGCGTAACGAACACGGCCCCCGAGGCCGTGTCCGGACGCTGGCGGCCGGTGACGATGCCCGCTGCGCGTGCACGCCGACCGCCTGGCAGAGAACGCAGCTCGGCGGCAGTGGAAAAGCGCATGCGCGAAAGATGTTGCCGCAACAAGGCCAGGGGATGCCGCCCCAGCGTCAGCCCCGTGGCGGCGTAGTCGGCCACCAGGTTTTCGCCCTCGGTGGGCGGTTCGAGGACGACCGGGGTTTCCGCGATCGGCACTCCGTGCAGAATATTCCTGCCGGTGTCCACGCCGGCAACCGCCCAATGAGTCTGGCGCCGGTGTCCGCTCACCGCTTGCAGGGCGGCTGCCGCGGCCAGGCATTTCAGATCGTGGCGGTTCAGCGAGGCGCGGTGCGCAAGATCGTCGACCGACTGCAGCGTCCCTTGCGTACGCGCTTCGACGATTCGCTTCGCGCCATCTTCGGAGAGACCTCGCACCAGCAGGAAACCCAGACGAACCGCGGATCCCGCTTCCCCGGGTTCGAGCGTGCATTCGTATTGGCTCGCCGTGACGTCGACCGGTCGCACTTCTACGCCGTGCCGGCGAGCGTCCTGCACCAGCTGCGAAGGCGTATAGAAACCCATGGGCTGGCTGTTCAGGAGCGCGGCAAGAAAGGCCGCAGGTTCGTAGCACTTGAGCCAGGCTGAAACGTAGGCGAGCAGCGCGAAGCTCACCGAGTGTGATTCGGGAAAACCGTATTCGCCGAAACCGAGAATCTGCCGATAGATACGTTCGGCAAATCCCGTAGAGATACCGCGTTCGCGCATGCCGTCCATGAGTCTTTTCTGGAACGGCTCGAGGCCGCCTTTGCGCCGCCATGCGGCCATGGCGCGGCGCAGTTGATCCGCTTCTCCGGGCGTGAAACCCGCGGCGACCACCGCGAGCTCCATGACCTGCTCCTGGAAAATCGGTACTCCCAGCGTGCGTTCCAGCACTTTCTTCACCGCCGCGTTAGGGTAATCGACGGCTTCATTTCCGGCCCGCCGCCTCAGATACGGGTGCACCATGTCGCCCTGGATCGGACCGGGACGCACGATCGCGATCTCGATTACGAGGTCGTAGAACTCCCTCGGCCCGAGCCTCGGCAGCATGGACATCTGCGCCCGGGATTCGATCTGGAAAACACCGATGGTGTCGGCTTTCCGGATCATTTCGTAGACGCGCGGATCTTCCCGTTGCAGCAGGCTGTCCATGGAATGACGGCTGCCGCGCAGCGCGTTGACCGACTCGAGCGCCCGGCGAACCACAGACAGCATGCCCAGCCCGAGAACGTCCACCTTCAGCAGACCCAGGCTGTCCAGGTCGTCCTTGTCCCACTGGATGACGCTGCGCTCGGGCATTGCCGCATTTTCGATTGGCACCAGACTCGCGAGCGGCCCCCGCGAGATCACGAAGCCGCCGACGTGCTGGGAAAGATGGCGTGGAAAACCGAGCAGCTGGCTGGAAAGCGCGATCAGGCGTCGCATCGCCGGGCTTTCCGGATCGAACCCCGTTTCGCGCAGCCGCAGGGCGAGGTCTTTCCTGTCGTCCCACCAGGCAACCGATTTGGCGATCCGGTCCACTTGCCGAAAATCGAGCCCGAGCGCCTTGCCCACGTCGCGCAGCGCGCTCTTTGGCCGATAGCAGATCACGGTGGCGGCGATCGCAGCCCGGTCGCGGCCGTATTTCCCATAGATGTACTGGATGACTTCTTCGCGCCGCTGATGCTCGAAGTCGACATCGATGTCTGGCGGTTCATTGCGCTCCCTGGAAACGAAGCGCTCGAACAGCAGCTTCTGCTTGACGGGATTCACCTCGGTAACCTGCAGGGCGTAGCACACGGCCGAGTTCGCCGCGGAGCCGCGTCCTTGGCAGAGAATGTCCCTGCTTCTGGCATAGCGGACGATGTCGTGCACAGTGAGAAAAAACGGCTCGTAGCGAAGCTCGGCGATGAGCGCCAGCTCCTTTTCGATGAGTTCGCGGACCGCGTCGGGAACGCCCTGCGGAAACCGCTTGCAGCAGCCATCCTCGACTAGCCTGCGCAGATAAGGGGTCGGGGTCTCCCCGGGCGGGACCAGCTCTTGCGGATACTCGTAGTGCAGCTCTTCCAGGGAAAAATCGCAGCGTTCGGCAATCTTCACCGTTTCGGTCAGTAGGTCCGTCGGATAGATCTGGGCGAGGCGCATGCGCATCCGCAGATGCCGCTCGGCATTGGGATGCAAGGCATGACCGCAGCGCTGCACCGGTCTGCCGAGCCGGATCGCGGTGAGCGTATCCTGCAATGGCCGGCGCGAGCGCTGATGCATATGCACGTCACCGGCTGCGACCAGCGGCATTCCGGACGCTGCGGCAAGCTCGCGCAGCCCGTCGAGACGAGCCCGGTCGTTCGGCCCGCACAGCAACTCCGCCGCAATCCATGCGCGGCCGGCGAAGCGCTCGGCAACGGCACGCGCCTGCGTTTCGCTCCCCGGGCCGGAGACGAGGGGGGGAGGGGCGAGCAGCACAAGGCACCCCGGCAAGCCGCCGTCGAGATCGGCCCAGCGGAGCGCATAGCGGCCCTTCCTGGATCTGCGCCGGCCGCAGGTGATGAACTCCGACAGGCAACCGTAGCCCTCGCGGCTGGCGGCGAGTATTACCAGCTTCGGACCGTTCTGCAATTGCACTTCGCTTCCGACGATGAGCTTCAGTCCCGGTTCCTTTGCCGCTTCGTACGCTCGCACCACGCCGGCAACTGAGCATTCGTCGGTCAAGGCGAGCGCCGCATAACCGAGAGCGGCAGCTCGTTGCACCAGTTCATCCGGATGCGAAGCACCCCGCAGAAAGCTGAAATTGGAAAGGCAATGCAGCTCCGCATAATCGGGAATAGGGGAGTACATGGCTAGGCGAAGAAGCCGTGCAGATACCAGCCACCTTCCCCGCGCCGGTCACAGAATATCCACAACAACGACTGATTTTGCGTCCGGGCGACAAAGTAGTCGCGGAAGACGTCCCCGCCGTCCCACCAACCGGACTCGACGCGCTCCGGACCGGCGAGCAGCTCCAGCGGGCCTTCGTGCTGCGGCATCCCGCTGACATCCGGCAGCAGTTTGGGGGATTCCAGCAGCCAGAATGGCCTTTCGCCGAAGTCCAGCTCAAATGGCGGAGCGCCGAGCCCGGGTGTGGCGGTGGCATGCTCCGGGCGATGCTCGGCGCGGCACGCCAATCCATGCACTGCATCGGCACCGAGCCGGGCGCTCAGCCGTTCGACCAGATGTTCCCATTGGCCCTGCGGCTTGCCTTGTTCGAGCAGCAACGGATGGTTGGAGCCCGAGAGGGGTGTCACCTCGCCGGCTTCCAGCACGATCGAACGCACCGGCGCGCGCAGCCTGAGACTCGCCAGCCGCTCGCGCAGGAGCAACGTGAAATGCTCGAAGTCACGCGATGGAGCGACCAGGCCGATGGCGACTTCAGTCGGAGCCATGTCGCGGTGCGCGAATTTCAAAATGAAACGCTGAGTTCCCCCGGAACACGCCGCCAGGAAGCCGGCAAGCTGTGCAATCAGCCTTTTTCCGGCGAACGCAAGCGCATCGGCTTGCGTGACTTCCGCCGGCAACTCGATACCAGCGTGAAACCTGGCCGGCGGAACGAAAAAACTGCGCGGATCGGGACGCCTGCCCAGTGCACGATCGAGATCGTCTAGTAGCGCCTGCCCGAAGCGCCGCGCCACGCCTTCGCGCGGCAGCGCGCACAACTCGCCCAGCGTGCGCAGGCCTATTGCTTCGAGCGCTTCGAGGGTATCCGAGCTCGCCAGCGCGTCGACAGGAAGTGGAGCAAGTGCCGTGTCGAGTTCCACGGCAGTTTTGATGAATTTCTGATTTTCGGAAAAAGCAAGACAGGAGGCAGCTCGCGGCGTGGGAGCGCCGGCGAAAACCGCGTGGTACCCGAGCTCGGCAACCCCGTGCCGCAAATTTTCGATGAGCGCCTCAAGCCCGCGGAAAAACCTTAGGCTTCCCGACGTTTCAAGCAGCACGGCAAAGGGAAAATCGAGCGCAACCCCGGGCGTAAATTGCCCTGCCCAAGCGGCGATACCCAGCAGTGCTTCGGTTTCTCCCGCGGGATAGCGTGGCACCGTGCGCAGGTTCGGTACCAATGCGAGCGCCGCTGAAGTCGCCATGCCGGTGCGCACTCCCCGCCATGCGGCTTTGCGGTCGCAAAGCAGGACGTGGTGCCGCTCTTCGACCGCGAAAGGCTCAGATGTGGACGAGCCGCGCAGGAAAATCTCGAGCGGCAGGAGCGGAAACCGGATGGCGATCCACATGACGGCACGATTTGGTGCGCACCGCAGGCGGCATCGCGGGCAACAGCACCGGAGAAGCGAGAGGGGTCCCGCGACGCTTGAAGATACGCACCGCAAGCCCGCCTTGCGCAGTGTCCAGCGCGATCCGCAGCACTGCAGGGGAGGGCTCTGCGTCGGCCTTCGCAGGGCGGAAGAGAAAAACCAGAGCCCGGCCGCCTTCGGCGGCGATCTGCAACCGCCTTAGTTCCGCGTACTTTGCCGCTTGCGGCCAGGCAAGCACTGCACCGCAGGCATTCGACTGTAGTGCCTGCTCTGCACCCCAAAGCGTTTCTTTCGGGGAGCCTGTACGCACGATGATAAGGGCGGAAAGATCGATCCCAGCCGCAGCGAGGGCGGGTGCATAGGGCAGATGGGGCGGGGCAATCCAGGCGAGCCGCAAACCCTGTCGGGATAATGCCGAGAGAGCCGGACCGAGGAAACGTAACTCGCCGATGCCCTCGTGTGCGGGAATGATTTCAGTCAGCGCCCCGGCGGGCCAGCCGCAGCCGGGGAGCTGGGCGTCGAGTTCAGGAAAGCCGGTTGAGACGGTTGGGAACCCGGCACGGGTCACGGCGCCGCCACGCCAGATATCGGGACGGTCGAGCAGCGCGGCAAAAGACGGATTCCCTGCATTCATGGGACAAGGTATACGAGGGGTTACTTTTCACAGCGGCTGACGAATGACCCCAACCGCCAGCCCTTCTATGGCGAAATCGTTCTCGCGCGGATCGATCACGATAGGCTTAAATTCGGGATTTTCAGGGAGCAGTTCCACGGTACTGCCGCGGCGACGCAAGCGCTTCACCGTGACCTCGTCGTGCACACGCGCCACGACGATCTGACCGGAGCGTGCTTCGCGGGTACGGTGCACCGCGAGCAGGTCGCCGTCCAGAATGCCCGCGTCGCGCATGCTCATGCCGCGTACCTTGAGCAGATAGTCGGCGCGCGGCTGAAACAGGTCAGGATCGACCTGGCAGCGCCGCTCGACATGCGCTTCGGCGAGAATAGGGCTGCCGGCGGCAACGCGACCGATGAGCGGCAGCCCGACCCCGCTAGCGAGCCGGATGCCGCGCGAGGCACCCGGGGTCAGCTCGATCGCGCCTTTTCTCTCCAGCATGCGCAGGTGTTCTTCAGCAGCATTGGGAGAGCTGTAACGGAAAGCCTTCGCGATCTCGATCCGCGTGGGCGGGAAACCGGTTTTTTGGACGGTTTTGCGGACAAAATCCAGGATTTTCTGCTGCTTGGGGGTAAGTTCTTCTGTCATGGGGCCTCCCGTACCTGTATTTATATACAGTATTTAGCGATTTGGCAAGCGAGCCTTCGGTGAGCGCCAGGGCGGCGTATAATTTTTCCGTCACACACCGAGTATTTCCGCCATGACGCAACCTTACGAATCCGACATCACCCGGATGATCCGCGAGCTGCTCCGGGAAAAACCGCACATCGCCGAGGAGCAGAAAAAGGGACGGGCCATGTGGTGGGACAAAAAGCTCGATCCTGACACCTTGAAGCGCTCTGCAGAATCGAATGTCAAACAGCAGGCCTACGTCTATCAGAACAAGGTCTGAATCCTCCATCCGACTCCTGGTCGCACTCGCGGCGTGTGTCTCGTTGTCCGGCTGCGGCGGGCCGGCCGCCACGCTGGAATACGAGAATCCTTCGGTGGATCCGCTATCCGCTTCGACGCTTGTCGGACGCGGCGACACCTTCGAACAAAGGCAGCGCGTTGCCGAGTTGAATCGAAATCGGGACTGGCCGGGGCTGGTGCACTTTGCCGAAGAACACCAGCGACGCGACCCGGAAGGCTCCGACTGGGGCGTCATAGCGGGCTATGGCTGGCTGAAAAACCGCGACTATCCGAAGGCGACGGCGATGCTCTCTCGCGTGACCCAGCGCAATCCGGAGGATGTCGGGGCCTGGAACCTCCTGGGTGAAGCTCAGCGACTGTCGGGACAGCCGGGGCGAGCGGCCCAGACCCTCGAATATGCAAGCACCGTCAGTCGGAGTTCCTTCGTGACGTTTTTCCTCTTAGGAGAGGCCTACCGCGACGCGAGCCGGCTTGACCGCGCAGTTGCCTCTTACCGGGAGGCGGTACGCCTCGAGCCGGAATTTGCACGCGGCTGGTTTGAACTAGGATCCGCCCAGGTCCGGATTGGACAACGCAAAGACGCCGAGATTGCCCTAGGGCAGCTGCAGAAACTAGAGCTCACTCTGGCCGAGCGGCTCAAGGGCCGCATCCAGGCGAGCGGCAGGTAACACCCGGACGGAGTCTCACCGATTGTGATCGTAGGCGAGGGCCGCGCTGCCCAATACGCATCCCGCCGCCAAAGAAACGCCCGAACCTGACGTCAGGATCATTATCGGTGCAGTAATCGCCAGACAAGCCGGCAGGACTGGCGGATCGTAAGTCATACCCGCGCAGCTTGAGTTGAGGACAGCGCAAACCGCCAAGGCCCCGGCATGCTTCGGTATCACTCAAGGGAGCTTGCCAGACCGGTCGATGGACCGATATCCGGGAAAACCCGACTTGTTGTGTCAGGATTGCGGTACTTAGGATTGTCGCATATGTGTATTATGTAAAATTAGTTAAAATAGCACTTCTTCAAGAAGTTCATTATTGAATATGCTATATACACTTACTACTAGATACTTATACAGCTTTCCTAAAGTATTTTCTCAGTCCAGTCTGGCGGTGAAAATACCCGGCGAAAGTTAGCCGTCGTGGCCAGGGCGAGTGCCTCCACCCGCATGCCGCGAAGCCGGGCAACCTCCTCGGCCACATACCGGACCCAGGCGGGACGGTTCACCTTCCCGCGGTGCGGAACCGGTGCAAGAAAGGGTGCGTCGGTTTCGACCAGTAGCGACTCCAGAGGAACGCCGCGAGCAACCTCCTTCAACGCCACCGCGTTCTTGAATGTCACGATCCCCGAAAACGAGATGAGGAATCCCATGTCGACGGCGGCGGCCGCTACTTCGTGCGTCTCGGTAAAGCAATGCATAACGCCCCCCACCTCACCCGCCCCTTCTTCACGCATGATTTGCAGCGTATCTTCCGCCGAGTCGCGCGTATGAATCACCAGGGGCTTTCCGCTTCTGCGCGCTGCCTGGATATGGATTCGGAACCTCCGACGCTGCCACTCCAGATCCCCCGTCGACCGATAGTAGTCGAGGCCGGTCTCGCCGACGGCGACTACGCGGGGGTGCCCTGCAAGTTCCACCAGCTGGTCTGTCTCGATCGCTCCATCACTGTCATGTTCAGGGTGGATGCCGACGCTTGCATAGAAATTGTCGTAGGTCTCGGCAAGCCCGACTACCTTGGACAAGGTTTCCAGGCTCACGCTGATGCACAAGGCGTGCGTCACGCCAAGATCGCGCATTTCCTCCCGCACCGAATCGAGCTTTCCGTCGAAATCCGGAAAATCCAGGTGGCAGTGCGAATCGACCAGCCCCGGAAAGCCCTCGGTCGCGGTTGCCGGATCGTTCACGCTTGACCCGGAAGAATTAGCCGTCGGTAGTGCAGCAGCAGGTCCTCGGCAAAGAGCTTGGCATTCAGCGGGTGTCGGGCCAGCGCTCGCGCCTGCGCGAGGTGTCGCAGGAAGGCCGTGATGTCTTCTGCCCTGCAGCGGTCCGATATCTCCCGGGCGGCCTTAAGACCCGGGTGGTACCGGAGACGTCCGCTCATTCTTGAAAGGAGCAAATCGAATCCCCAGCGTTGAAGGCAATCCACAAATTTCACCATCGGGATCTTCTGAGTCATATCGGCGAGGCTGACAGGGTCGAACCCGGGGTCGCACAGTCCCTCCAGAAGGCGCCAGTACTCGGCCTCGGAATCCGCTGAGACGAGCGCGCCCATGGGCGCGCCTCCGGCCCGGGCGAGAGCCGCTTCGGGGTGCTCGATCCCGTGCTCCTTCAGCCAGCGCGAAACCTGCGACGCATCGGGCAGCGGGAGCGCGAATGTCAGGCAACGGCTGCGCACTGTCGCCAGGAGCCTGTCAGCCTGGGCGGTGACCAGGAGAAACACCGTTTCCGCGGGAGGTTCCTCGAGACTTTTCAGAAGGGCGTTTTGGGTGTTTGCGTTCATCGCCTCGGCCGGATAGACGAGGATTACGCGCTTACCGCGCCGGTGGGTCCCGATCGCCAGAAAATCCGCCAACGCACGCACTTGCTCGACCCGGATCTGCTCGCTGCGCTTTTCCTTCTTTGGTGGCTCCTCTTCTTCGACCTGCCGGTCTCCGGCCAGGCTATCGGGCACCACCGGTCGATAGTCGGGATGATTGCCCTCGACGAACCAGCCGCACGCCGCACAACTCCCGCAGGCCCGTCGGTCGGCCCGCGGCTGCTCGCACAGCAGCGCGGCGGCCACACCTTGGGCAAACTCGTATGCACCGAAACCTTCGCCCGCTTGAATCAGCACTGCGTGCGGCAACCGGCCGGCAAACCGATCCCAGGCCTTCCACGCAGACGATAGCCACTCAATATTGTTTAATAACATATGCTTTTCAGCATTACTTCAACTTCTTCATTAACTATAGGGAGAGGCTTGCTGCCGTCGATGACGCGAACCCGCTGCGGCTCCATTGCAGCCCGCTCGAGGTATGCCCGGCGGACACGGCCAAAGAACTCGCGGTCTTCCTTCTCAAACCGATCCGGGCGGAGACTGGCGATTCGACTCGCTGCGAGCTCGACAGGGACATCGACCACAATGGTCAGGTCAGGCCGAAGCTCACCCTGCACCCACCGTTCGAGCACGGCAAGCCTGTCGGCGGCCATGCCACGACCGGCGCCCTGATACGCATACGTGGCATCGGTGAACCGGTCCGAGACCACCCAGCGTCCCGCAGACAGTGCCGGTTCGATGACTTCGGCGATGTGCTCCTGGCGCGCCGCGAACATCAAGAGCGTTTCGGTCTCTATGTGCATCGCCTGAGAAAGCAACAGTTCGCGCAGCTTCTCGCCCAGGCCCGTACCTCCGGGTTCACGTGTCACCTCGACGTCCTTACCCTGCTCCCGCAGAAAGCGTGCGACGGATCCCACATGGGTGCTCTTCCCTGCCCCATCGATGCCTTCCAGGGTGATGAATTTGCCGCGACTCATCGGCGAGCCTGGCGTCGAACCCCGGGCATCTGGTATTTCGCCACGGCGCGGTTGTGGTCGACGAGCGTGCGCGAAAACTCGCTGCTGCCGTCGCCGCGCGACACGAAGTACAAGGCGTCGGTCGTTGCCGGGTGCATGACGGCGGCGATCGACGCGAGGCCGGGCATGGCGATCGGATGCGGCGGCAGGCCTAGCCGCGTATAGGTATTGAACGGCGTATCGGTCACCAGATCCCGCGTGCGCAGGTTGCCATCGAATCGCTCCCCGAGCCCATAGATGACGCTCGGATCGGTCTGCAATTTCATCCTGAGCCGAAGGCGATTTGCGAACACACCGGCGATCTGACTCCGATCGCTTTCGCGGCCTGTTTCCTTTTCCACGATCGACGCGAGGATGAGTGCCTCATAAGGGTCGGAGACCGGCAAGTCCAGGGAGCGCTGCTGCCAAGCTGACTGGAGTTGCTTATTCATGACCCGATGGGCGCGCCCGAGCACGGCCAGGTCGCTCGACCCCTTGGCAAACACGTACGTGTCTGGAAAGAACATTCCCTCAGGAACCTTGCCCGCTGCGCCGAGCCGCTCCATGATCTGGGCTTCGGAAAGGAGTTCGGAGTCGTGCCTGAGGTCGACGTTCATCTTCATCGCTTCACGCATCTGCCGGAACTGCCAGCCTTCAATGAAGAGAATTTCCGATTGCGCGTAGTCACCGCGAATGATCTTGCGCAGCAATTGCAGCGGCGTGATGCCCTGGGACACCTGGTAGCTCCCGGCCTTTATGCTGCCACCCGCCCCGTTGGCACGCGCCAGCAGCGTGAATTTCCAGTCTGGCATGATCACTCCCGCGTCGACTACCTGGCGGGTGGCGCCGCGTAGCGAACTCCCGGGACGAATGGAAAACTCCACCGTCGGCGCCGCCAGATCCACGGGGGAAAGCGCAAACCAGAATATCCATCCGCAGAATCCCAGTGCCATCGCCGAGACAAATACAAACAGCAGCTTCAGCCGGAACAACATCTGTAGCAAACCTCTAGTCGTTTCGCCTGACTACCTGACTACGATCGTATAATAACTGTTTGCCGGGTATGCAAGTCGTCTTGGAATTGGTGAACGGCACTACAACATGGCATCGCTGGTGAGTTAGGTGAGCGTTCCGCTACCGCATACAGCCATTTCCCGCGTGGAGTCCGGCTTCGTCGCCGCCCGCGCCGGAGATCTGCTGGCGTCGCTTGACCACCTCGGGGTTCTGCAATTCAGCGGTGAAGATGCGGAATCTTTCCTGCAGGGCCAGCTGAGTTGCGACGTGACTAGCATCCAATCGTCGCGAAGCACGTATGGCGCGTACTGCTCTCCGAAAGGCAGGATGCTCGCGAATTTCCTGCTTTGGCGGGAAGAGGCCGGATTCGTGATGGTGCTCTCGCGGGATATCCTGGGCGCGGTACACAGACGCCTTTCCATGTTCGTGTTGCGCTCCAGAGTCAGGATATCTGATACCTCCGGGTCCGTGGTACTTCTGGGTTTCGCAGGACCCAGCGCCAATGGCGCGCTTCGGAGCATTTTCGGGGGTTTGCCTGAGCTCTCCTGCGAAATTTTCCGAGCCTCCGGCCTTGGGACGACAATCCGCCTGGTTGATGGAAGGCTCATTCTCGCGTCGGCGTTGCCGGCCGCCGAGTCGCTGCGGCAGCAGCTTGCCGGGGCATTCAGAGATGTTGGGGCACAGGTCTGGCGTTGGCTGGATATTCGCAGCGGGCTGCCGCTCATCACCGCCCCGACTCAGGATCACTTGGTGCCACAGATGGCAAATATCGAGCTTCTGGGCGGCGTGAGTTTCGACAAAGGTTGTTATACGGGGCAGGAAATCGTCGCGCGCACGCAGCACCTGGGAAAAATCAAGCGACGCATGTTCCTCGCAAACGTCGCCGCAGCGGCCCGCGCGGGCGATCCGCTCTACAGCGAGGATCTCGGTGACCAGACGAGCGGCCTGGTCGTTAATGCGGAACCGTCACCCGACGGAGGGCACGACGTATTGGCGGTTGTTCAAACCGCTAGTCACGATGGTTCTGTGGTGCACCTGCAGTCCTTGAGCGGACCGGTGCTGCATTTCCATGCGCTGCCCTACGCCATTACGTGAATCTGAGCTATTACATTTACTACAAGGTTCCGCCCGCCAGCACCGGGGGGGCCCTTGCCGCGGTCAGCGCCTTGCAGCGGGATCTGGCTGAAGCCACGGGAATCTTGGGCCGCATCCTCCGCCGCCGCGGCGATCCGACCACCTGGATGGAGATCTACGAACATGTGCCGGACGCCGCTTCGTTCGAAGAGAAGCTGCGGGAACTCGCAGATGCGCACTCCGTCGCGGCCTGGCTTGCCCCGGGCAACACGCGCAGGCAGGAGATCTTTCAGAGCTTCTGACACCAATGTGCCTCATCGTCTTCGCGTGGCACGCTCACCCGGAGTATCGTCTGCTGGTTGCGGCAAATCGCGACGAATATTTCTCGCGTGCAAGCGCACCGGCAGGTTTCTGGGACGACTGTCCAGGCGTGCTAGCCGGCCGGGATCTCGAGGCCGGAGGCACTTGGCTGGGCATCACTCCTCAGGGGCGTTTCGCTGCGCTCACCAACTACAGGAATCCGGCCGACCGGAAACCTGTAGCGCCTTCCCGGGGTGCGCTGGTAGGAGAATTTCTTGCGGGAACCGTCGGGCCGAAGCACTACATGCAAGACGTGGAAAAGCGTGCGGCCGACTACAACGGTTTCAGCCTGTTGGTCGGTGACAGCACGTCACTCTATTTTTGTTCCAATCGGGGCGGCCCGTTGATGCCCGTCGACCCGGGCGTGCACGGATTGTCCAACCACCTGCTGGACACGCCCTGGCCGAAGATCGCCAAGAGCAAGGCATGGCTTGCAGGGCAGATCGCCCGAGGGTTCGACGCGGAAGCCGCATTCCGCGTCCTGGACGACACCGCGTGTGCACCTGGTGAGGAACTGCCCAGTACCGGGGTCAGTGTCGAACTCGAAGAACGACTTTCTGCAATACGCCTGCCGGCCGTCGCCGGCTACGGAACGCGCTGCTCGACCGTGGTGAGTTTCGGGGAGGACGGCAGGATCGAATTCCATGAGCGAAGCTTCCGGGAGGATGGAAGCGCAAGCACGGCCCTGAGCTACCGTCTTACCCTTGCGCGGGGAAAAGCTGCAGCGTCATCTCGACGTGCGCAATCCCGGCTTCCCGGAACACCTCTCCCTGCTCGTTGAATCCGAAGCGCCGGTAGAAGCCGGCCGCCTGCGTCTGCGCATGCAGCGTGACGTTCGCAATGCCGCGTGCCCTCGCCCGCCCGAGCAGGGCTTCCAGCATCCGCGTCCCCACGCCGCGCCCCCGCCAGCCGGAAAGCACGGCCATGCGTCCGAGCCGGCCGTCGAGCAGCAAACGGGCAGTCCCGACGGCGGCACCCTGCGGGTCTTGCGCAACGGCGTGGTCCGAGAGTTCGTCCCACTCATCCCATTCCAGGTCGCGGGGGACATGCTGCTCGTCGATGAATACACGCTCGCGAACCAGGCGAGCCAATTCGCGCGCTTCGGCCCAATCGAGAATCCGGACGGTGAACGACGGGAGCATGGGTGGACTTATAATTCTCATTTTACGGCGCGGTTCCCATGCAAAACCTGTGGAAAGAAGAAGAGGCGCGGCAATTTCAAGGCGACCTTGGACTTCGCGTCTACACTTCGCGGCTGCTTGGCCGCGACAAATCGCTGGTGCTGCATGGGGGTGGCAATACCTCGGTCAAGATCCGTGAAAAGAACCTCTTCGGAGAAGACGAGGATATCCTGTACATCAAAGGCAGCGGCTGGGATCTGGAAACCATCGAGCCGCAAGGGTTTTCACCCGTACGGCTCGCGCACGTGCGTCGCCTCACCGAGCTTGAGTCCCTTTCCGATCCGGAAATGGTGAATCAGCTGACCACCCACATGCTGCGCGCCTCGGCCCCTGCGCCGTCGATTGAAACGATCCTGCATGGTTGCCTGCCTTGGAAATTCGTCGACCATACCCATGCCGATGCGGTTCTGGCGGTGAGCAACACCCGGGACGGCAACCAGCGCATCCGCGAAGTATACGGAAAGCGCTGCGTCGTGATTCCCTACCTGATGCCCGGCTTCGACTTGGCACAGTATTGCGCGAGAGAATTCAGGCGCCAGGGCACGCCGGACACGATCGGAATGGTGCTCTTGAACCACGGCATCTTTTCCTTCGGCGAAACCGCGAGGGAGTCCTACGAGCGGATGATCGAACTCGTGTCGCTTGCGGAAAGATACCTTCAGGCAAGCCGCGCCTGGGCGATCCCGAACACGCCCACCCATGACCCCAACGTCGATTCCATGGCCCAGGCGGTGTTGCGCCGCAAGCTCTCCGAGGCGGTCGGAGCGCCACTGATCCTGCGCACCGTCACCAGCGATCGCTCCCTCGGGTTTGCGCAACACCCGCAGATATCGCGCATATCCCAGCAAGGTCCGGTGACGCCCGATCACGTCATACGCACCAAGCGCACGCCGATGCTCGGCACGGGAATTCACGAATACGCCGAAGCGTACCGCCGCTATTTCGCAGAGCATGCGCCCCAGGCGAAGGAGGCCAAGACCATGCTCGATCCGGCGCCGCGGGTCGTGCTCGATCCGGCGTTCGGCCTGGCTGCCGCCGGCCGGACCGCCAAGGATGCCGCCATCGTCGCTGAGATCTATGAGCATACGATGGAGGTCATCCTTTGCTCCGAAGCGCTCGGCGGTTTCGAGGCGCTGCCGCCGAAGGACATTTTCGACGTCGAGTACTGGGATCTCGAGCAGGCGAAGCTGAAGAAAGGTGGCGCACCCGCCGCGTTTGCAGGGGAGATCGCGCTGGTGACCGGTGCAGCTTCCGGTATCGGAAGGGCCGCCGTGTCGGCGTTCCTCGGGCGCGGCGCCGTGGTCATCGGCCTCGATGTGGATGCGAAGATCGAATCGCTTCACTCGAGAGCGGAGTTTCTCGGGCTGCGCTGCGACCTGACCGACGAAGCCCAGGTTGGCAAGGCGCTCGAGCATGCCGTTCTCGCCTTCGGTGGTCTGGACATGCTGGTGCTGAATGCCGGAATCTTTCCCGCCAGCCACAGGATCGCCGAACTTCCGATGGAGGAGTGGCGACGAGCCATGACCGTCAACCTGGATTCAAACTTGCTCCTCCTCCGTGCCTGTTACCCGTTGCTGAAGCTCGCGCCGCGGGGCGGGCGGGTGGTCGTGGTAGGTTCGAAGAACGTCCCCGCCCCCGGGCCTGGCGCATCGGCATACTCGGCCTCCAAGGCAGCACTGAATCAGCTCGCACGCATCGCCGCGCTCGAATGGGGCCAGGACCGCATTCGCATCAATACCGTGCATCCCAACGCGGTGTTCGATACTGCGTTATGGACAGACGAGGTGCTGGCGCAGCGCGCCAGGCAATATGGCATGACGGTCGAGCAGTACAAGACCAACAACGTACTTCGCACCGAAGTCCGCAGCCGCGACGTCGCGGAGCTTGCCGCCGAGATGTGCGGCCCACTGTTTGCAAAGACCACCGGCGCTCAGGTGCCCGTGGACGGCGGCAACGAGCGTGTCATCTGAATCTGGCGCGGTGGAAACGCTGCGCTGGCGAGGCGACAGCCTGGAGCTGATCGACCAGCGGAAGTTGCCGGCTCGTCTGGAGTACGCCCGCTGCACCAGCGCGGCGGAAGTGGCCGAGGCCATCCGCTCGATGACCGTGCGCGGCGCGCCCGCAATCGGCTGCGCCGCCGCCTTTGGCATCGCGCTGGAGGCGGTCGGTCGGCAACGCCTGCCGCGCGGCGAATTCGACGCCGCGATGGAGGCGGCTTTCCAGATGCTCGCGGCGAGCCGCCCCACGGCAGTCAATCTGTTCTGGGCCCTGGAACGCATGCGCTCGGTACTCGCCGGGGCAACTCGCGAGCCACCGCGGAGCATCGCCGAAAAGCTGTGCGGGGCAGCGCTCCAGTTGCATCGTGCCGACGTTGAAGCCAATCGCGCGATCGGACGGGCCGGAGCCGAGTTTGTCCCGGATGGTGCCTGCGTGCTGACCTACTGCAACACCGGAGCGCTCGCCACGGCGGGCCATGGAACGGCGCTCGGTGTGGTGCGATCGGCGCGCGATCAGGGCAAACGCGTGTCCGTGATTGCCTGCGAAACCCGCCCTTATCTGCAGGGGGCGCGGCTTACCACCTGGGAGTTGATCCAGGAACGCATACCCGTCACCCTGATTACCGACAACATGGGCGGGTACATGATGCAGCTGGGCAGGGTCCAGCTGGTGATCGTCGGAGCGGATCGGATCGCAGCCAACGGCGACGTCGCCAACAAGATTGGCACCTATACGCTCGCCGTTCTCGCTGCCAGACATCGCGTTCCGTTCTACGTCGCGGCACCGCTTTCCACGATCGACCTCCTGACTCCTACGGGAAGCGCCATCCCGATCGAGGAACGCGATCCCTCCGAGGTCACCGGATACGGAAGCCTGCGCTGGGCCCCCGAGGGGGTCGCGGTTGCCAATCCGGCTTTCGACGTGACACCGGTGGAACTGATCACCGGCCTTTTCACCGAGCGGGGTGTGGCGACGCCACCAGATGCCCGCAAGATCCAAGGTCTCTTCCCCTCCTGATCGGGTCGGCGGGTGTGCCCGGCCAAGCCGGGTTTCCCGCACCGGACAGGTTGCGCCGCGTTGCCAGGCGGGCACAGGTTAGCGCGAGTGCTTGTTACGTTTTTCACCGTGCCAGTCTGCACGGTATAGAATCGCACGTTCCCAGCTGAGAGTGGCGGCGCCTAAGCTGCCGGGGCAGCTTCCGCCGCCTGCCGGCCGTTCGGTGCAGGCTGATTGGCGAATACGCGTTGTTGGGGTCTGAAGGGTCGGGTATGAAACGGGACGAGTCGGCGATAAGTATCCCCATGATTTATCTTGTGCGACCCGGCGAAACGGCGTGGAACCGGGAGGGACGCCAGCAGGGGCAGCTGGATTCGCCGCTCACTGCGCAGGGGATAGAGCAGGCGCGGGCTACCGGCCGGGCGCTGCGAAAAGTCCTCCCCGAAGGCAAGGTTGTATGCGTGGAAACCAGCCCGCTGGGGCGGGCCAGCCACACGGCGGCCCTGCTGTGTGCCGAACTCGGTCTGGACGTAAGCGCCCTGGTGGTCAACCCCCTTCTCCTCGAACATCATCTGGGCGCCTGGCAGGGCCTGACCAATGCCGACATCGACGTGCAGTACCCGGGCGAGCGAAGGGCGCGTGAGGCGAGCAAATGGAGCTATGTGGTGCCTGGAGGCGAAAGCTATGCGCTCGCCTACACGCGGGCCCAGCAATGGCTCGCTTGCAAGCGCCACGCTCCGGTGACCATCGTTGTGACGCACGAGATGTTCAGCCGGGTGCTTCAGGGAGCCTATGCCGGGCTGAGCCCGGCCGAGACGCTGGGCCGCTCTCACTATCAGGGACGCGCGTACCGGCTGCACGACGCCCAGATGGAGGAAATCCAGTTCTGAAGGGCAATACTCCCCGCGGTTCGCGCGGGCAAGCGACCCGACCTGCCGGTTTGTTGCACTCGCCGTAGCGCTCAAGCTAAAGTTGAACAAAGCATGAACAAGTCGGAAGCGCTGCAAAACGTGCTGCTCGGCATCGCCGCCCTGGCGCTGGTGGCGGTGCTCGTGTTTCTGTACGACAGGACGCAGGCGGTCGACCTGCGCGACCAGGGTGAAGTCCTCGGCCACCTGCGCGTGCTCAAGGAAATCGACGGCCGGTGGGACGTGGACGTCCTGCGGACCAGGATCGAAACCGGGTCTTCCGGTCTTCCGCCGATCAATCGCCTGGCGACGGCGAACAAGGCCCTGCAAGGGCTCGCCACGGCCCTGCAGAACACGCGCAGCCCTGCCCTGGGTTCCGCGCTGCCCGAGCTGAAGCAAGCGATCCTGCAGAAGGCCGAGCTCGTGGAGAAATTCCAACTCGACAATGCCAGCGCGAAACTCGCGCTCGACGATCTGCTGCGCAATGCTGCGGATCTGCGTGCCGAGGCGGCAGGCCTCAGAGCAAGGGTGCCCGCGCTCGAAAACGCGCTCGCCCGCCTGGTCTCCTCTGCCCCGCAGTATTTCTGGTTTGCCCAGGAGGCCTTACGCAAGGAGACCGAATCGGCACTGATGGACCTGCGGAGCGCTGCGCCGCTGCCGGAGATTCTGCGCGTCAGGACCGAGCAGACCTTCGCATCCGGAGACGGCATGCTGAAGCGGCGGTCGGCAGAGCAGGAGACGTTTGAAAAACTGGCATTTCTGAGTTCCGGTCCACGCCTCGACAATCTGACATTTTCGTTCAATCGCGAGCTCGAAGCCACACTCCAGGAAAAGGAGCTTTTCCGTGTCTACCTGATTGCCTATACCAGTGCTCTGCTGCTCTTGATCGGCTGGCTGGGCGTCAAGATCAAGGCCGCTAACCTGGGGCTCGAGCACCGCGTGCAGGAGCGTACGCGCGAACTCTCCGAAGCGCTGCAGCACCTGAAGGAGTCCGAGGCGCAGCTGATCCAGTCCGAAAAGATGTCGTCGCTCGGCCAGATGGTCGCCGGGGTCGCACACGAGATCAACACGCCGCTCGCCTATGTCAAGAACAGCCTGGGCACCGTCGCGGACAAGCTTGCCGACCTGGATGAAGCCATCGCGCAATGCGAGAGACTGCTCGCCTTGCTCCAGGCCGGGGACCGCGCCGATCCCGGCGAGCTTTCCAGCCAGTTCGGGCAGGTCTCGGCCACGATTGCCCGACTGCGGCAAGAGCGCGTTACCCAGGAACTGGGCGACCTGGTGAAAGACGGCCTCTACGGCACCGGGCAGATGGCGGAAATCGTCGGCAATCTAAAAGATTTCAGCCGGCTCGATCGCAGCAAGGTGACCAGCTTCAACCTGAACGACGGCCTCAACAGCACGCTGCTGCTCGCCAAACATATGCTGAAATCGATCAAGATCGAGAAACGCTTCGGCGAGGTACCGCCGATCGTATGTTCGCCTTCGCAGATGAACCAGGTGTTCCTCAACCTCATCACCAATGCGGCCCAGGCGATGGACGCCGGAGGAGGAACGATCGCGCTGGCGACGAGTCGCGAAGGCGACGGCGTCAGCGTCGAAGTGGCCGACAACGGCAGGGGAATCCCGGCCGACGTCCTGCCCAAGATTTTCGATCCGTTTTTCAGCACCAAGGAAATCGGCAAGGGCACCGGGCTGGGGTTGTCAATCTCGTACAAGATCGTCAAGCAGCACGGCGGGCGAATCGACGTCCAGTCGCAGCCCGGCACCGGCACGCGCTTCACGGTGTGGCTGCCGGTTCAGCCGCCGGCAGAAATGAGCGCCTGACCACCGCATGTTGCCCCCCAAGAACATCGGGAAGTACGAGATCCAGGAGGTCCTCGGCAAGGGGGCGATGGGCGTGGTCTACAAGGGCTACGACCGGGCCATCGCGCGCAGCGTCGCGATCAAGGTCATCGCCAAGGCTACCCTGGGGCCGGCAGAACTGAAGCACGTGCTGCAACGGTTCCGCCACGAAGCCCAAGCGGTCGGCAGGCTGGTGCACCCGCGAATCGTGCAGATCTACGACTACGGCGAAGACGATGAGATTGCCTATATCGTCATGGAACTGGTCAACGGCAAGACCCTGAACCAGCACCTGTCGCAGGAGGGAAGTTACGAAATCCGCGAGGTGGGAGAGATCGTCCGGCAGCTGCTGGACGGGCTGGGTCATGCCCACACCGAGGGTGTCGTGCACCGCGATGTCAAGCTGTCCAATATCCTGATCAACAGCGACGGCCGGATCAAGATCAGCGACTTCGGCATCGCGCGCATCGATTCCTCCGAGCTCACGCAGGTCGGCGATGTGCTCGGCACGCCGTATTGCATGGCCCCCGAGCAGTTCCTCGGCCTGGAGGTAAATGCCCTCGCGGACCTCTACTCCGTCGGCGTCATCGCGTTCGAGTTGCTGACCGGGACCAAGCCCTTTTCCGGCAACGCGGCGACCGTGATGCAGCAGGTGCTCAACGTGCGTCCTTCCGATGCGTCCTGGATAAATCCGAAGCTCTCACCCATGATGGACGAAGTGCTGCACAAGGCCCTGGCGAAGAAGCGCGAGGACCGCTACCAGAACGCCCGTGAGTTCTCCGACGCTTTCCGCCAGGCGATTGACGCATCGCTCAACGTAGGCGCCGATGTTCCCACTCTGGTCCTAGGAGCCCCGAGTGGCGCGGCGTTGCTCAGCGCCGCGCGCCTGCTGAACGTGCCGCCGGCTGCGGCCGCCCTTCCTGCCGATCCCCTGCTTCCCACGCTCAGCGGCGACAGCGCGATCAGCCTCGACGGACGCCAGAAGCAGGCACGGCTGCTCATCGTCGACGACGAAGAGCGCATCCTGACGGCGCTCAAATCGCGTTTCCGAGACCGCTATCACGTGTTTACCACCACCGATGGCAACCAGGCGCTCGCGTTCCTTCGCAAGCATCCGGTGCATGTGATTATCAGCGACCAGCGCATGCCGGCAATGCTGGGGGTCGAATTGCTGCGCCAGTCCCGGGAAATATCGCCGCGCAGCGTGCGCATCCTGCTCACCGGGTACTCCGACCTTGCCTCTATCGTGGGCTCGGTAAACGACGGTGAGGTTTACAGATTCATCAGCAAGCCCTGGGACAACAACGACCTGCAGACGATCGTTGCCGAGGCGGCGACCATTGCCCTGGAGCTTGCCAACACCAAGCCCGCGGCGGTCGCGATGCCGAAGCGGCTACAGGCTGGCGTGCTCGTCGTCGACCGGGACGAGGAAATTTTCCGGGTGGTGCGCGAGCTGATCGGCGATCTGTGCCCCGTCGCCTATGCTTCGAACCTCGACACTGCCCTGCGCACGATGCAGCGACAGGAGATCGCTGTGGTCATCACGGACATCGAGGCCGAGCACGAACAACTCACCACGATGCTGAAACTCCTGAAGCAGGAAAATCCGCAGATCCTGACCATCGTGATTACCACGGCGTCGGACTCGGAGCTCGTCATCGAGCTCATCAACCAGGCGCAGATCTTCCGTTTTCTCAACAAACCCGTGAGCGTGCACCTGCTGAAAGGCCACGTGCACTCGGCGCTGCAGCGTTACCTCATCTTCCGCCAGACCCCCGAACTCACGCGCGAACACCGAGTGCAGCGCACCGAGAAGATGCGAACCTCCTCTCTCGGCCAGCGGATCCTGGACAACACCAAGACGCTGCGCGAGAGATGGTTTGGCTCAAGCAGCTAAGGAAGCTCTGAGCGCTCGACCGCCGAGCGACGAAGAGTTGACGCAGATGCTCTCGAAACAAATGGGTTTGGTTTTGTATCTGCGCGCATGGGGATGATGTAGCATCTCCCCGGAAGAGAAGCCAGTCCAATGTACACCGCAACCGCGGGAATCGTGTTGCCTACCACCATCATCGGCTCGCTGCCGCGGCCGGGCTGGTATACCGAGAACCTGGGCCGGCGCAATTTTCGCGAAGCAATGGTGGACCGGACCTACCGCGAGCAGTATCTCGACGCGGCGTCCTCCCATATTCGCGACCAGGAGACTGCCGGCCTGGACATCGTCACCGACGGCGACTGCCGCTTCGACTCCGACGTCGGCGGTCACAACTGGTTTTCCTACGCGCCGATCCGGATGGACGGCTTCTCCGGCGCTTTCGCCTACAAAAGGGAGGGCGGGCGCGCCGGCGTCGTTCATCCGCGCGGACACATCCTGCACGACATCCTGGAAGCGCGCGTCATGCCCGATCTGGTCGGCCCGGTCGGGCGTGGAACGCTGCAGTACACGGCGATCTGGAAGACGGCGCAGCGACTGACCACGCGTCCGGTCAAATTCGGTACGATCACCGCCGAGCTGATCGCGATGTCGGTGCGCGACCTTCACTACAAGGACTTGCGCGAGGCGATCCTCGCAATCAGCGACGCGCTCCGCGAGGAGCTGGCGGAGCTGGTCGAGGCCGGGTGCAAGGTGATACAGATGGAAGAGCCGCAGATCCATCTGCTTGCCGCAAAGGGGCTCACCGACAAGATCCTGAATCCTGATTTCATGGTGGAGGTGTTCAACAACACCGTCCGCGGATTGCGCGGCAAGGCGGAGATCTGGTGCCACACCTGCTGGGGCAACCCGGGCGCGCAGCGCATCTTCAACACGCAGCCGAGCTACGCGCCGGCGATTGATCCGCTCAATCGCGTCGATGCCGACGTGATCACGTTCGAGAACTGCAGTTCCGGTGGCATGGATCTGGAAGCGATCGGCCGTGGCATCAAGAACAAGAAGGTCGCGATCGGCGTGGTGGACCACCACACGCTCCAAGTCGAGACGCCCGACCAGGTGGCGGACATGATCCGCCGCGCGCTCAAGCATGTCCCGAAGGAGCAGCTGGTGCTCGCGTCGGACTGCGGGATGGGCCGCGAGGGGATGAGCCGGCGCCACGCGTTCCACAAGATAGTATCGATCGTCCAGGGAACGAACATCGTGCGGCGCGAGCTCGGACTTCCGGAGTCCGTCTGCCTCGCCGCCGACGAGCGTCTGTCCCTGGTGGAGAATCGCTGACAAACTCTTCGCGTTGCTGACGATCGTGTCTACCGGATCCATCCGCCCGCCGCGGGTTTAGTCGCTGTCCAGCCAGACCTTCGCCTCCCGCAGCAGCCGGTCGAGCGCCTCGCCGCGCCCGGTCGGCAGCTGTGGGTTGACCTGGGCGCCGTTGCGCGTCTGCAGATAGGCGAGATGGCGATAGCCTTCCGGGAATCGCCCGAGGAGCTCCGGGTCCAGCGACAGCTTCGCGCTCGGATCGACGGGATCGATGCGGTCCTTTTCGTAGATCACCGATCGCTTGGTGAAGCGCCAGCTGCCATCGCGTTGTTCCACGCGATCGAAGAAACGTCCGTGGCAGACTGCGTCGACCTCGATGCCCTCCAGCGTCGAGCGAACCATGATCGCCATGCGCGTTTGCGCGAGCGCGCACGCGCCGCGGATCTGCGCTGTCGTGCCCCCGAGTACGTGCAGCGATCGCGAGCCCTTTCGCCAGGACCCTTGGCAGGCCTCGATAAAGGCGTCGAAACTGCCGTCGAACCAGGTCGTGGTGATGTTCGCATCCGGGTGCGCGGTGGCGCGCAAGGCTTCCCAGTCGCCGGTGTCGCGGGCGAGCGCCCAGTCCTCGGCGAGCGCGCCGATGGCAAGCCGGTCCTGCAAATCCGCGTTCATTCCGGCGCGATGCTTGCCCTGCGCAGTAGTCCGACCCAGCGGGCGACCTCGGCTCTAACGAAGGCCTCTGTCTCGGCCGGGGTCATGCGTAGGCTCCTGCCGCTGCCCATTTCCAGGCGCTTGCGGATGTCCGCCAGAAGCATCGCCTTGTCCACTTCCGCGCGCAGGCGCGTTATCACGGGCGCCGGAGTGCGTGCCGGGGCGAACAACCCGAACCAGGTCTCCATGTCGAGGTCAAGGCCGGATTCGATGAGCGTCGGCAGCTGCGGCATGTCCGGGGCGCGTTCGCGGCTCGACACCGCGAGCGCCCGGACCTGGCTGGCTTCGATGTAGGGCCGGGCCGTCGTGGTATTGTCGAAGAACAGATCCACGCGTCCCGCGAGCAGGTCCTGGTAGACCGGCTGCGCGCCCTTGTACGGAATCTTGACGATGTCGACGGCGGCGAGGGCCCCGATGATCGCCGCTCCGATGTACTGCCCGGTGCCGATGCCGCTGGTGCCGATATTGAGCTTGCCGGGATGGGCGCGCGCATAGGCGATCACCTCGCCGAGGCTCGCCTGAGGAAGATCCTTGCGCGCGACCAGGGTGTAGGAGTGGCTCACCACCAGGCTGATCGGCACGAGATCGGCCAGCGAATCGTAACCGGGCTCCTTGTACAAGCCCATGTTGAGGGCGATGTTCGAAAGCCCGCCGACCACCAGGTTGTAGCCGTCGGGCGCAGAGCGGGCGACCAGCTGGGTGCCGACCAGGGTGCCTGCGCCCGGACGGTTTTCCACGACGAAGGCCTGAGCGGTCTGCTCGCCGAGCTTTTGCGCGAGCACACGTGCCACCAGGTCGAACCCGCCGCCCGGCGCCGAAGGCGCGACCACGCGCACGGGACGACTCGGGTAATCCTGGGCACGCACCGGAGACGAGGGAACCGAGGCAGCCAGAAGCATCAGGGCCACGCCGATGCCGTGTGGGCGCGACACTAGGAATTTCTGCATGGCTTTCATATTAGAATACCGCGGCGTTTTCCGCACTCGTCCAATCCAGACAATCATTCCGAAACCGAAGAATCCCAGGGTCGCATCCAGGCCGGTCGGACGTAGCTTGTGCGCTCTCGTCGCCTGCGCGTATGCGCTGTGCAGCGCAACGCCCGCATGCGCCGCCGGCGACGTCCTGGATGGCGTGCTGGCCGAACGCGGCAGCGCGGGCTGGGGGATGGTGCTGCGCGTCGAGCATTCGGAGTATCGCGGCGCCGGAGTCCGCTTCGATCTTCTTCCCCTTTACCTCTACGAGGGTGAATTTGCCTACCTTCACTCCAACCGCGCCGGGCTCAAGCTGTCGCCGAGGCCGGAGACCCGCATCGACGCCTTCGTGTCGCGCCGTCTGGAGAATTCACCGGTGCAGAACGTGCCGGACAGCCTTGCCGGAATTTCGGCTCGAGTGCCGGAAAACGACATCGGCCTCGGCCTCGCGCAGCGATTCGGCTGGGGGAGCGCCTACGCGGAGGTGTTGCACGACCTCTCGGGTGTTTCCCGCGGAACCGAGTGGCGCCTCGGGATGGAAGGCGAACGCCGTCGCGGCGCGCTGAGGCTCACGCCGTACCTCCTGCTCGCGCGGCGCGACGCCAGGCTCAACGGCTATTACTACGGCGTGAGCGCCTCCGAGGCCACGCCGACCCGCCCGGCGTACCAGCCCGGCGCCGGCGTCAACGCAAGCCTGGGACTCAACGCGCGCTACGACCTGGGCGAGCGCTGGCATTTCCTCGCCGGCGTCTCCGCGACGCTGTGGTCGGGCGGCGTGCGCCGCAGCCCGATTGCGGAGGATCGTGTGCAGCTCGCGGGCTTCGGCGGGCTCGCCTACGAATTTACGCCGACGCCGCGAAAGGAAAGCGAATCCCGCTCTCCCTTCACGCTCAAGGTTCTCTACGGCCGGTCTACGCCCTGCAACCTGCTGCCGATCATCGAGCTGCGCTGCCGGTCGACGAAAACGGACGACCGGACCTCGGTCGAGTCTTTCGAGATCGGCTATCCGTTCATCGAAAGCCCGCACGGCTGGCCGGTGATGATCGCCTGGTACGCGGGGCTATTGCGCCACGAGGAGCGCGGCCTCCAGCCGGATTCCTGGCAGGTCAACGGCTATCTCAAGGCGTTCTACTGGGGCTTTCCCTGGCGCGAGCGCGTGCGCACGCGCATCGGTTTCGGCGGGGGATTCTCGTACGCGCAACGCGTGCCGTACGTGGAGGCAAGAGACCAGGCGCTTCGCGGCCGCAACACCTCCCGATTCATTCAGTCCCTCGATCCCACCCTCGACCTGAGCGTCGGCGACATCATCGGCGACAGGAGCCTGCGCGAGACCTATGTCGGCCTCGGTGTCAGCCACCGCTCCGGCATCTTCGGCATGGCCCAGATTTTCGACAACGTCAACGGCGGGTCGAACTACATTTACACCTACATCGAGTGGCGGATGTAAATCAGGTTTTTTCCCGCCAGAAGCCGAGTGCTTCCTGCGCAGCGCGGTCCGAGTAGCTGAAGATCACGCAGTCGGCGGAGGTCCGGAACGCGTGACTTTGCCAGGACGGCACGACGAACACGTCGTGAGGCGCGAACTCGAACGCCACCTCGCCCATCGCGATGCTGCCCCGTCCCTCGACGACGCAGTACACGGCGCCGTCGGTGCCCTGGCAGGGCCGGCCCGTGAAGCCCTTCGGCAGCCACTGCATGAAGCACGCCATGGTGGGGAAGGCATGGCCCCCGGTCCCCGGATGCGCGTAGCGCAGCTTCCAGCCGTGCGAGGGATGCGGATCGCCCTGCTTCGCCAACCGCTCGAGCGCCTCGCGCGAGCGCTCGTAGGGATAGGAAAGGATAGGCGACGCGAGACCCGGGCGCCGCTCGTCCACGGGAAGCAGGTTGCTGCCGAAGCGCGCAGCCGAATCGCCGTCGGCTCTCGACCGCGGCTGCGACTCCTGCGGATAGTCCTCGCGAAAATGCGCGCCGAGCAGATTGGCGAACGCGACGTCCAGCCCGTCGAGCCAGACCACCGGCCCGGTTCCGGTATTGCCATGGTCGTGCCAGGCCCAGCCGGGCGTAACGACGAAATCGCCGGGCCGCATCGTCGCGCGCTCGCCCTCGATGGCGGTGTAGGCGCCCTCGCCTTCGATGATGAAGCGAAGCGCGTTCGGCGTATGCCGGTGCGTGGGCGCGATCTCCCCGGGAAGGATCGCCTGCAGGCCGGCGTACAAGGTCGTGGTGATGAAGGTCGTCCCGGCGAGCGCGGGGTTCTCGAGCATCAGCACGCGCCGCTCGGCTTGCTTCGCGGTGATGACTTCGCAGGCGCGCAGGAGCAGCGGCCGCACCTCGTTCCAGCGCCAGATCGCCGGCACCGCGGCGGTGCCGGGCTTCAGCCGCATCACCCGCTCCCACAACGGGCGCATGTTCAGGCCGGCGATCTCCTTGGAGAATTTCGCGCGGTCCTGGTTCGCGACGACGGCGGAGCACATGCTGGAGGTCTCGCCGGGATGCTCAGTCTGCCTTCGCCCCGGAGATCTTGACCGCCCTGGAATATCTCTCCGCGTCGGCCCTGAGGAGGGGCGCCCATTCTTCGCCGGAAGCGCCCACCGGTTCGATGCCGAGATTCTTCATGCGCGAAACGATGTCGGCCTGCTTGACGACGTCGGTGACGTCGGTGCCGACCTTCACGATGATGTCGCGCGCCGTTCCCGCCGGAGCGAACAGCCCGAACGTCGGAGCGAAATCGAAGCCGGGGACGGTCTCGGCGATCGTGGGAACGTTGGGCGCGAGCTCGGAGCGCTTTAGGGAGTTGATCGCGAGCAATTTCACCCGCCCCTCTTTCGCATGAGCGGCGAGCGTCGGGTATCCCGAGAACACCATCGGCACCTGGCCTCCCACGACCGCGGGCACACTCTGACCCGTGCCCTTGTACGGGACGTGCGTCATTTCCAGGCCGAGCGCCGACTTGAGGAACTCCATGCACAAGTGATGCGTGCTGCCTATTCCCGAGGAGCCGTAGCTGTACTTTCCGGGCGCGGCCTTGATCAGTGCGATCAGCTCCTGGAAGCTGTTCGCCGACACCGAAGCATGCACCGCCAGGAACAGGGGCGCGCGCGCCGTGAACGAAACGGGAACGAGATCCCGGTCAGCGTCGTACGGCAGCTTGGCGAAGAGGAACGGCACGATCGCGTGCGTCGAGTTGTCCGTCATCAGCAGCGTATAGCCGTCTGGAGTCGCTTTCGCGACGAATTCCGCGCCGAGGATGCCGTTCGCTCCCGGCTTGTTCTCGACCACGAACTGCTGATTCCAGCGTTCGGAGAGCTTCTGGCCCACCAGGCGGGCGATCGTGTCGGGCAGGCCGCCGGGGGAGTAGCCGACGATGACCCGTACCGGCTTGTCGGGATAGTTCTTGGCGCTTTGTGCGAACGCGCTTTGCGCCGTGCAAACCAGAGCCAGCATCAGAAACCGGGGCAATCTGCAGAGCAGCGATGGCATGGACTTTCCTCCTGTCGGTGAGTTCGAATTCTACCCTGCGGCTCAGTTGCCTTCGGCCGTTCTGGGTGCCGCTTCCGGATTCCACTGTCCCCGCCGCATGCGCGTGATCTTCACCGTCTTGAACAGCCCCGCCTTGCGAAACGGCTCCTCCGCGGAGAACGCCTCGGCCGCCTTGCGATCCGCAACGTTGACGATCAATACGCTACCCGTGCGCGTTACACCGTCGTCGGCGAGCAGCCCGCCGCCAAGCACCAGGATGTCCTTGTGCGTATCGAGATACGCGAGGTGCGCCTGGCGCGTCGCCGCGCGGACCGTCTCGCCGCCAGGCCGGTCTTCCTGGTAGATGATGTAGAGCACGCCGACTACCTTCCCACCATGGCTTCCGGGCGGACCCACTGGTCGAACTGTTCGGCGCTGAGGTAGCCCAGCGCGAGCGCCGCTTCCTTGAGCGTCGTGCCCTCCTTGTGCGCCTTCTTGGCGATCTGCGCCGCCTTGTCGTAGCCGATGTGCGGGTTGAGCGCGGTCACCAGCATCAGCGAATTTCGCAACAGCTCCGCGATGCGCTCGTGCCGCGGTTCGATGCCTGCAGCGCAGTGATCGCAAAAGCCCCAAGCGCCATCGGCGAGCAGCCGCACGCTCTGCAGGAAGTTGTGGATGATGAGCGGTTTGAACACGTTCAGCTCGAAGTTCCCGGAGGCGCCGCCGATGTTGATCGCCACGTCGTTGCCGAACACCTGGGCGCAGAGCATCGTCATCGCCTCCGACTGCGTGGGATTCACTTTGCCGGGCATGATCGAACTGCCCGGCTCGTTCTCCGGGATCGAAATCTCGCCGATGCCGCTGCGCGGCCCGCTTGCGAGCCAGCGCACGTCGTTGGCGATCTTGGTGAGGGATGCGGCGAGGGTCTTCAGCGCGCCGTGGGCGTGCACCAGCGCGTCATTCGCTGCGAGGGCCTCGAACTTGTTGCGCGCGGTGACGAAGGGCAGCCCCGTCGTCTTCGCCAGCTCCTTCGCCACCTTCGCACCGAATTCCGGATGCGAGTTGAGGCCGGTGCCGACAGCGGTGCCGCCCAAGGCGAGCTCGCACAGGTGCGTCAGCGACGCCTGCACGTGGGCGATGCCGTGGTCGAGCTGCGACACCCAGCCGGACACCTCCTGCCCCAGAGTGAGCGGCGTCGCATCCTGCAAGTGCGTGCGGCCGATCTTGACGATGTCCCGGAACGCCTCGGACTTCGCCGCGAGCGTGTCGCGCAGCCGGCGTAGCGCCGGCACCAGCCGGTCGTGCAGCGCCTCGAGCGCCGCGACGTGCATGGCGGTGGGAAAAACGTCGTTCGACGATTGCCCGCGGTTGACGTCGTCGTTAGGGTGCACGACGCGCTTTTCCCCGCGCTCGCCGCCGAGGAGTTCGCTCGCGCGGTTGGCGAGCACCTCGTTCATGTTCATGTTGGTCTGCGTGCCCGAGCCGGTCTGCCAGACCGCCAGGGGAAACTCGGCGTCGTGTTTGCCCGCGAGCACTTCCTCGGCAGCCGCGGCGATGGCCCTGGCCTTGTCCTCGGGCAGGACACGCAGGTCCAGGTTCACCAGCGCACACGCGCGCTTCACCCTTGCCAGGGCGCGGATCAGTTCCGCGGGCATGCGCTCGCCAGAGATGCGGAAATTCTCCAGGGATCGCTGCGTTTGCGCACCCCAGAGCCTGTCCGCGGGGACGCGGATTTCGCCGAAAGTGTCGTGTTCGGTTCTGTAGAGGGTCATGGCCATACCTTCATTGTCGCGCGGCAAGTATGCTACGCTAAATCGAATTTCCCACAACCTTCACGAGCATCATGAAAATCGACATCTACAACCACGTCATTCCGATGCGCTATCTGGAGATGCTGAAACAGCATTCGAAGGACCCCGGCATCGTCAAGCGCATGAGCAACCTGCGCATGCTCTGGGACATCGAGGCGCGGGTGAAGATGCTCGATGAGAAGTTTCCTGACGTGCAGCAGGTCCTGACGCTGGGCCTGCCCGCGCCCGAGCTACTGGCGGGACCGGATCTTTCCCCGGAGCTCGCGCGCATCGCCAACGACGGCATGGCCGACATGGTGGCAAAATGGCCAAAGAAATTCCCCTGTTTCGTTGCCTCGCTGCCGATGAACAACGTGCCGGCAGCGCTCGAGGAGATGGACCGGGCGATCGGTAAACTCGGCGCGCGCGGCGTGCAGATCTGCACCAACGTCAGCGGCAAGCCGCTCGACGATCCGGAATATTTCCCGGTGTTCGAGCGCGCGACGCGCAAGCACGACGTGCCGATGTGGATGCACCCGGCGCGCCCCGGGACGCGCGCCGATTACGCGAACGAGCAGAAATCCAAGTACGAGATCTGGCAGGTGCTCGGCTGGCCGTTCGAAACCAGCGTCGCGATGTCGCGCATGGTATTTTCCGGATTCTTCGAGAAACTGCCGGACCTGCGGCTCATCACGCACCATTGCGGCGGCATGATCCCCTACTTCGCCGGGCGCGCAGAGACGCTCTGGGCGCAGCTCGGCAGCCGCACCGCCGATGAGAACTACGAGGAGATCCTGAAGCGCATGTCGAAGAAGCCGATCGAGTATTTCCGCATGTTCTACGGCGACACCGTGCTCGGCGGCTCGGCCTCGGCGCTGCGCTGCGGGCTGGATTTTTTCGGTGCCGACCGTGTGGTGTTCGCGAGCGACTGCCCGTTCGACCCCGAGGGCGGTCCGATGTTCATCCGCGAGGGCATCCGATCGGTCGAAGATCTTGGTCTGTCGGAAACCGACAAGCGCAAGATCTATTTCGGCAACGCGGTGAAGCTGCTGAAAATGCCTCCCGGCAAAGGCGCCTAACGCCGACGCCGATAGAGAAACTAACTCCCGACGACTAACTCCCGACGCCCAGGGCGGCTATCGTTCCGGCGCGCTTCGGCTTCGCGCGCGGCGGCGATCTTCTTGCAGTCATCCAGGGTAAGGCTGGGCTTGGTCTTCATGTCTTCTTCTCCGTGCTGGTTTTCAATGCGCTGCGGATCTGCTCGAGCGCCGCGGGGTCCTCGATAGTGGTCAGGTCGCCCGGATCGCGTCCCTCGGCGAGCGCCTGGATCGAGCGCCGCAGCGTCTTGCCGGAGCGTGTCTTTGGCAGCAGGGTGACGAAGTGCACTCTCTTTGGGCGCGCGATGGCGCCGAGCTGCTTGTCCACGGTCTCGAGAACTTCCTTCTCCAGGCGCGAGCGCCCTTCCGGAGTCCCGAGGAGCGAAGCGTCCTTCGCCACCGCGAAGGCAAGCGGCATCTGCCCTTTGAGCGAGTCGGCGACGCCCACCACCGCGCACTCGGCGATGCTCGAGTGCATGTTCACCGCTTCCTCGATTTCGCGCGTGCCGAGGCGGTGCCCCGCGACGTTGATGACGTCATCCGTGCGCCCGAGGATGAAATAGTAGCCGTCCTTGTCGCGGATGCCCCAGTCGAAGGTCGAGTACACCTGCCGGGTGCGGAAAGTTTCGAAATAGGTCTTGACGAAGCGTTCGTCGTCGCCCCAAATGGTGGACATGCAGCCCGGCGGCAGCGGCGGGACGATGGCCACCACGGCCTTCTCGTTGCTTCCCGCCTCGCTCGCGTCGGCCTCGCGCAGCAGCTTCAGGTCGTAGCCGAACACCGGAAAGCTCGGGCTGCCGAACTTCAGCGGCGTGTTTTCCACGCCGGGTACCGCCGACAGGATCGGCCAGCCGGACTCGGTCTGCCAGTAATGGTCGATGACCGGCTTCTTCAGCCCCTCGGCGATCCAGATGTGGGTGGGCTCATCGAGCGGCTCTCCGGCGAGAAACAGTTGCCGCAGCGAGGACAGATCGTATTTCGACAGGTAGGCCGGATCGTGCTTCTTCAGCACGCGAATCGCCGTCGGAGCGGAAAACATGACGCTCACCTTGTGATCCTGGACGATCTTCCACCACACCCCGGCATCGGGACGGATAGGAACGCCTTCGTACATGATGGTGGTCATGCCGGCGATCAACGGTCCGTAGATGATGTACGAATGCCCCACCACCCAGCCGATGTCCGAGGTGGTGAACATGGTTTCGCCCGGATTGCCGCAATAGATGTGGCGCATCGACGCCGCAAGCGCCACCGCGTACCCGCCGACGTCGCGCTGCACGCCTTTCGGCCGGCCGGTGGTCCCGGAGGTGTACAGAATGTAGGAAGTCTCGTTGGATTCGAGCCACTCGACCGGCACCTGGGCGTCGAGGTGTCTCGAGCGCAGCTCCGCGTAGTCGAGGTCGCGCCCGGCGACCGTCTGCATCGACTTGTCCAGGCCGCGGCGGTAGATGAGGACCTTCCCCGGCGGGTGCTGGGCGAGCCGGATCGATTCGTCCACCAGCGACTTGTACAGGACCGCCTTGCCCATGCGGCTGCCGCCGTCGGCGGTGACCATGAGCTTGGGCCTGGCATCGTCGATGCGCGCGGCGAGGCTCGCGGCGGCGAAGCCGCCGAACACCACCGAATGGATCGCGCCTATCCGCGCGCAGGCGAGAATGACGAAAGCCGCCTCCGGGATCATCGGCATGTATACGATGACCCGGTCGCCCTTCCCCACGCCGAGCGACTGCATCATCGCCGCCGCCCGCTGGACTTCGACGTGCAGCTCGCGATAGCTGTAGCTCTTCTCCTCGCCGGTCTCAGTCGAAAGGTAGACCAGCGCCTTCTGCGCGGCGCGCGCCCCGAGGTGGCGGTCCACGGCGTTGTAGCAGAGATTGGTGCGGCCGCCGACGAACCAGCGGGCGAAAGGCGGCTTGCTGTAGTCGAGCACCCTGCCGAACGGTTTCTCCCAGTGCACCCCCTTGGCCTGCTCGGCCCAGAAAGCCTCCCGGTCTTCGATCGACCGCCGGTGAAATTCCTTGTAGGTCGTCATGGCGGTCTGCTCCTGTTGCCTGTCACTTGCTGCGGGCCTTGAGCGCCCGGAGGATTGCCTCGGAGGCGGTATCGACGCCCAGACGCCGACACACCGTGGCCACAAACGGCAGCAGCCTCCGCAGCGCGTCGTACGCGGCATCGCCCAGGGCATCTGCGTTCGCAGTTTCCAGGGTCTGCACCGCGCGCTCCATGTCGCTCGGCAGCGTGGCTGGCTTGACCATGACGAACGCGACTTCGTCCTTGGCGACGATGCGCTCGGTCGCACCGCCCGCCTGCTGGAGACGCTGCAGCGCGAGTTTCATGAGTTCTTCGAGCGACGCCGCGGTGTCGGCGTCCAGTGCCGCCAGGCCCATGCTCACGCGTATCCTCAGGAGCTGTTCGCGGAATCTCACCTGGGCCTTCTCGAGCTGGTCGCGCAGCCGGTACGCGAACGCGAGCGCCTGCGGCGACGAGGTGCCGGCGAAAATCACCGTGAAGATCGCCTCGCCTGTGCGGCCCATGGAATCCTCGGCACGCAAGGTGCCCATCACCTGTTTGGCGATCCGCGCGAGGAGCTGATCGGCGATGCCCTTGCCGACTTTCTGGCTGATTTCTCCGTAAGTATCGATTCGGAACATCAGCACCGACAACGCCCCGCCATGCCGACGCGAGTGCGAGTAGCGCTTGCGGCCCTCGGTCAACAGATAATGCGGCGTGAACACCCCCGTGGCAGGATCGTGCGTCGCGGTGGTCTCCACCGCCTTCTGGCGCGCCGCCGCCTGCTGCTTCGCCTCGACCAGGTGCAACAGGTTGTCGATGCGCGACAGGATTTCCGTGCCGTCGGTCGTCTTGGTGATGAAATCGTTCGCGCCGGCAGCGCGCACGCGCTTCTTGGTGGCTTCTTCCTCGTCGCCGGAAATCACGATGACCGGAATGCTGCGGATGCGCGGGTCCTCCGAGCCGCGGATCCGCTCGAGCAGCCCGAAGCCGTCGAGCTCCGGCATCTGAATGTCCGAAACGACCACGACGATTGCCGGATCGCTCGCGATCGCCTGCCAGCCGGCTTCCCCGTTCGCCTCCTCACGAATGTCGAAACTCTTGCGGATGAGACGCGCAATAGTCGCGCGGACGATCCTGGAGTCGTCCACGATTAGCACGCGCTGCTTGGGAATCTGCGTGGACAATACGCTATCTTGTTGCATCGTCGCTCATGCCGCCATGTCGACCACGATGCGCCCTTTCGCCTTGCCCTGCAGCAACCCGTCGAACGCCTGCGGCAGTTCGTCAAACGGAATGGTGCGGGTGATTTCTGCGAGGTGCGGAGGCCGCATCTCGTTCGCCAGAGACCGCCAGACTTCCTGGCGCAGCGGCATCGGCGTGTAGCCGGAATCGATGCCGAGCAGGCTCACCCCGCGCAGGATGAAAGGCGCCACCGTGGTGTTCAGGCTCATGCTCGCCGCGAGCCCGATCGAAGCGATGGCACCGCCTGGCATCATGGTGCTCGCCATCCAGGCGAGCACGTCTCCGCCCAGGTTGTCGACTGCGCCGGCCCAAAGCGTCTTGTCGAGCGGCTTGATCTTGGCGAGATCGAGATTATTGCGAGACATGATCTCCGCAGCCCCGAGGCGCTTCAGGTAGCCTGCAGCCGCTTCCTTGCCGGTGAGGGCGACCACCCGGTAGCCGAGCCGCGCAAGAATGTCGATGGCGATCGACCCCACGCCGCCGGTGGCGCCGCTGACGATCACCGGGCCGGCCTCCGGTTTCAACCCGTTCGCCTGCATGCGCACGACGGCGAGCGCCGCCGTATACCCTGCGGTGCCGAGCGCCATGGCGTCTTGCAGGTTGAGGCCCTTGGGCATGGGTACCACCCAGTCAGCCGGCACGCGCGCGACCTCGGCGTAGCCACCGTCGTGGGCCACGCCCAGATCGTAGCTGGTGCAGATGACGGCGTCGCCTTTGCGGAAACGCGCGTCGCCCGACTGCGTGACCGTGCCCGAGAGATCGATCCCGCCCACGCAGGGAAAACGCCGGATGATTCGACCCGTGCCGGTCGCCGCAAGAGCATCCTTGTAGTTGACGCTCGAGTAGGCCACGCGAATCACCACATCTCCGGCGTCGAGCTCGTCCACGGACGCCTGCTCGAATCCCGCAGTCACCTTCTTGTCCGCCTCGCGAATGCGGTACACCTTGAACTTGTCCATGGTCGCTTTCCGTGGGGTGGCCCGCAGGGGCCGTCTTCGGATGAATTATACCGGCGCCGCCGCGCCCAACGCCTCAGGCCGGAACGCGCCGGCCCTCGGCCAGGTACTCGCGCGACTGCATCTCGAGCAGCCGGCTGGAGGTCCGGTCGAACTCGAACCTGAGGGCGCGCAGGCGCGCGTCGCCCGGGTCTTCCTCGAAGCGCAGCAAATCGCCCGGCTCGGCGGCGGCCGAGACGATCAGCTTCACGCGATTGTCGTAGAAGACGTCGACCATGAGCGTGAAACGCTGCGCTTCCTCGGCGAGAGCGAGTCCCATTCGTGGCACGTCGCCCACGATCACGGTATGGAAACGCTTGGCCAGATCCAGGTAGTCGTGCTGCGAGCGTCCCCAGCCGCAGATCACCTTGAAGTCGAACCACACCACGCCGCCCGCCCGATGACGGAAGGGAATCACGCGGCCTTCGACGTCGAGCTCGTGAAATTCCTCCTCGACCTCTGCGATCCGCCTGAACGCATCCATCAGAGCGCGCTCGGCCAATGCGCCGAGCGGCGCGTGGTACACCTTGACCCCCTCGAGCATCTTCTGCCTGTAGTCCACCCCGCCGTCGACGTGCAGCACGTCGAGCCGCTCCTTGAGCAGCGCGATGGCCGGCAGGAAATGCTCGCGCTTGAGCCCGTCCTTGTAGAGTTCGTCCGGGCGGTAGTTGGAGGTCATGCAGTAGACCACACCGAGATCCAGCGTCCGTCCGAGCAGGCGACCTATGATGAGCGCGTCGGCGATGTCGTTGATGTGCATCTCGTCGAAGCAGATGAGGCGATAGCGCTTGGCGATGCGCTCGGCGAGGACGCCCACGGAGTCCTCGCGGTCCTTGAGCTCCTCCAGTTCGCGATGTACGTCGCGCATGAAATGGTGGAAGTGCACGCGGCGCTTGCGCACCAGCGGCAGGCACAGATAGAAGCTGTCCATGAGGAAGCTCTTGCCGCGTCCGACCCCGCCCCACAGGTAGACGCCGCGCGGCAGCGGCGGACGCACCACGAGGCGTCTGAGCGCCGTGCTGCGCCTCGCCTTGTAGGCCGTCCACTCCTCGTAGAGCTGCTGCAGGCGCTCGACCGCTCGCATCTGGGAGCTGTCGCTCTTGAAGCCGCGCCGCCGCAGCGCACGCTGGTAGAGGTCGATGACCGAGAGATTTTCGCCGGACTCGTCTGACTCTTCTGCGGCCTCGAGTGGGCTGCCGTCGTTCATCAGATATTGATCGCCCGCTGGTCCACCGCCAGCGCCGCGTCCTTCACGGCCTCGGAAAGCGACGGATGGGCGTGGCAGATCATGCCGATGTCCTCGCTTGAGCCGTGGAACTCCATCGCCACCACGGCTTCGGCGATCAGCTCGCCGGCGAAAGGCCCCATGATGTGCGCACCGAGGATCGCGTCGGTCTTCGCGTCGGCGAGGAATTTCACCAGCCCGCTCGTGTCGCCGAGAGCACGCGCCCGGGCGTTCGCGGAGAACGGGAACGTGCCGGCGCGGTATTCGACGCCATCGGCTTTGAGCTGCTGCTCGGTCTTTCCGACCCAGGCGATTTCCGGCGCGGTGTAGATCACCCACGGAACGGTGTTGAAATCCACGTGGGGCTTCTTGCCGGCGATGCGCTCGGCGACCGCCGCGCCTTCTTCCTCGGCTTTGTGGGCGAGCATCGGGCCGCGCACCACATCGCCGACCGCCCACACGTTGGACAGGTTGGTGCGGCAGTGCTCGTCGACCGCGATGAAACCGCGCTCATCGAGCTTGAGGCCCACGCCTTCTGCGTTGAGCCCGTTCGTGTTGGGCACGCGGCCGATGGACACGATCAGTCTGTCAACGACGATGCTCTGCGACTTGCCCTGGGAATCGGCGTATTCGACGCTCACGTCCTTCTTCGCCCTCACGCCCGTGATCTGGACTCCGAGATGGATCTTAAGGCCCTGCTTGGCGAAGATCTTCCAGGCTTCCTTGGCGATCTGCTCGTCCGCGGCACCGAGAAAACCCGGCAGCGCTTCGAGAATCGTCACCTCCGAGCCGAGCCGGCGCCACACGCTCCCCATCTCCAAGCCGATGACGCCCGCGCCGATGACACCAAGGCGCTTCGGCACGTCGGGAATTTCGAGCGCTCCCGTATTGCTCAGGATCAACTTCTCGTCGAATTCCGTTCCCGGCAGCGCGCGGGGATTGGAACCGGTCGCGACGATGACATGCTTTGCCGCCAAGGTTTCGTTCTGCGCGCCATTGATCGCCACTTCGGAGCCGTTCGCGCCGGCGCTCACGAAGCTTCCGCTGCCGTGGAAGAACGCGATCTTGTTCTTCTTGAAGAGATAGACGATGCCGTCGTTGCTCGCCTTGACCACCTTGTCTTTGCGCCTGAGCATCTGCTGCAGATCGAGCTCAAGCCCCTTCACGCGAACACCGTGATCGGCGAAGTGGTGTCCAGCTTGCTCGAAATTCTCCGACGATTGCAGCAATGCTTTCGAAGGAATACAGCCAACGTTGGTACAGGCCCCGCCGAGCGCGGGCTTGCCGTCCGCGCCCCGCCACTGGTCCACGCAGGCGGTCTTGAGGCCGAGCTGCGCGGCGCGGATCGCGGCGACGTAGCCTCCAGGTCCTCCGCCGATGACTACGACGTCAAATGCTTGGGCCATGATCACCCTTCGTTCGACACGCTATGGGCTATTGCTTTCCCGGTGCCTCGCGATGTTACACGAGCCACACCCGACCGCTGGATGCCTGCGCAGCGCGCTCGCGAGTTTGCGGTGACGCAAAAGAGGGTAAAGTGGCGCGCCTGCATAAGAATGCTGCCGTGAAATTCGCTAGAAGCCACGCCTCAAGATGCTAATTTTCTGAATGTAAGAGAAAATAAACTGCGCGGCCCAAGACCCGACAGGTAACATCAAATTGGAGGAATGCCATGCGGACGATTATTGCACTGCCGGTGCTCGCCTTGCTGGCGGGCATCGCAATCGCAGCCGACAATCCGGACTGGGCATATCCGGTTACGCCGCCTCCCCAGCCGCAGGACAAGGTGATTGTGAAGACGGTGCCCGGCAGTACCCGGCAGTACACGCAGGCGCAAATCGACGACAATTTCAATCCGCCGGACTGGTTCCCCGATGAGCACCCCCCGATGCCGGAGGTGGTCGCTCATGGCGGGCCACGGCCCGCCGGCCGCGCCTGCGCGCAATGTCACCTGACCTCTGGTGACGGCCATCCGGAATCCGCCGGCATCGCCGGGCTTCCCGCCGCCTACATCATTCGTCAGATGGCGGCGTTCAAGAACGACGAGCGCAAGGGCATTCGCGCGACCGTGATGATCGCAATGGCCAAGGTGCTTTCGGACGCCGACGTCAAGGCCGCCGCGGAGTATTTCGCCGCGCTCAAACCGCGCCCGGGCTACAACAAGGTGGTCGAAACCAGCGCCGTGCAAAAGAGTTACGTGGGAGCGGGTGGCATGCGGTTCGCCACAGCCGACGGCGCCATGGAGCCGATCGGCAGCCGCATCATCGTACTGCCGCAGGATCCGGCGCGCGCACACCTGCGCGATCCCAGGTCCGGATTCATCGACTATGTCCCGGTCGGCAGCATCGCCAAAGGCGCGGCCTTGATGGCCGGCGGCGATGGCAGGACGATTCCCTGCACTATCTGCCACGGCCCGACGCTCAAAGGTCTCGGCGAGGTGCCGGGCATCGCCGGTCGTCCGGCTACCTACAATTTCCGCCAGCTCAACGACATGAAAAACGGCAACCGCAAGGGCCCGTGGGTCGAACTCATGAAAGCTGTGGTCGCCAAACTCACCGACGACGACATGATCGCACTCGCGGCGTACTTGGGGTCTCTCGATCAATAAGGCGACAGACCGGACAAGACCCGGGCTGTCGCCGGTTTTGCTCAAAGGTCGAGCAACAGCCTGGCCGGATCTTCCAGCGCTTCCTTGATCGCCACCAGCGACAGTACCGCCTCGCGGCCGTCGATGATGCGGTGGTCGTAGGACAGCGCGAAGTAGTTGATCGGCCGGATCACGATCTGCCCGTTCTCGACGACCGGGCGGTCGCGGGTCGCGTGCACGCCCAGGATCGCCGACTGCGGCGGATTGATGATCGGGGTGGAAAGCATCGATCCGAACACCCCGCCGTTGGAGATCGAAAACGTGCCGCCGGTCAGTTCCTCGATGGTGAGCTTGCCGTCCTGAGCGCGTTTGCCGAAATCGGCAATCTTTTTCTCGACGTCTGCGAAGCCGAGCTGGTCCGCATCGCGCAGGATCGGCACCACCAGGCCGCGCGGGCTGCCGACCGCAACGCCGATGTCGAAGAACCCGTGGTAGACGATGTCGTTGCCGTCGATCGAGGCATTGACGAGCGGGTACTTCTTCAGCGCGTGCACCGCCGCCTTTACGAAGAACGACATGAAGCCCAGGCGCACGCCGTGCTCCTTCTCGAAGCGTTCCTGGTACTTCTTGCGCAGGTCCATCACCGGCTGCATGTTGACTTCGTTGAACGTGGTGAGGATCGCCGCGGTGGATTGCGACTGCACCAGGCGCTCGGCAATGCGCGCGCGCAGGCGCGACATCGGCACGCGCTGCTCGGGTCGGTTCGCGAGGATCCGGTCGACGTCGATCGGTGGAGGCGGCGTGGGCAAGGACGGCCGGCTCGAAGACGGCGCGGGCGCTCTTGCTTCCTGGGACAGGACATCGGCTTTCGTCACCCGGCCACCGCGCCCGCTGCCCGCGATGGCGGAGGTCTCCAGGCCCCTTTCCGCGGCGATCTTTCTTGCCGCCGGCATTGCCGGCGCTGGCGCGGGAGCGGCCCTTGGGGCCGTCGGCGCAGGAGCAGCGGCCGGCACGCCTGCCGCGGCCTTGCCTTCGGTGTCTATGGTCGCGATGACTTCGCCTGCCTTCACGACGCCTCCGTCGCCCTTCTCGATTTTCAACAGCACGCCGTCTGCGGGGGCCGGAAGCTCGAGCACCACCTTGTCGGTCTCGATGTCGATCAGGTTCTCGTCGCGCTTGACCGCCTCGCCGACCTTCCTGTGCCAGGCGAGCAGCGTGGCTTCCGAAACGGATTCCGAGAGCTGCGGGACTTTGACTTCGATCAGCATGCTCGCGTCCGGCTAACCCGAGCTGCGCGCGTCGCGCGGTGCCCGTCCCGTTCCCTGCACCGGGCGCACCAGGTTTTCCGCGACCGGCCGGAAGGCGGCGTCGACCAGCTCCTTCTGCTGCTCGTTGTGCAGGGACGCGTAGCCCGCTGCGGGTGAGGCCGACGAAGCCCGCATCGCGTAGGCGAGAATCTGGTCCTCGCGCATGTGGCGAAGCAGATAGTGCTGGATGCGGTGCCACGCGCCCTGGTTGCCGGGCTCCTCCTGGCACCACAGCACTTCGCGCGCGTTGGCATAGAGGTTGATCTGCTTCTGGAACTCGTCGTGCGGGAACGGATAGAGCTGGGCGATGCGCGCGATGGCGATGTCCCTGACGCCGCGCTCCTTGCGCGCGGCCATCAGGTCGAAAAACACCTTGCCGCAACAGAAGATCACGCGCTTGACGCCCTCGGGCTTGATATCGGTATCCCAGTCGGCGTTGACCGGCCTGAACTTGCTCTCGGCGAACTCCTCCAGCGGCGATACCGACTCCTTGTGGCGCAGCAGGCTCTTCGGAGTGAAGATGATGAGCGGCTTGCGGTAGGGTCGGATCATCTGCCGGCGCAGGAGGAAGAACATCTGCACCGGGGTCGCCGGGACGCACACCTGGATATTGTGATCGGCGCAGAGCTGCAGGAAGCGCTCGGGGCGCCCGGAAGAATGCTCGGGCCCCTGTCCCTCGTAGCCGTGCGGCAGCATCATCACCATGCCGCAAATGCGGCCCCACTTGACCTCGCCCGCGGCGACGAACTGGTCGATCACCACCTGCGCCCCGTTGACGAAATCGCCGAACTGCGCCTCCCATACCACCAGTTCGTTCGGCTCCGAGGTCGAATAGCCGTACTCGAAGCCGAGGACGGCCTCCTCCGAGAGCACCGAGTCGATGACGACGAAGTCCCCCTGGTTCGGAGCGATATGGTTCAGCGGGATGTACGTGCCGGAATCCCATTTCTCGCGGTTCTGGTCGTGCAACACCGCATGGCGGTGGAAGAAGGTGCCGCGGCCGCTGTCCTGCCCGGAAATGCGCACCGCGAATCCGTCCTTGAGGAGCGACGCGTAGGCAAGGTTCTCCGCCATGCCCCAGTCGACCGGCATCTTGCCCTGCCCCATTAGGCGGCGATCGGCGATGATCTTCTCGACGCGCGGGTGCAGCTTGAAACTGGGCGGAATCGTGGTCAGCTTCTCGGCGAGCGCCTGAAGGTCGGCAAGCGGCAGCGTCGTGTCGTCGTTCTCGTTCCACTTGGTGTTCCTGTACTTCGACCAGTCCACCGCGAACGGCGGCTTGAAGTTCGAAAGAATTGTCTTGTTGGTGTGGTAACCACCGTCGAGCGCCTGGCGCAACGTCGCGACCAGCTTGTCCGCGTCTTCGGCGCCGATCACGCCCTGAGCTGCGAGCTTCCCGGCGTAATGCTTGCGCGTGCCGGGGTGGGCATTGATGATCTTGTACATCAGCGGCTGCGTGACCATCGGCTCGTCCTGCTCGTTGTGGCCGAGTTTGCGGAAGCACACGATGTCGACGACGACGTCCTTCTTGAACTTCATCCGGTAGTCGAGGGCGATTTCGATCGCCATGACGGCGCCTTCAGGGTCGTCGCCGTTGACGTGGAAAATGGGCGCCTCGACCATCTTCATGACGTCGGTGCAGTACAGCGTCGAGCGGGCGTCGCGCGGATCCGAGGTGGTGAACCCGATCTGGTTGTTGAGCACGATGTGGACCGTGCCGCCGGTGCCGTAGCCGCGCGTGTTGGACAGGTTCAGGGTCTCCATCACCACGCCCTGCCCCGCCACCGCGGCGTCCCCGTGGATCAGTACCGGCAGCACCTGCTCGCCCTTGCGGTCCTTGCGGCGGTGCTGGCGCGCGCGAACCGAGCCTTCGACTACCGGATTCACGATCTCGAGGTGCGAAGGATTGAACGCGAGCGTCAGGTGCATCGGCCCGCCGGGCGTGTTGATGTCCGAGGAGAACCCCTGGTGGTACTTCACGTCCCCCGCGAGGAGGGCGTCGTCGTGCTTGCCTTCGAACTCCGAAAACAGGTCCTTGGGCATCTTGCCCAGGGTGTTGACGAGCACGTTGAGCCGGCCGCGATGGGCCATGCCGATCACCAGCTCCTGCACTCCGGCTTCGCCGGCGCGCTGCAGCAGGTTGTCGAGCACCGGGATCATCGTCTCCCCGCCTTCGAGGGAAAATCGCTTCTGCCCGACGTAGCGCGTGTGCAGGAACCTTTCGAGGCCCTCGGCGGCAGTCAGCCTTTCCAGGATGTGGCGCTTGTAGTCGGCGGAATAGCTGGGCTTGGAGCGGATCGGCTCGAGGCGTTCCTGGATCCAGCGCTTCTCGGCGCGGCTACCGATGTACATGTACTCGACGCCGAGGGTGCCGCAGTAGGTCTCCTGCAGCGCCCCGATGATTTCGCGAAGCGTGGCCTGCTCCGGACCGATGAACGAGCCGGTGTTGAACACCGTGTCCATGTCTGCGTCGGTCAGGTCGTAGTACGCGGGCTCGAGCTCGGCGATGCGCGGGCGCTCCTGGCGCTTGAGCGGGTCGATGTCGGCGACGAAAACCCCGCGCACCCGGTATTCGGCGACCAGCTGGATGACCGAGACCTGCTTGCGGTCGAGGCTCGCCGACGGCGCCCGTCGCACCGGGAACTTCGCCTGCTGGGCGAACGCCTCGACGATGGGGGCATGCGCGACGTCGCGCCCGCCTTGCCCGGCCCCTGGGAGGAGCTGCAGCTTGTCGAAGTACTCCCGCCACTGCTCGGGTACCGACCCGGGATCGGCGAGGTAGGCTTCGTAGAGCTCTTCGATGAAGGGCGCATTGGCGCCGGACATGTACGAGCTCGAGAGGAATTCCTTCATCAGGCTCATTTCAGATCTCCGGCAGCCGATCAGCGCGTTATCAGATCAGCGTTGCCCGATCGGCAGGAACTCCCGACGCTTCGCCCCGTGGTAGAGCTGCCGAGGACGGCCGATCTTGTACTCGGGATCGGCGATCATCTCCTGCCATTGCGCGATCCAGCCGACGGTGCGCGCCAGCGAAAAGATGCAGGTGAACATGGCCACGGGGATGCCCAGGGCGCGCTGCACGATACCCGAGTAGAAATCGACGTTCGGATAGAGCTTGCGCTGCACGAAGTAGTCGTCTTCCAGCGCGATTTTCTCCAGCGCCATCGCCAACTTGAAGATGCGGTCGTCGTGCAGGCCGAGTTCTTCGAGCACGTCGTGGCAGGTCTCGCGCATCAGCTTCGCGCGCGGATCGTAGTTCTTGTAGACGCGGTGCCCAAAGCCCATGAGACGCACGCCCGAATTCTTGTCTTTCGCTTTCCTGATGAATTCACCGACCTTGGACACATCGCCGATCTCCTCGAGCATCTGCAGCGCGGCCTCGTTGGCCCCGCCGTGCGCCGGCCCCCACAGGCAGGCGATCCCCGAAGCGATGCAGGCGAAGGGATTCGCACCCGAGGAGCCGGCCAGCCGCACGGTGGAGGTCGAGGCGTTCTGCTCATGATCGGCGTGCAGGATGAAGATCCGGTCCAGGGCGCGCACCAGCACCGGGCTCACCTTGTACTCCTCCGTGGGCACCGCGAACATCATGCGCATGAAGTTCTCGGTGTAGGAAAGATCGTTCTTCGGATACACGAACGGCTGGCCGATCGAATACTTGTAGGCCATGGCGACGATGGTCGGCAGCTTCGCGACCAGGCGGAACGCCGATATCTCGCGGTGTTGCGGATTGGTGATGTCGAGCGAGTCGTGATAGAAGGCCGAGAGCGCCCCCACCACTCCGACCATCACCGCCATCGGATGCGAGTCGCGCCGGAATCCGGTGTAGAGCCGTGCAAGCTGCTCGTGGACCATGGTGTGGTGGGTCACGACGTTGACGAACTCCTGCTTCTGCGGGCCGCTCGGCAGTTCGCCCTTCAGCAGCAGGTAGCATACCTCGAGAAAGTCGCAGTGCGTCGCGAGCTGTTCGATCGGGTAGCCTCGATAGAGCAGCACGCCCTGGTCGCCGTCGATATAGGTAATCCCCGAGCTGCAGCTTGCCGTGGAGAGGAAACCCGGGTCATAGGTGAACATTCCCGTCTTGGCGTAGAGCGTGCGGATGTCGACCACGTCGGGACCGATGCTTCCCGACAGCACGGGGAATTCGATCGACTTGCCGTCGCCGTAGGACAGTACGGCCTTCTTGTTGGAACTCATCACAGTCTCCCGTGGGTGGAGGCGGCCTAGCAGCACCGCAACAGTTGGAGCACTTCACCGAGCGCCGGGTCCGGACACTGGCTGCGTCCGCTGACCAGGTTCCAGAGATCGTCGTCGCTGTAGTCGAGCAACGTCTGGAAGGCGGAAAGTCTCTTGCCATCCAGGCGAGCCCCGTAGGTGTCGAGGAACTTCCCAAGCACCAGATCGTTTTCCAGCCGCCCGCGCCGGCAATGCCAGCGCAAGCGGTTCATTTCGGCGTTGGTCATCGGCGTCAGACCGAGCGCTTGACCATCAATTCCTTGATCTTGCTTATGGCCCGGGTCGGGTTGAGGTTCTTCGGGCAGACATCCACGCAGTTCATGATGCTATGACAGCGGAACAGGCGATAAGGATCCTCCAGGTCATCGAGACGCTGCGCGGCAGCCTGATCCCTGGTATCGGCAAGAAACCGGTAAGCCTGAAGGAGTCCCGCCGGTCCGACGAACTTGTCCGGATTCCACCAGAAGGACGGGCAGGAAGTCGAGCAGCAGGCGCACAGAATGCACTCGTAGAGGCCGTCCAGCTCCTCGCGCTCCGCCGGGGACTGCAGCCGCTCCTTTTCCGGGACAGGCTCCTCGTTGACGAGGTACGGCCGGACCGAGTGGTACTGCTTGAAGAACTGAGTCATGTCGACGATCAGATCGCGGATCACCGGGAGGCCCGGCAGCGGCCGCAGCTCCACAGGTTCCTTCAACTCGGAGAGCTTGGTGATGCAGGCGAGCCCGTTCCTGCCGTTGATGTTCATCGCGTCGGAACCGCACACCCCTTCCCGGCAGGAGCGCCGCAGGCTCAGGCTGTCGTCCTGCACCTTGATGCGCTCCAAGGCGTCGAGGAGCATGCGGTCGTGCGCCTCGAGCGCCACATCGTAGTCCCGCATATAGGGCTTGTCGTCCTTGTCCGGATCGTAGCGGAATATCCTGAAGCGCATTCTTTTCTCCAAGCAGAACTTAGTAGGTCCGGACCTTGGGCTCGATGGTATCCGCGGTGAGCGGTTTCAGATGCACCGGCTTGTACTCGAGACGGTCCCCATCCTTGTACCAGAGCGTGTGCTTGAGCCAGTTCGTATCGTCGCGCTGATGATGGTCGGCGCGGTCGTGGGCGCCGCGAGACTCCTTGCGCGCCTCCGCCGATACCATGGTGGCGCGCGCCACTTCGATCAGGTTGTCGAGTTCGAGCGCCTCGATCCTCGCGGTGTTGAACACCTTGCTCTTGTCCTTGATCTCCACGCGCGTCACCCGGTCCGACAGCGCGCGGATCTTCTTCACTCCGTCTGCCAGCATATCCGGGAAGCGGAATACGCCGCAGTGTGTCTGCATCGTGCGGCGGATTTCCGCCGCGACTTCCGCGAGCGGTTCGCCGTTCTTCTGGCCCTCGAGCCGCGCCAGGCGCGCGAGGGGGCGGTCCGCCGCGTCCTTCGGCAGGTCCTTGAGGCGGGGATTCTCCTGCAGGAAACGGATGACCGATTGCGCGGCCGCCTTGCCGAATACGAGAAGATCCGTCAGCGAGTTCGTGCCCAGGCGGTTCGCGCCGTGGACCGAGGCGCAGGCGCACTCACCAGCGGCGTAGAAACCCGGGACCGCCGCCTCAGCGTCGCCTCCGTGCGGAGCCACGACCTCGCCGCGGTAGTTGCTGGGAATCCCGCCCATCATGTAGTGCGCCGTCGGCACGACCGGGATCGGTTCCTTCACGGGATCCACGTTGGCAAACTTCCTGGCGATCTCGCGGATGCCGGGGAGGCGCCTTTCAATGACCTCGGCCTCCAGGTGGTTCAGCTTCAGAAGCAAGTAGTCGCCGTTCGGCCCGGCGCCGCGCCCTTCCTTGATCTCGGTGGCCATCGCGCGCGACACCACGTCGCGGGACGCGAGGTCCTTCATGGTCGGCGCGTAGCGCTCCATGAAACGCTCGCCCGATTTGTTCAGCAGATAGCCGCCCTCTCCCCGCACGCCCTCGGTAATGAGAATGCCTGCTCCGGCCACGCCGGTCGGGTGAAATTGCCAGAACTCCATGTCCTCGAGCGGGACGCCCGCGCGCGCCGCGATCCCCAGGCCGTCGCCGGTGTTGATGAAAGCGTTGGTGGACGAGGCATAGATGCGTCCCGCGCCCCCGGTCGCGAACAGGGTCGCCCGCGCGTGCAGGATCATGACTTCGCCGGTTTCCATTTCCAGCGCCGTGACGCCGAGCACCTGGCCGCTGGCGTCGCGAATCAGGTCGAGCGCCATCCATTCGACGAAGAACTGCGTGTGCGCGCGAACGTTCCGCTGGTAGAGGGTGTGCAGCATTGCGTGACCGGTGCGGTCCGCGGCGCAGCAGGAGCGCTGCACCGGTCGCTGCCCGAAATTCTGCGAATGACCGCCGAAGGGCCGCTGGTACACCGTGCCGTTCTCGTTGCGGTCGAACGGCATGCCGAAGTGCTCCAGCTCGTACACCAGCTTGGGCGCCTCGCGGCACATGAATTCGATGGCGTCCTGGTCGCCGAGCCAGTCGGAGCCCTTGACCGTGTCGTACATGTGCCAAAGCCACGAATCCTCGTCCATGTTGCCGAGCGCGGCGCCGATGCCGCCCTGCGCCGCGACGGTGTGCGACCGCGTCGGGAATACCTTGGAGAGTACCGCCACGCTCAGGCCGGCTTCGGAAAGTTCCAGAGCGGCGCGCAGCCCAGCGCCGCCGGCGCCCACCACGACCGCGTCGAAACTGCGTTTTGCCAGGACCACTCAGAGTCTCCAGAGGATCCGCATCGCCCATATCGTGTAATAGACGAGCGTCAGGAAAAACAACACTTCGAGCGTCAACCGGATTCCCGTCGGCTTGACGTAATCCATCAGGATGTCGCGCACGCCTATCCAAGCGTGCAGCATCACGCTGAGCGAAAACAGGCTGACCGAAAGCCACATCCACCAGATTGCGAACACGCTCTTCCACACGCCATAGGTAAAGGGCGAAGCGGACCAGATCCCGTACGCGATGACTATCGTGGTCAACGCCATCACCACGGCGGTGATGCGCTGAACGAGCCAATCCCGCAGGCCGTAATGCGCGCCTACGATTACGCGATTCACCACAGCCGCACCCCAAGCAGTGCGGTCAGCCCCAGGCTGACCGCCAGGACTGCGTAGCTGCTCGCGCGCGCCGCAGGCAGGTCCACGCCCTTGTCGATGTCCAGGAACAGGTAGCGGATCCCGGCGCAGAAGTGATGCAGATAGGCCCAGAGGAAACCAAGCAGCGCCAGTTTCACCGCCGGGTGCCCTATATAGGCGCGTGCGCGCGCAAATCCGGTTTCGGAACCCAGACTCATATCCAGGAGGAACAGGAACCACACCAGGCCTAGGAACAACAGGGTTCCGCTGACGCGATGGAAAATCGAAACCAGACCCGGGAGGGGAAGACTGAGAGGACTGAGGTTATACCAGACGGGACGCTTCTTTTTCGCCGCCAGATCAGGCATGTAACGGCATCCTTCCGCGATTCGTGAACCGACTCGGAATATTGACTGAGGTCAAGATTATATCAGGCTTCGATTTCCAATTGTGCTGCGCAAAAACCCGAGGCCGGCTATATTCGTGGCTTCTCCGAGGGAGCGTCTCATGGCCAAATCTCCAGTGCGTGTCGCGGTGACCGGCGCCGCCGGACAAATCGGTTACAGCCTGCTGTTCCGGATCGCGAGCGGCGAAATGCTGGGCAAGAGCCAGCCGGTCATCCTGCAGCTGCTCGAGATTCCCGATGAAAGAGCGCAGAAAGCGCTGCAGGGCGTGATGATGGAACTCGACGATTGTGCTTTTCCCCTGCTGCAGGACATGGTCGCGGCTTCCGATCCCATGGTCGCTTTTCGCGACACCGACGTCGCCCTGCTGGTGGGTGCCAGGCCGCGCGGGCCGGGCATGGAGCGCAAGGATCTGCTCGAGGCGAACGGAAAGATCTTCGCTCCGCAGGGCCGCGCGCTCGACGCCGTGGCGAGCCGCAAGGTCAAGGTGCTCATCGTCGGCAACCCCGCCAACACCAACTGCCTCATCGCCATGAAGAGCGCGCCCGGCCTGAAGCCCTCCCAATTCACCGCGATGATGCGCTTGGACCACAACCGCGCGGTGAGCCAGGTGGCGCGCAAGATCGGCAAGCCGCTCAATTCGATCCGCAAGATGACCATCTGGGGTAACCATTCGGCGACCCAGTACCCGGATGTCTTCCAGGCCGAGAGCGGCGGCAAGAAGATCTGGCCGACGATCGGCGACCAGGAATGGCTGGAAAAGATTTTCATTCCCACAATCCAGAAGCGCGGCGCGGCCATCATCGAGGCCCGCGGGTTGTCGTCGGCGGCAAGCGCGGCAAATGCGGCGATCGATCACGTTCGCGACTGGGTGCACGGGACGCGCTCGGGCGACTGGGTGAGCATGGGCATTCCCTCCGACGGCAGCTACGGCATTCCAGAAGGCGTGGTGTACGGCTATCCGGTCACGTGTAAAGACGGCAAGTACAGGATCGTCAAAGGCCTGCAGTCGAGCGATTTCAGCCGCACCCGCATACAGGCGACGCTGAAGGAGCTCCAGGAAGAACGCGACAGCGTCCAGGGCCTGCTTGGCTAGCGTCGCCCGGGGCTCGGGGCGGCAGGCGCCGCCTGGCAACGTAACTCCCGCCAGGAATTCCCTGACGCACGTTTGCGGCAGATCAAGTCCACGCTCGCGCCTGGCGAGCTAGAATGCCGGCCATGTCAGCCGGAGCCGGGTTCCGCGCCGCGATGCAGGCGGAAAAGCCGCTGCAGTGCGTGGGCGCCATCAATGCCTACCATGCGCGGCTCGCCGAGCGCAGCGGATACCGGTCGATCTACCTCTCGGGCGGCGGCGTCGCCGCCGGCTCGCTCGGGCTTCCCGATCTTGGCATCAGCAATCTCGACGACGTCCTCACCGACGTGCGCAGGATCACCGACGTCTGCACGCTTCCGCTCTTGGTCGACGTCGACACCGGGTTCGGTGCGAGCGCCTTCAACATCGGGCGCACCGTCAAGTCGCTGATCAAATTCGGCGCGGCGGGGATGCACCTCGAGGACCAGGTCGGCGCCAAGCGCTGCGGCCACCGACCCGGCAAGGAACTGGTCACCCGCGAAGAGATGGCCGATCGCATCAAGGCCGCTGTGGACGCGAGGACCGATGCTGCCTTCGTCGTCATGGCGCGCACCGACGCGCTCGCGGTCGAGGGCCTGGAGCGCGCTATCGAGCGCGCCCTCGCCTGCGTCGAAGCCGGCGCGGATGCAGTCTTCCCCGAGGCAATGACCGAGCTGTCGATGTACCGGAAATTCGTCGATGCCGTGAAGGTCCCGGTCCTCGCCAACATCACCGAATTCGGCGCCACCCCGCTTTTCAGCGTCGACGAACTGCGCTCCGCCGGCGTGGCTATCGCGCTCTATCCCCTCTCGGCGTTCCGCGCGATGAACGCCGCGGCACTCGAGGTCTATTCGGCCATCCGCAAGAACGGTACGCAGAAAAACGTCGTGGATCTGATGCAGACACGCGCCGAGCTCTACGACTATCTCGACTACCACGCCTACGAGCGCAAGCTTGATCAGCTGTTCGCCAAAGGAAAGGCCAAATGAGCGAGGCCGTCGCAACTCCGAAACCCAAGAAATCGGTGGCGCTTTCCGGCGTTCCAGCCGGAAACACGGCGCTGTGCACGGTCGGACGCAGCGGCAACGATCTCAACTACCGCGGCTACGACATCCTCGACTTTGCCGACACGGCCGAGTTCGAGGAAATCGCCTACCTGCTGGTGCACGAAAAACTGCCCACCGCACCGGAACTTTCAGCCTACAAGACCCGGCTGAAGGCTCT
>JBGQFD010000010.1:0-53544 GCA_041496705.1 Gammaproteobacteria bacterium | reverse complement strand
GCTCAGCGCACCGGAAATCGATACGCGGATCATCAGCCGCGGTCTGGCCCACTTGCAGTACTACAACGGCGCGATCCATCACGCGCTGTTCGCGCTGCCGAACTTCGTGCGGGAGCTAACCGTGGACGCGGTACCCAAGCCTCGTCTCGTCGCCACGAAGAAGCGTGCCGCCGGCGGCACGAAGTAGACTGCAAACCTCAGGTAGGCAGGGGCGGCGCGGCCTTGGGTGTCGCTTTCCTGGTTCCGCCTTGTTTCCACAGAAACGGAAATTCTGGCTTCGGGGTGTGGCCGTCGACGATGTCGGCCAGCGCGAGACCCGATCCGCAGGCGAGCGTCCAGCCTAGCGTTCCATGCCCGGTATTGAGGAAGAGATTGGGATATCTCGTCCGCCCGATGAGCGGGATATTGTCCGGTGTTGCCGGCCGCAGTCCTGTCCAGAACTGGGCCTGTTCGGCCCTTCCGGCCTTCGGAAACCAATCGAGACTGCGCTTTAGGAGCGCCCGGCAGCGCGGTTCGTTTATCTCCGTGTCGTAACCGTTAAGCTCGGCAGTGCCGGCCACGCGCAAGCGATCGCCAAGCCGGGAAAAAACGAGCTTGTGCGAGTGATCGGTGAGACTCACGTGCGGCGCGTCGTCGCCGGCTTCCAGCGGCAGGGTGATCGAATAGCCCTTTACTGGGTACACAGGTACGGCCACCCCGATCGACCTGAGGATCAACGGGCTATAGCTGCCCAAGGCGACGACATAGGCGTCGGCACGCAGCGACTCTTCTATCCCCTGCTCGTCGTCGATGACCACGCGGTCAATTGAGCCCCGGGTTGCCTCGATGCGCTTCACGCTGACGTTGAAGCGGAAACTTACGCCCAAGTTGCGACATAGCTCTCCCAGGCGCAGCGTGAATAGCCGCGCATCACCCGATTCGTCCGACGGCGAAAAAACGCCGCCAACTATGCTTACCCTTGAATTCCTCAGCGCTGGCTCGATTGCGATGCACTCCCGCGGCGTTCTGGCCTCGGTATGTAGGCCGCGGTCCTCAAGCCATTCGATCTGCGCCTTGGCTCTCTCGAATTCGCGTCGCTCATCGTAAAGATGCAGGATTCCCGGCACCTGGGAGTCGTAGCGTATGCCAGTATCGTGCCTCAGCAGCTTGAGCTGCTCGCGGCTATAGAGGGCCAGCGCAAACGCCGCTTCGGTGTTCCGCCGCGTTCGACTCTCGAGACACTCCAGCAGGAAGCGCAAGCCCCAGAGCCACTGCGCAGAATCCATGCGCGGCCGGAACAGCAGAGGGGCGTCTTCACGACCGAGCCAGCGGAGGATGGTGAGCGGCGCCGTCGGATTCGCCCAGGGTTCCGAATGGCTCACGGAGATCTGCCCACCATTGGCGAAACTCGTTTCGAGGGCCACATCGGATTGCCGGTCCACGACTGTCACCTCGTGGCCGGCCCGCGCAAGATACCAAGCACTGGTGGTGCCGATGACCCCGGCGCCCAGAACTACCACTCTCATGCGGTCCTCCTAAAAGCAGAAAGGGGCAAGACCTGCGCTTATCCCCCATCACTTCTGCCAAGGCGCGAGCCGCCCGCGTACCAGAACAAACGACACATTTGCACCCGGCTGCGGTGGCACCGCACGCCCTTCCGGCAAGAGCAATCTACTCTGTCGGTTCATGACGGACAAGCCGATACGTCCGCCGTTCCGAGAGAAATTTCACGGTGCTGGAGCCACGCGGGCCGATACGACTCGGAAGAAACGTCCACACAGGCCCGCCGGCCTTCTCGGGGCAGCCCGAAACCTACTTTCCCGAATAGGGAATCACTTTTTGGCGCTGTTCACCCAGGCCTTTGATGCCGAGCGTGACCACGTCTCCGGGCTTCAGCCAGCCTTGGGTCGGCTTCATACCAAGCGCCACTCCCGCCGGCGTACCGGTCGTAATGATGTCTCCGGGTAGCAGGGTCATGTAGTTGCTGACATAGGAAACGAGCTTGGCGCACGGAAAGATCATATTCTTCGTGTTCGAAGACTGCCGGCGTTCGCCATTTACGTCGAGCCAGATATCCAGAGTCTGCGGATTGGGGATCTCGTCGGTGGTGACGAGCCAAGGCCCGATCGGGCCGAAAGTATCGCAGCCCTTGCCCTTGTCCCATTGGGATGACTGCAGCTGGAAAGCGCGCTCTGACACGTCGTTCACGATGGCGTAACCCGCAACGTAGTCGAGAGCCTTTTCTTCCGGCACATACCGCGCCCGGGTACCGATGACGATGGCGATCTCTACCTCATAGTCGAGCTTGGTGGAACCGCGGGGTTGCTGGGTATCATCGTTGGGACCGCTGATGCTGGTCGTAGCCTTCATGAAGATAACGGGTTCGGCCGGAATTTGCAGCCCCGCTTCGCGCGCGTGGTCCACGTAATTCAAACCGATTGCGACGAACTTTGAAATGCCCGTGTAAGGAACGCCAAAGCGCGGGTTGCCGCGGACCAGAGGCAGGGATTCCGGGCGGATCTTGCGCAGCTTCGCCAGCCCTTTCGGAGAGATGGTGTCCTGGTCGATGCTCGTGCTTACCCCGGACAAGTCGCGCAACTGACCCTGTGCGTCGATGACGCCCGGCTTTTCGAATCCGTTCCTGCCATAACGACAAAGCTTCATTTTCTTCTTTCCTTTCCCCTGTCTTGAGGCCATTCATCGGCCATGCAACGCAGACCGCACGTGCAAATTCGTCGGGAGGAATTATATCAGCGCCCTCTGCGAAAATGCACTTAACTGAAGTGAATCAGTCTCTTACAGAAGCTCTGCGCTATCGAGGAGGTCCGCGGAGGTCCCGCGGGCGGCCGCGGGGGTATGTCGATCCTAGCCGACGGACTGGGAGGCACGACCAGTGGCGCCGGGCTCTGCGCGAGCGGCGCGGCGCCTTTCGTGCTCCTTGAGATGACGCTTGCGAACCCTGATCGATCGCGGAGTGATCTCGATGAGTTCGTCGTCGCCAATGAACTCCACTGCGAGCTCGAGCGTCAGTCTGATGGGCGGAGTCAGTACGATCGCCTCGTCCTTTCCGGCGGCGCGGATGTTCGTGAGGTGTTTCTCGCGAATCGGATTGACCACCAGATCGTTGTCGCGACTGTGAATTCCGATCACCATGCCTTCGTACACCCGCTCCCCCGGACCGACCATCAGGCGGCCGCGTTCCTGGAGCTTCCACAAGGCGTAGGCGACCGCCCCGCCCTCTTCTCCGGATACCAGGACGCCGCTTCGGCGCGAGGGAATTTCCGCTTTCATCGGTGCGTATTCGTCGAAAACGTGGCTCGCGAGGCCGTTACCCCGAGTCAGATTGAGAAACTCCGACTGAAAACCAATCAACCCGCGGGCAGGAATCTTGTAGTCCAGACGGACACGGCCCCGGCCGTCGGGCATCATGTCCAGCAGTTCTCCGCGTCGCGCGCCCAGTGCTTCCATCACCACCCCCTGGTGAATTTCCTCGACGTCTACGGTGAGAACCTCGAACGGCTCGTGCCTCGCGCCATCGATCTCCTTGGTGACGACCTGCGGACGCGATGCCGCGAGTTCGTAGCCCTCGCGCCGCATGTTTTCGAGGAGGATGGTGAGATGGAGTTCACCGCGGCCCGACACCACGAACACGTCCGCATCGCTGGTCTCCTCAACCCTGAGCGCGACGTTAGCTTGCAGCTCGCGCTGGAGCCGCTCCCTAAGCTGACGACTGGTGACGAATTTCCCCTCCTGCCCGGCGAAGGGCGAGGTATTTACCTGAAAATTCATGGTCAGCGTCGGCTCGTCCACTTTCAGGAGCGGCAACGCTTCGGGTTGCAGCGGGTCGGCCAGCGTAACGCCTATGCCGACTTGCTCAACGCCGGTCACCAGGACGATATCTCCGGCGACGGCTTCGTCCATCGGAACCCTTTCGAGGCCGCGAAATCCCATGACCTGGTTGATCTTCGCTTTCACCGGAGGCCGATCCCCGTCAAGCACGAGCACTTCCTGTCCAGTCCGCACCCGACCGCGCGCGATCCGGCCAATCCCGATGCGCCCGACATAACTCGAATAGTCGAGATTGCTGATCTGAAATTGCAAGGGCCCATCTGCGCTGCCTTTCGGCGGTGGCACGTGGTCGAGGATGGCTTGAAACAGGACCCGCAGGTCCTCGCCGGGACTCTTCAAATCCAAGCTGGCTGTTCCCTTCAGCGCCGAGGCATACACGATGGGAAAGTCGAGCTGGGCCTCGGAGGCTCCCAACTTGTCCATCATGTCGAAAGTGGCATTCACGACCCAGTCAGGCCTCGCACCCGGCCGGTCGATCTTGTTGACCACCAGGATGGGTTTCAATCCGATCGCCAATGCCTTTCGGGTGACAAACCGGGTCTGCGGCATGGGTCCTTCAACTGCGTCCACCAGCAACAGCACCCCGTCCACCATGGAAAGCGAGCGCTCAACTTCCCCGCCGAAATCCGCATGGCCGGGGGTATCGACGATGTTGATGTGGGTGCCCTGGTAGTCGACCGCAGTGTTCTTGGCGAGGATCGTAATGCCACGCTCGCGCTCCAGGTCACCGGAATCCATTACCCTTTCCGCGACATGCTGGTGCGCGGCAAAAGTTCCAGCCTGATGAAGCAGCTTGTCGACTAGCGTAGTCTTGCCGTGATCAACGTGGGCGATGATGGCGAGATTGCGAATGGAGCCGGACATACCGGTGCTGCCGGTGAATCGGGCGCGCATTGTAACAGGCGGCCATCCTTAGCGGTGCGTTTTCTGGCGGATACCGTCGCAGTGGTGAACGTGCCGTTTGGCGAAGAGCAATCAAAGATGCGATTAGAATCACCGCATGATCGCACCCGTCCCCCGCGTCGCCCCCCGGTTCTTCGTCCAGGGGAATTTGTCCCTCGGAACTGAAGTCGATCTGCCGGAGCGGGCCGCACGGCACTGCAAGGTGCTACGCCTGGCCCGGGGCGAGGCCGTCGTCTTGTTCAACGGCGAAGGCGGAGAGTACGCGGCTGAGCTCAGCGGATATTCCCGGGATCGCGCGTCCGCGCGCCTGTTGTCGAAGCGGCTGATCGAGCGCGAATCCCCGCTGGCAGTCGAACTCGCACAATGCGTTCCGAGCGGGGACCGGATGGACATCGCCGTGCAAAAAGCGACAGAACTGGGAGTGCGAAGAATTGTGCCCATCACCAGCGAACGTTCCATAGTAAAGCTCAGCGGGTCGCGGGCCGTGCTCCGGATTACGCATTGGCGCAACGTGGCAATCTCGGCATGCGAGCAATGCGGGCGCAATCGCGTTCCTGAGGTCGCAGGCATCTCCGACCTTCAGGCCTTCCTATCCGAAGCGCGCGGCGAAGCGCTGCGGTTGCTGCTTGCGCCCGAGGCTGCGCGAGAACTGAAATCCCTTGCGCCACCTAGGGCCGTCACTTTGCTGGTCGGACCGGAAGGCGGTCTCGCCCCGGAAGAGCGGCGAGCCGCCGAAGGGAGCGGCTTCCTGCCCGTGCGTTTCGGACCCAGAGTGCTTCGCACGGAGACCGCGCCACTCGCAGCAATCGCAGCGATGCAGGTCTTGTGGGGCGACTGCTGAATACGCCTCTCGTCGAAATTCGCGATTGTCAGGCGCGTCGACAACTGGCTAAAATCGAGCATCCTCACAAGCGCCGCTTCTATGCCGTCCCACCCCGACGCGCAGTTCATCAGCTGGTTTCGTTCGGTTGCACCGTATTTCCACGCCTTCCGCGGAAAAACCTTCGTGATCGCCTTCGGCGGGGAGATCTTCGTTGAAGGCAGGTTCGTCGAACTCGCGCACGATATCAACCTGCTGCATAGCGCTGGCATACGCGTAGTACTTGCACACGGCTCGCGTCCGCAAATCGAAGCGCAACTCAGGCGCCGTAAGACGCGTTCGCGCTACGCCAAAGGTCTGCGTATTACCGACCCGGTGGCGCTCGAATGCGTCAAGGAGGCGGTCGGGTTGCTGCGAGTGGAAATCGACGCGCTGCTTTCGCTGGGACTCCCGAACTCGCCCATGGCGGGCGCCGCGATCAATACGGTCTCTGGAAATTTCATCACCGCTCAGCCCATGGGCGTCCATGACGGCGTCGATTTTCAGTACACCGGGTCGGTGCGCAAGGTCGATGCGCAGGCAATCGCGGGGTGCCTGGACGCCGGCAACATCGCGATCGTATCTCCCGTCGGCTATTCGCCCACCGGCGAGGTCTTCAACCTCGCCATGGAAGACGTGGCGGTCGCAACGGCGACCGCGCTCCATGCTGAGAAGCTGATCTTCTTTTCCGACGCACCTGTGCAGGATAAGGAAGGCGAGTTGCTCCAGGAACTTACGGCGGAGGAGGCAGCCGGGCTGCTCGCGCGCAGCAACCGCCTGTCCGACGATACGCGGCTCTATCTCGCACACGCCGTGGAGGCGGTGCGCGGAGGGATGCAGCGCGCCCATCTCATCAGCCGGATGGTCCCCGGTGCTCTGCTGATCGAGTTGTTCACCCATGACGGCTCCGGCACCATGGTCACCGCGGACAAGGTGGTGAAGCTGCGGCCGGCCAAGATCGACGACGCGGGCGGCATCCTCAAGCTGATCGAGCCGCTCGAGGAAGACGGCACGCTCGTGCGCCGCGGGCGCGAGCTGCTCGAGCGCGAGATCGGGCGCTTTTCGGTAGTCGAGCACGACGGGGTGATCGTCGGCTGCGCCGCGCTCTACCCCTTCCCCGGTGCCCGCGCCGGCGAGCTTGCCTGCCTCGCGGTGCGGCCCGACTACCGGGACGCAGGCTACGGAGAACGCTTGCTGCGGCATGTCGAGACCCAGGCGCGAGGCTGCAAGCTGCGGAAGCTGTTCGTGCTCACGACGCGCGCGACTCATTGGTTCATAGAGCGCGGGTTCGCCGAAGGCAAAGTCGCGGCGCTGCCAAAGGAAAAGAAAGCACTGTACAACTATCAGCGGCGCTCGAAGATTTTAGTGAAGCAGACTTGAAATCTACGTGATACCAGAATCGAGGTTGCGCAAATGGCCAGGATGGTGAAATGCATCAAGCTCGGGCGCGAAGCGGAAGGGCTCGATTTTCCGCCCTATCCGGGCGAGCTCGGCAAGCGCATCTACGAACACGTGTCCAAAGAAGCCTGGCAGGCCTGGATCAAGCACCAGACCATGCTCATCAACGAGAACCGGCTGAGCCTCGCCGACTCGCGCGCGCGCAAGTACCTTGCGGAGCAGCTCGAGAAGCACTTCTTCGGATCCGGGGCCGACGTCGCCTCCGGCTACGTGCCGCCGGACAAGTAGGCGCTCTACTCCCGGGCTATCGTCCTCACGCCCGTCTTGGTTCCGAGCAAAAGCACATCCGCCCCGCGGCGGGCGAACAGCCCGTTGGTCACCACGCCGGTGATGTTGTTCATTGCCGCTTCCAACTCCACGGGGTTGAGTATGGACAGGCCACGGACATCGAGGACAATGTTGCCGTTGTCGGTGGTAAAACCCTCGCGCAGCTTGGGCTGCCCGCCGAGTTTTACCATCTGACGCGCAACGTACGCCCGCGCCATCGGGATCACCTCCACCGGAACCGGAAACCTCCCGAGCACCGGAACGAGTTTCGACTCGTCGGCGATGCAAACGAATTTCTTCGCCACCGCGGCGACGATCTTCTCGCGCGTTAGCGCGCCGCCCCCACCCTTGATCATGGCGAGATGCTCGGTGATCTCGTCCGCACCGTCGACGTAGACCGGAAGCTCGTTGACGCCGTTGAGATCTAAGACGCGAATGCCGTGACGTTTCAGGCGCTCGGCGGATCTGTCCGAGCTCGCCACCGCACCGGCGATCCGGCCTTTGATGTTCGCCAGCTCGTCGATGAAGAAATTGGCCGTCGAACCGGTGCCCACGCCGATCACTGCATCCTCCACGACGTGCTTGAGCGCCTCGCGGGCGACCGCCTGCTTGAGCTCGTCCTGGGTCATCGCCGTTTCGACGGAGGCAGGTCCGTACACACGCCTTCATACAGCTCTGCTGCCATTCCAACCGATTCGCTCGTGGTCGGATGCGGATGGATGGTCTTGCCAATGTCCACCGCGTCGGCTCCCATCTCGATCGCGAGGGCGATCTCGCTGATGAGATCGCCCGCTCCGGCACCGACGATGCCCCCACCGATCACGCGGTGCGTTTCCTCGGAGAAGATCAGCTTGGTGAAACCCTCGTCCCGGCCGTTGGCGATGGCGCGTCCCGAGGCTGCCCAGGGAAACTTCGCAACCCCGAACTTGAGGGCCTGTTTCCTCGCTTCCTCCTCGGACAGTCCCGCCCATGCGATCTCGGGATCCGTGTAAGCCACAGACGGTATGACGCGGGCGTCGAAGTGGGACTTCTGTCCCGCGGCGACCTCCGCGGCGACATGGCCTTCGTGCACCGCCTTGTGCGCAAGCATGGGCGGGCCTGCGATGTCGCCGATGGCGAAAATGTGCGGCACATTGGTGCGCATCTGCGAATCGACCGGGATGAAGCCACGTTCGTTGACTGCAACACCCGCGGCTTCAGCTCCGATCTTCCTGCCATTGGGCATGCGGCCGACCGAGACCAGAATCATGTCGTAAAGCTGCGGCTTGGCCGGGGCGTTCTCGCCTTCGAAGGACACCCGCAACCCTTCTTTCAATGCTTCGACTTTCGCGGTCCCGGTCTTGAGCATCACGTTGTCGAAGCGGCGCGCGTTGAACGCCTGCCATACCTTTACCAAGTCCCGGTCCACCCCGGTCATCAGGCCGTCTAGCATTTCGACCACGTCGAGCCGGGCACCGAGCGTGGAGTACACCGTGCCCATTTCCAGGCCGATGATGCCGCCACCGATCACCAGGAGGCGTTTGGGTTTCGAGCGCAACTCCAGCGCGCCGGTGGAATCAACGATGCGCGGATCCTCCGGAATGGCGGGAACCTTTGCCGATTGCGAGCCCGCAGCGATGATGGCGTTTTTGAAGGCGACGATCTTGCGGCCTTCCCGTGTCTCCACCGCCATGTGGTTGGGGCCAACGAAGCTGCCGGCGCCGGTGAGCACCGTCACCTTGCGCATTTTCGCCATGTTCGCAATTCCGCTGCTCAGCTTCCCGACCACCTTGTCCTTGAACTCGCGCAGCTTGCCCATGTCGATCGAGGGCTCGGCGAAAGTGACGCCGTGCGCAGCCATGGCGCGCGCTTCGTCCATGATGGCCGCAGTGTGCAGGAGCGATTTGGACGGGATGCATCCGACATTGAGGCACACGCCACCCAGCGCCGCGTAGCGTTCGATCAGCACCGTGGCGAGGCCGAGGTCGGCGGCGCGGAAGGCGGCCGAATAACCGCCGGGGCCGGAGCCCAGCACCAGCATGTCGCAGGTAAGATCGGCCGTGCCCTTGAACATTGTCGCTGTGGGAGCCGGTGCACCGGGTTTCGCGGGTGCGGGTGTTGCTGCGGGAGCCGGAGCAGGCGCCGGTTTGGAAGGTGGGGCCACCGTAGCGCCTGCGCTCTCTTCGAGCACGAGTATCGGCGATCCCTGCGAGACCTTGTCGCCCAGCTTGACACGCAACTCCTTCACGATTCCCGCGTGCGGCGACGGAATTTCTATCGTCGCCTTGTCGGACTCGAGGGTGATGAGGGAGGCCTCCTTTTCCACCCGGTCGCCAGGCTTCACCAGGACTTCGATGATTTCGACGCCCTTGAAATCGCCGATGTCCGGCACCTTGACTTCGATCATCTGCGCCACGACGGCCTCACAGAAGGGTGCGGCGGATGTCGGAGAGGACCGAGGCCAGATAGGTCGTGAAGCGCGCGCCGGCGGCGCCGTCGATGACGCGATGGTCGTAGGCGAGCGACAGCGGCAGCATCAGCCGCGGAACGAACGCGCCGTCCTTGTACACCGGCCGCATCTGCGACCTGGCGACGCCGAGGATCGCGACCTCGGGCGCGTTGATGATGGGCGTGAAAGCGGTACCACCGATGCCGCCGAGGCTGGAAATGCTGAAGGTGCCGCCCCGCATGCTGTCGGGCTTGAGCTTCTTGTCCCGCGCGAACTTGGAGATCTCCGCCAACTCGCGGGCAAGATCGAAGACGCCCTTACGATCGGCGTCGCGAATCACGGGCACGACCAACCCGTCGGGCGTGTCGACCGCGACACCGATGTGGTAATACTTCTTGACGATCAGGTTCTCGCCGGTCTTGTCTAGCGAAGCGTTGAAATCGGGGAACTGACGCAGGGCATTGACCGAGGCTTTGACCAGAAACGCGAGCATGGTGAGCTTGAAGCCCTCTTTTTCCGCCAGCTGGGCGTTTTCCTTGCGGAAGGCCTCGAGCTCGGTGATGTCGGCCTCGTCGTGCTGGGTAACATGCGGAATAGAGACCCAGTTGCGGTGCAGAAACCCGCCCGAGAGTTTCCTGATGCGCGACAGGGGTTTCGTTTCGACCGGACCAAATTTGGCGAAATCCACCTGCGGCCACTCGGGTAGATCGAAGCCGAAGCCGCCTCGCGCCGCGGGCGCCGGCGCCGCCTGTGCGCCTTTCATCACGCCCTTAACGAACCTCTGCACGTCTTCCTGCGTGATGCGACCCTTCGGACCGGAGGCTTTCACTTTGGCGAGGTCGACGCCCAGCTCGCGCGCGAACTTGCGCACAGACGGGCTCGCGTGCGGCGTGAACCCGGGCGCCGGCGCGGGCTGGTACGGGACCGGATCTGGCTTGCCGGCCAGCGGTATAACAGTCGGCGCAGCACGCGCCGGTGCAGTAACGGGAGGAGGAGAAGCAGGAACACCTGCCGGCGTAGGAGCCCGAGCGGGTTTCGCCGCCGGGATAGGCACCCCTTCCGCGGCGTCAAGCATCAGGAGCGGGCTGCCTGTGGACACCTTGTCGCCGACCTTAACGCGGAGCTCCTTTACAGTGCCTGCCGCGGGCGATGGAATTTCCATCGTCGCCTTGTCCGACTCGACCGTGATCAGCGACTGCTCGGGCTGAATGGCGTCGCCCGGTTTCACTAAAACCTCGATGACATCGACGTTCTTGAAGTCGCCGATGTCGGGAACGACGATCTCTCTGAGGGTTGCCATGCTTGTTTTCGTTTGGATCGAGTGCCGGGCGCGGGCTCCCATCCTAGCTCTTGAAAAGATTAAACGGTCACCGGATCGGATTTTTCTGGATTGATGCCGTATCTTTTGATCGCATCTGCCACGACCTTGGGCTTCACTTCGCCGAGATCGGCGAGCGCCTTGAGCGCGGCGATCGCAATGAAATAGCGACTCACCTCGAAGAAGTGGCGCAGCTTCGCTCGCGAGTCCGAGCGGCCGAAGCCGTCGGTCCCCAGCACGCGATAAATGCGGTCTTTAGGCACGAACGGCCTGATCTGGTCGGCGAATGTCTTCATATAGTCGCTCGCGGCCACCACCGGGCCGGCTCGCTTTTCCAGACACTCGGTCACGTATGACGTACGCGGCTTGCCCTCCGGGTGCAACAGGTTCCAGCGTTCCGCGGCGAGCCCCTCGCGGCGCAGCTCGGTGAAGCTGGTCGCGCTCCAGATGTCGGCCGCAAGGTTCCAATCGGCTTCGAGCAGGTCGCCCGCGGCGATGACTTCGCGCAGGATCGTGCCCGAACCCAATAGCTGCGCGCGACTCTTGGATTTCGATTTCGACTCCCGCCACAGGTACATGCCTTTGAGAATGCCTTCCTCGGCACCAGTCGGCATCGCAGGATGCTCGTAGTTCTCGTTCATCACGGTGATGTAGTAGAACACGTCCTCCTGGTCCGTCACCATGCGGCGCAGGCCGTCCTGGACGATGACCGCGAGCTCGTAGCCGAAGGTCGGATCGTAGGAAACGCAGTTCGGGATCGCCGAGGACAGCACGTGGCTGTGGCCGTCCTCGTGCTGCAGTCCTTCGCCGTTCAGCGTGGTGCGCCCGGCCGTGCCGCCGAGCAGGAAACCGCGCGCGCGCTGGTCGCCCGCCGCCCAGGCAAGATCGCCGATCCTCTGCATGCCGAACATCGAATAAAAAATGTAGAACGGTACCGTGACGACGTTGGTGGTGCTGTATGAGGTCGCCGCTGCAATCCACGAAGAGAAGGCTCCCGCCTCGTTGATGCCTTCCTCGAGGACCTGTCCGCCCTTGTCCTCGCGGTAGTACATCACCTGGTCGCGGTCCACAGGCTCGTACTTCTGTCCTTCCGAGGAATAGATGCCGAGCTGCCGGAACATGCCTTCCATGCCGAAGGTGCGCGCCTCGTCCGGGACGATTGGCACGACGTGCCTGCCGATGTTCTTGTCGCGTACCAGCGCCGTGAGAATGCGCACGAACGCCATGGTGGTCGAGATTTCACGTCCCTCGGAGCCCTTCAACACCGCCTCGAACGCCGAGAGCGGCGGCACCGCCGGCGTACTTTCGGCCTTGCGCCGGTGGTGCGGCAAGTAGCCGCCGAGCGCTTTTCTGTGCTCCTGCAGATACACCATCACCGGATCGTCGTCCTTAGGCTTATAGAACGGGAGTTCCTCGAGCTTGTCATCGGGAATCGGCACGTTGAAGCGATCGCGCATCTCGCGGATCGTCGCAAGGTCCATCTTCTTCAACTGGTGAGTGGGGTTTTTCGCCTGGCCCTGCTTGCCCAGGCCATAGCCCTTGATGGTCTTGGCGAGGATCACGGTGGGCTGGTTCTTGTGCTTCACCGCCGCCGCGTAAGCAGCGTAGATTTTGTGCGGGTCATGGCCGCCGCGGTTCAGACGCCAGATGTCCTCGTCGGTCATGCGCGAGACCATCTCTAGGAGCTTCGGATCCTTGCCGAAAAAATTCTTGCGCACGAAGGCGCCGTCATTCGCCTTGTAGTTCTGGTACTCGCCGTCGACCGTCTCTTCCATCACGCGCAGCAGTCGTCCTTCGGTATCGCGCGCAAATAGCGGATCCCAGTACGAGCCCCAGATCAGCTTGATGGCGTTCCAGCCGGCGCCACGGAAATCGGCTTCGAGCTCCTGGATGATCTTGCCGTTGCCGCGCACCGGCCCGTCGAGCCGCTGCAGGTTGCAGTTGACAACGAAGATAAGGTTGTCGAGCTTTTCGCGCACCGCCAAGCCGATCGCGCCGAGCGATTCGGGCTCGTCCATCTCGCCATCACCGCAGAACACCCATACCTTGCGGTTTTCGGTATTGGCGAGGCCTCGTGCATGAAGGTATTTCAGAAACCGCGCCATGTAGATGCCCTGGATCGGCCCAAGGCCCATCGAGACCGTCGGGAACTGCCAGAAATCGGGCATCAGCCACGGATGCGGGTAAGAAGAAATTCCCTTGCCGTCGACCTCGCGACGGAAGTTAAGAAGCTGCTCTTCGGTGAACCGGCCTTCGAGAAAGGCGCGCGCATAGATGCCGGGCGAGGAATGGCCCTGGAAATACACCAGGTCGCCGCCATGTCCCTGGTGCGGCGCGTGCCAGAAGTGGTTGAAGCCGATGCCGAACAGAGTGCCCACCGAAGCGAAACTTGCGATGTGTCCGCCGAGCTCATCGTCGTTCTTGTTCGCCTTCGCCACCATGACCATCGCGTTCCAGCGGCAGAAGGAACGGATGCGCTCCTCGAGCGCGTGATCCCCCGGCGAACGCTCTTCCAGGTGCGGAGGAATCGTGTTGAGGTAGGCCGTGTTGAGTGAGAACGGGATGTACGCGCCCGATCGTCGCGCCTTGTCGACCAGCCTCTCCAGGAGATAGTGTGCCCGCTCCGGGCCTTCCCGCTCGAGAACCGCTTCGAGCGCATCCAGCCACTCCCGGGTTTCCAGTGCGTCGGGGTCAACCTGGGCAGGGGATTCAGGCAGCGCAGACATTGCGTATCCCTCTCGATGCGAAGGCCTAGGCCGGAGGCCTGCGGAAAATCCCTGAAGCCTGCCGGACCTCGATCAGGCAGCGCCCGCCGAGATTGTCCCCGATTGTCCCTTCGACTCAGGCTCAGGCTGCTTATTATACAATTCGATGTGTTGCGTTTTCAAAGAAGACGCGCCGAGCCGACCCGAACTGGCTCGGCGGCCCGAGCGAGATGCCCTTCCCCAGCTCTTCCCGCAGCAGCGGTTGCCATGCAAGCGCGTGTCATTGACGGCGCTTCCATCGCGCGCACGCTGCGCGAAGGAATTGCCCGACGCGTGGCTGCCCTTGCCAGGCGCGGCGTGCGACCCGGACTGGGCGTGGTTCAGGTAGGTGAGGACCCTGCGTCGAAAATCTACGTAAGGAACAAGATCCGGGCGTGCGCAGAAGTCGGCGTGCGCTCCGAGCACATCACCCTTCCGGGCGACGCGACCGAGTCGTTGCTGCTGGAGCGCGTACGGCTGCTCAACAGCGACGCGGGTATCCACGGAATCCTCGTGCAGCTTCCGCTGCCGCGCGGCCTGTCCTTGGAAAGGGTGACGGAGGCGGTAGCGCCGGCAAAGGATGTGGACGGCTTTCACCCGTGCAACGCTGGGCTGCTGGTTGCGGGCAGACCGGGCTTCGTGCCTTGCACTCCCCTGGGCGTGATGAAGCTGCTCGATCACGAGGGCATCATGATCGACGGCAGACACGCCGTGGTGATCGGACGCAGCAGTATCGTCGGGAAACCGATGGCCCTGTTGCTTCTGCAGCGGAATGCCACGGTTTCCATCTGCAACTCCAGAACGCCTGACCTGGGCGCAATGACGCGACAGGCGGACATCCTCGTGGCCGCCGCCGGCAGGCCCGGACTGGTCACCGGCGGCATGGTCAAACGCGGCGCTGTCGTCATCGATGTTGGAATCAACCGGCTTCCCGACGGAAAGCTCGCGGGCGACGTCGATTTTCCCAGCGTGCTCGGGGTCGCTTCTCACGTTACTCCGGTTCCGGGCGGCGTCGGTCCCATGACCATCGCGATGCTGCTAGAGAACGCGCTGAGGGCGGCGGAACTCGCAGCAGACGCAACCAATCGCGCCGCAGCCGGCTGAAACGTGCTCGATCCCGACGACAACCCGTTGCTCGATTTTCGCGGACTGCCCCGCTACGGTTCGATACGCCCTGCCCATGTCGCCCCGGCCATCGAGGAGTTAATCACACAGAATCGTGCCCTGATCGCCAGGCTGGTCGGCGACAGCATCCCTGCCTCCTGGGGCCGTTTCGCCGAGCCGCTTGAAATCGCCAATGAACGCTTGTCACGCGCCTGGGCAGTGGTCGCCCACCTTCACGCGGTGGACGACAACGAATCCATTCGGGAGGCGTACAACAGCGTCCTTCCCAGGGTCACGGCATACCGGTCCGAACTCACCCAGAATCTGGGCCTCTATGAAAAGTACAAGGCGCTGCGGCTCTCTCCGGAGTTCGACTCGCTTTCGGCCGCGCAGCGCAGGATCGTCGAAAACGACTTGCGCGACTATCGCCTCGGCGGTGCCGAACTCGCCGCGGAGGACAAGCGGCGCTTTACCGCGATCGAGCTGGAGCTCGCCGCGCTCGAAGCCAGGTTCTCGGAAAACGTGCTCGACGCGACCAACGTATTTTCCGTCCTGATTGCCGACCGCCGGGAACTCGACGGGATCCCGGACGATGTAATGCGCGCAGCCGAGGCGGAAGCCCGCAAGGAAGGTAAGCAGGGGTGGAAATTCACCCTGCACGCACCCTCATACGTTCCGCTGATGCAGTACGCGGAGAATCGCGGTCTGCGGGAAACCCTTTACCGCGCGTATGTCACCCGGGCAAGCGAATTCGGAAAGGCGGAGTTCGACAACACTCCGATCATCGTGCGCGAGCTCCGGCTCCGTGGGGAAAAAGCGCGGTTGCTCGGCTATCGCAGTTTCGCAGAATTGTCGCTGGTACCGAAGATGGCGGATGCTCCCGCCGCCGTGCTCCGGTTCCTGGACGACTTGGCGGAGCGGGCACTGCCTTACGCGCGCAACGACTACGCGGAGCTCGAGGAATTCTCGCACCAGAAACTCGGCCTTGTGCGACTTGAGGCCTGGGACACAGCATTCGCCTCCGAGAAGTTGCGCGCGCAGCGCTACGCCTTCTCCGACCAGGAAACGAAGCAGTACTTTCCCGAGAACAAGGTCCTGAACGGTATGTTCGGGCTGGTCGAGACTCTTTACGGAATCCGCGTCATCGAGGATTCGGCGGCAACCTGGCACCCGGACGTGCGCTTTTTCCGAATCGCCACGGCAGGCGGTGACACTCTTGGGCAATTCTATCTCGACCTGCACTCGCGCGAGTCCAAGCGGGGCGGCGCCTGGATGGACGAAGCTGTAATCCGCCAGAGAATCCGGGGCGGCCTGGAGACCCCGGTTGCCCACCTCGTCTGCAATTTCCCCGCACCCATCGGCGACCGGCCCACGCTGCTCACCCACGACGAGGTGATGACCCTGTTTCACGAGTTCGGTCACGGGCTGCACCACCTCCTTTCCGAAGTAGACCATGCCGGCGTCTCGGGAATACGCGGCGTCGAGTGGGATGCCGTCGAACTCCCCTCGCAGTTCATGGAAAACTTCTGCTGGGAGTGGGAAGTGCTGCGGCAATTGTCCTCGGATGTCGACTCCGGCGAGCCATTGCCGCGCGAACTGTTCGAAAAAATGCTGGCGGCGAAGAACTTTCAGTCAGGGATGCAGACCGTGCGCCAGATCGAGTTCGCGCTGGTGGACATGCACCTGCACCACGATTTCGATCCCGAGGGTCCCCTTACGCCCCTGCAACTCCTCGACCAGATCAGAGCACGGGTGGCAGTCAGCATGCCGCCAAGTTACAACCGCTTCCTGAGCAATTTTTCACACGTCTTCGCCGGAGGCTACGCAGCCGGTTACTACAGCTACAAGTGGGCCGAAGTGCTGTCGGCGGACGCCTACAGCATGTTCGAAGAACGCGGCGTGCTCGACCCGAGTACCGGAAACCGGTTTCGCAGGGAAGTCCTAGCAGTCGGCGGCAGCCGACCCGCACTGGACTCCTTCAAGGCCTTTCGGGGTCGCGAGCCGCGCATCGACGCGCTGCTTCGCCACAATGGTATGATTTCCGCGTGAGGCAGCGATTTCCCGAGCCTGGGCGTCATGGGGCGATGCGCGTTGACGCGGGAGCGCTGGCCAGTCTTTCCGGTGCCTCATCACAGAGTCTTCGCATGCGCTTGCTGGTGCTCACGATCGCAGTCACATGCGTTGCCCCCGTAGCCTGGGCGCAGATCTACCGCTGGGTCGACCAGGAGGGCAAGGTTCATTACACGCAGACGCCTCCTCCGCCCGGGGCCAAGAACGTCCAGAAGAAGGCGTTTTCCGGCGGTGACGCGGTCGACGCCGCAAACCTTCCGTACGCCACCCAGCTTGCGGCGAAGAATTTTCCGGTCACGCTCCGCACGTCTCCGGATTGCGGAGCCCCTTGCAACCAGGCCCGCGCCGCCCTCGTCAGGCGCGGGGTTCCCTTCAGGGAGGTCAGCGTCGTCACTCAGGAGGATCTTGACGAGCTGAAGAACCTTTCCGGAAAGAGCCAGCTGCCGCACCTGGTGGTCGGAGGCCAGAGGCAATCTGGATTCCACGAAGATCTCTACACCGAGTTGCTCGACACGGCTGGTTACCCGTCTTCCGGACCACAGGTGCCGCTCGAAAAACTGCGTAAGCTGGCGCCTCCTTCGGAGCCAACACGGGCCGGAACGCAGCCCGGCGGTGACTCCAGAGGGTCGCAGGATAGCGCTGGCGAGAAGTGACGCGGGCGCCTCCGCTGCAGCGCCGTGCAGATGAAGCTCGCCTCATGGAACGTCAATTCGCTCAAGGTGCGACTGCCGCATCTGCTCGACTGGCTCGCAAAGCAGTCCCCGGACGCGATCTGCCTCCAGGAAACGAAGCTCGAGGACAGCAAGTTCCCACTTGAAGAAATCGAGGGAGCCGGTTACGGCTGCGCGTGGTCGGGACAGAAAGCCTACAACGGCGTCGCAATACTGTCGAAGTTGCCGACAACGAACGTCTCTACCGGCATTCCGGGTCTAGTTGACGACCAGAAGCGCGTGATCGCAGCGACGCTGGAGAACGACGGGGACGCACTGCGCGTCGTATGTGCTTATGTCCCCAACGGTCAGGCACTAGCCTCGGAAAAATTCCGCTATAAGCTGGAATGGCTCGCGGCCTTCCGGAACTGGCTCGAGGACGAGCTCCGACGTCATCCGCGCCTCGCGGTTCTAGGCGACTACAACATCGCCCCGTCGGACGAAGATGTCCACGATCCGCGGGCCTGGGAGGGCCAAGTGCTGTGCAGCCCCAGCGAGCGCGAAGCGTTTCGCGGCCTCCTCGCTCTCGGATTCAAGGACAGCTTCCGGGCGCTCGCCCCCACCGAGCGATCGTTCACCTGGTGGGATTACCGCATGAACGCCTTCAGGCGGGGTCTCGGCCTGCGCATCGACCATATCCTGCTCGCGCCGGAATTGGCCTCGCGCTGCCGCAGTTGCGTAATCGACACCGGCCCGCGCCGGCTGGAGCGGCCTTCCGATCACGCACCGATCATGGCGGAACTGGAAACCGCCGATACCTGATTGTAGAATCGACGCGACAATCACAAACAACGACAACGCGCAAACCGCAAAGGAGAAAGAGATGGAGCTTCTGACTAGGTCGTGCAGCGGCATCGCGGCGGTGGCGGCTGCAGTTCTGTTGATGAACGGCGCCCTCGCTCAATCCGCTTATCCTTCAAAGCCGGTGAAGATCGTGGTGCCCTATTCGCCGGGAGGCCCGGCCGATATTTACGCGCGATTCCTCGGCGACAGGCTGGAAAAGGCCTTTTCCCAGGCGTTCGTGATCGAGAACCGGCCTGGCGCCGGCGCCATCATCGGCACCGAGGCGGTGGCCAAATCGACCCCCGACGGTTACACGATTCTCGCCATGTCGAACACACACACCGTCAACGAGTCGCTGTTTACGAAGAAGCCCTATACCCTGATGCGGGATTTCGCGCCGATTTCCCCGATCAACTATTCCGACCTCCTGCTCGTCGTAAATCCTTCGGTGCCCGCCAAGGATCTCAGGGAACTGATCGCGCTCGCAAAGTCGCTGCCGGGAAAACTTAACTACGCGTCCTCGGGCCCGGGTACGCCGTATCACATGGCCGGCGAGCTGTTCAAGGCGATGGCCGGAGTCAACATCGTGCACGTCCCGCACAAAGGCAGCGCTGAGGCTCGCACCAGCGTTCTCGCGGGCAACGTGGAAATGATGCTCGACGCGATTACCACCATGGCGCAGCTCTCGCGCGCCGGCAAAGTTCGCGCCATTGCCACGTCTGGAGCAACGCGTTCTTCCATCATGCCCGATGTCCCGACGCTGAACGAAGCCGGCGTTCCCGGCTACGAAGCCGTGATCTGGCTGGGGTTCATGGCGCCCGCGGGCACGCCGCAACCGATCGTCGACAAGCTCAATTCAGAAATTCGCCGCATCACCGGCTTGCCGGACGTCAAGGAAACCTGGGCCAAGCAGGGTGCAGTCCCCATGCAGATGACGCCCGCGCAATTCGGGAAGTTCATGGAACAGGACATTGAAAAATGGGCCAAGGTGGTGAAATTCTCGGGAGCCAAGGTCGATTAGGTTTGCACGCGCATTCTGCATCTGACCCTTTCCCCATGCCAGAGCGCTTCGGCTTCAGCGTCAACGGAGTCGCCACCGAGATTGTCGCAAGCCCTGACACGCCGCTGCTCTACGTGTTGCGCGATGATCTCGGGCTGAAGGGCTCGCGCTTCGGCTGTGGCAGCGGTCAGTGCGGCGCCTGCTTCGTGCTCCTGGATAACCACGCCGTGCCATCGTGCGATACGCCGCTCTGGTCCATCGCTGGGAAAAGCGTAGTTACCGTGGAGGGATTGGCGAAGGACGGCGAACTGCACCCGTTGCAGCGCGCGTTCCTCGACGAACAAGCGGCACAATGCGGGTACTGCACAAGCGGCATCCTCATCAGCGCCGCTGCCCTCCTGCAAAGCAACCCTGCGCCCACCGAGGCAGTCGTTCGCGCCGCTCTGGATCGCAATCTGTGTCGCTGCGGTTCGCACAATCGCGTCGTTCGCGCGGTCATGCGTGCAGCTGTGGAAACGGCATCGTGAATACGGTCGCCGAAGCCACGCTCAAGCGTCCGGGCAGCCTGGAGAAGAATCCGCGTCTCTCCCGGTGGCTGCGGGTGAATCGCGACGGGACGATCTCCATTTCCAGCGGCAAGGTGGAAATCGGGCAGGGCATTCTGACGGCCCTTGCCCAGATTGCAGCGGAGGAACTCGGTGTCGCCCTGGAGAGAATCCAGATGATTCCCGCCGATACGAGCAGGAGCCCTGACGAGGGTGTCACCTCCGGTAGCCTGTCGATACAGGATTCGGGCACGGCACTGCGCCAGGCGTGCGCCCAGGCTCTGGCGTTGCTTCTTGCGCGCGCAGCGATGCGTCTGGGAGCCTCCATCGCGGACCTGCGCGTCGTCGACGGAACCGTCCACGCCGGTCATCGGAGCACCAGCTTCTGGGAGTGCTCGGACGAGGGTCTCCTCGACTGCGATGTGGACATCGAATTGCCGTTGAAAGGTCCGCGCGACTATCGTGTGGTGGGGCAGCCCGCGCCGCGCCGGGACCTGCCGGACAAGGTTTCCGGGCGGCCCCGCTTCCTCCAGGACATGGTCTTGCCGGGCATGTTGTACGGCCGCGTGGTGCGGCCAGAGTACGGATTCACGAAACTCGTTTCCGTGGATGGCAGCAAGGCCGAATCGATACCGGGATTCGTAGCCATCGTCCGCGACGGAGATTTTCTCGGAGTCCTCGCCGAGCGCGAGGCAACCGCCGTCGCTGCGCAGCGCATCCTGCGCAGCACCGCGGAGTGGGAGAAGGCGGAACCTCTTCCCCGCGATATTCATGCGTGGCTGAAGGAACACGCGATCGATCACCGAGTCATCAGCGAAAAGAGCGATGCAGGCGCAAAATGCCGCTCGGCGAAGATTCTCGAGGTTTCCTATACCAAACCGTATATCTCGCACGCGTCGATCGGCCCCTCCTGCGCGCTTGCCCGCTTCGAAGCCGGCAAACTCACGGTGTGGAGTCACAGCCAGGGAATCTTCAATCTCCGAGCGGACCTCTCGAAGGCGCTGCGCATGCCGAAGGACGCGATCGTCGTGCGACACGCCGAAGGATCGGGCTGCTATGGTCACAACGGCGCCGACGACGTTGCCCTGGATGCCGCCCTGCTTGCGCGCGCGGCAGGCGGGCGACCGGTGCTGCTGCAGTGGATGCGCGATGACGAGTTTGGCTGGGCGCCCTGCGGGCCTGCCATGGCCCTGACCCTGCGGGCGGCGCTCGACGCGGAGGGCAACATCACCGACTGGCAGCACGAGTTGTGGAGCAACGGTCACAGCGCCCGGCCGGGCCGCTCGGACCATCCCGCGTTGCTCGCCGCGTGGCACATCGCGAATCCTTTCAGCCGACCTTCCGCCATCAACATGCCGCTTCCGGCCGGCGCTGCCGATCGCAATTCGATCCCGCTCTATGAGTTCCCCAACCAGCGCGTCGTGAATCACTACGTTCGAGAGATGCCGGTGCGCACGTCAGCACTTAGATCCCTGGGTGCGTACGCGAACGTGTTCGCCATCGAGTCCTTCATGGATGAGCTCGCTACCGCAGCCCAAATGGATCCGGTCGCGTTCCGGCTGCGCCACCTGAAGGACCCACGAGCCTGCGCGGTCATCGAAAAGGTGGCGCGGCGCGCCAATTGGAGCGGCTGGAGATCCGAAGAAGGCCGCGGCCACGGCCTGGCGTTCGCGAAATACAAGAATCTCGGCGCCTATTGCGCGGTCGCCGCGGAAGTTCGCATCGACCACGAGGTTCGCGTGACCCGCCTCGTGGTCGCGGTAGATGTCGGACTTGTCATCAATCCCGACGGGGTGATCAACCAGATCGAGGGCGGTGCGATCCAATCGACCAGCTGGACACTCAAGGAGCAGGTCAGGCTCGGTAGCCATGGGATCGCCAGCCTGGGCTGGGAAGACTACCCGATCCTCAAATTCAGCGAAGTTCCTTCTGTCGAAGTCGAATTGATCGACCGCCCGGACTTCCCTGCCGTCGGCGCTGGGGAAGCCGCTCAAGGCCCCGTGGCAGCTGCGATTGCCAATGCAGTCGCGCACGCGCTCGGCGTGCGCGTGCGCGACCTTCCGCTCACCCACGATCGGATCGTCGCCGCCATGGGTCAAGCGACGTAGTCGTACGCGGGAAGGCTAAGAAACTCGACGTATCGGTCGTCGGTAGTGATACGGTCGAAAAGCTGCGCGGCGGATTCGTACTTGCCGGCCTTCCACGCCGGCTCGCCCAGGTGCAATCTCACTTTGGGCAATTCCTCGGCCAGCAGTGTCCGGAACAGTTCCTTGCTGACCTTCGCGGCCATGCCCCCCATCGCCGGCGCCCCACGCCGGTGGCAGGTCTTGACAAGGAGCAGCGCGTAGGCGCGCATAAACGGTGCGGTCATGGTCACCTGCGCACGGTCGGCCAGGCAAAACTCGCGGTTCGCGCGGAATTTCTTGATGCAGGAAAAGATGTAGTCCCAGCGCCCGATATTGAGTCCGGCAGAATGCTCGCGAAGTTCCCAGAGTATCTCGTCCATTTCGAACGCCGCCACCACCGTCTCGATCAGCGCCGTCGCCTTGATCGTCCCCTGTGGTACACCCAGTTCATCTTGCGCCAGCTTGAATATGTCGTTCCAAAGACGCGCCTCCAGATGGGATTCCATCTTCGGCAGGTAGAAGTAGGGGCCGGTGCCACGCTCGCGCAGCTCCCGTGCATTGTGGAAAAAATAGAGCGCAAAATCGAAGATGGCTCCGGAAACAGGCTTGCCGTCGACCAGCGCGTGCTTCTCGTCGAGGTGCCAGCCTCGCGGGCGCGGAATCAGGACCGCAACTCGGTCGTTGAGCCTGTAGCTCTTGCCACCCTGCTCGAATCCGATCGTGCGTCGCACCGCGTCGTGCAGATTGACCTGGCCGCCGATCATGTTGGTCCAGGTAGGACAGTTGGCGTCCTCGAAATCTGCCATGAACGTCGAGGCCCCCGAGTTGAGCGCGTTGATGACCATCTTCCGGTCCGTAGGCCCAGTGATCTCCACCCGGCGGTCCAGCATGTCCGCCGGCTGCGGCGCGATGCGCCATGCCGACTCACGGATGCGCTTGGTCTCGGGGTGGAAATCTGGCAGCCTTCCCGCGTCGAACTCGCTTTGGCGCGACGCGCGCCGTCCCAGGAGATCCTGCCGGCGGGTCTCGAACGCGCGATGCAGTTTGGCGATGAAGCCCAGGGCAGCCGTACTCAGAATGCGGTCCTGCCCGGGTAGAGGTTCTGCACGGATTTCCACTCCGGCGGGAAATTCCACGCTGTAAGGGGCAGAAGGCGCGAGGTTCACTGCGTTCTCCCTGCCTTCCAAATTGTCCTAGGCCGCATCGGGTTTCGTGGCGTCGGAGGGATCGCCGGCCTCAATGCCCAGTTCCACAATCTTCCGGGTAATCGTGTTGCGACCGATACCGAGAAGACCGGCCGCCTCGATGCGCCGGCCGCCCGTGTGGACGAGCGTTTTGGCGATCAAAGTTCGTTCGAAGCTCCTCGACAGGTCGTCCATGATGTTGGTGTCTCCTCTGGCGAGCCGCCGGTCGGCTTCCTGCGCGAGCGCCGCGAGCCAATCGGCGGCGAGGGCGGGACGCGTCTCGCGCAGGTCCGCAGGAAAGTCGCTAATCTCGACGATCTGGGTAGGAGACATTACCGTGAGCCAGTGGCAAACGTTTTCGAGCTGCCGCACGTTTCCTGGCAGATCCTGCGCAGAGAGGTACGCCATCGCCGCCTCCGAAAGGCGCTTCGGCTCGGTGCCGAGTTGGTGCGCCGACTTTGCCAGAAAGTGACGTGTTAGCAGCGGGATGTCCTCGCGGCGTTCTCGCAACGAAGGCAGCCGCAGGCGGATGACGTTCAATCGGTGATAGAGGTCCTCGCGAAACAGCCCTGCCCGCACGCGGGCTTCCAGTTCCTGATTGGTGGCGGCAATGACACGAACGTTGGCGTGAATCGGCTGGTGACCGCCGACCCGGTAGTAGGTTTCGTCAGAGAGCACGCGCAGCAGGCGCGTCTGCAGTTCCGCAGGCATGTCACCGATTTCGTCGAGGAAGAGCGTGCCTTCCTCGGCCTGCTCAAATCGCCCTCTGCGCATCGACTGCGCACCCGTAAACGCGCCCCGTTCGTGGCCAAACAGCTCCGACTCGAGCAAGTCCTTGGGCATCGCCGCAGTATTGATGGCGATGAATGGCTTGTCCGAGCGTGGACTGTGGCGGTGCAGCGCGCGCGCAACGAGTTCCTTTCCGGTCCCCGATTCCCCCGTGATCAGCACTGTGGCACCGGACTGGGAAAGCCGGCCTACGGCGCGAAACACCTCCTGCATCGACTGGGCCTGCCCGAGAATCTCCGGCGAAACCGCGAGAGTTTCCTCCTTCTTGTCCTCACGCGCACTCTCTTCGAGCGCGCGTCGAATCAGCTCAACCGCCTGATCGACGTCGAATGGTTTTGGAAGATATTCGAAAGCCCCCCCCTGAAACGCAGCGACCGCCGATTCCAGGTCCGAGTAGGCGGTCATGATGATCACCGGGACGTTCGGAAATCTCTGCTTGACGCTCTGCAACAGCTCCAGCCCGGTAGTTCCCGGCATGCGAATGTCCGACACCAGAACCTGTGGCGCGCCGGCAGCCGCGAGTTCATCCAGTGCGTCGTTGGCTTGGGCGAAGGTCTGGAAAGGAATGCCTTCGCGGGCGAGGGCCTTCTCGAATACCCAGCGGATCGAACGATCGTCGTCAATGACCCAGACAGGTCTCATGCGGTGGTCCTTCCGCGTATCGGCAGCACGATACGGAAACAGGTCCTTCCAGGCTGGCTCTCGCACTCGACCACCCCTTGGTGGTGCTGGACGAAAGTCTGCGCCAGTGTCAGTCCGAGCCCGGTTCCACCCTCTCCGCCCGTCACTAGAGGGAAGAAGATTCTGTCGCGGATTTCTGCCGGCACACCCGGACCGTTGTCAATCACTTGCAATTCTAATGCCAGCTTGTGCAGGTGCCGGGCCAAGGCAACGCGCCGTGCGACCCGCGTTCGAAGCAGAATCCGTCCGCCACGCGGCGGCGTCGGTCCAGCACTCCTGCAGATCGCCTGCGCGGCGTTGCGCACGATGTTGAGGACGGCCTGGATGAGCTGCTCAGGGTCGCCGCGGAATTCCGGGAGGCTGGCGTCGTAGTCACGCTCGACCCGGATTCCCTCCGGAAATTCCGCGAGAATTAGGCTGCGCACCCGCTCGCACACCTCGTGAATGTTCATGGGCACCTGGCTGGCTGGGCGGTGTGGCGCCAGCAGGCGGTTCATCAGCGCCTGCAGCCGGTCGGCCTCCTTGATGATCACGCGGGTGTACTCCCGCAGGGCCGGGCGATCGAGTTCGCGCTCGAGCAGTTGGGCCGAGCCGCGCAAGCCGCCCAGGGGATTCTTGATTTCGTGTGCGAGATTGCGAATCAGTTCGCGGTTTGCCTGATGCTGGTTGAGCCGGCGTTCCTCGCGCTCAATGCGCAGTCGCTGGTCAATCGGCCGCAGCTCGAGGAGCAAGGCCACGGCTGGAGATTCCAGGGGCGTGACAAGGCAGTTGAGATGCAGCGGCTCCTGTCCAGGCGGGGTAAGGATCAGATCCTGGTCGGCAAAACCTCGTTCCTCCAGAAGAGCTTGGCGCAGCAGTCCCTCGAGCGGAATGGAATCGGCGAAAAGTGCGGGAAAGGACTGCCCCAGCAGCCCCCTGCGACCGGTAGCGAACAATGCCTCAGCGGCAGGGTTGACGTACCTGACCTGGAGTTCGCCGTTCAGCACCACGACACCCGTAGCGAGCAACTCCAAACCGGAGAATGCCTCGGCACTCATGCTTGAATTTCCCGTGCGAGGACAGACGGATGCTGTGAACTGGCACACCCGCAAGCCCACGGTAGGGCCTCATCGTCCTGCAAGAGCCCGATCGATCCGGGCCGGAGCGTTGAACTTACCTCAGCCGGTCGAGTTCGGCGCGAAGCTGCTCGATGTTCTTGCTGTGCTGGTCGATAGCTTCCTGAAAAGGTCTCAAGCGATCGAGGACCCTGGCGTAGTTGCGCTCGTCCCCACTGCGGACTCCCTCCTGTTCGGAAAGTTGCTGCCTCGCCCCGGTAAGCAGTTGCTGCTCGTTCTCCAGCTCCGACTCGATGATCTTTCGCCGGTTTTCGTTGCGTACGGCCGCGGACCCGGTGGTGCCCGGGGACTGCATGGAGCGCACCGGTCTTTGCGCTGGGACGACCGATACCTCTTTGCTGACCAGGGTGCACTTCTTGCCGATGGTGTCGCGCTTGACGTTCGTGTAGGTGGGCCGCCCGCTCGCGTCGGGACACTTGTAGACCTCGCTCTGTGCGTGCCCGCAAGGCGCAACCAGCGCGAGAAAAAACAAGCCGATCGATCCCTTGCTCAACGCCATGCCTCCCCCAGACCCGTTTGGGAGAATTAAGTGTAGGCCAAAATAACCATGATTTCAAATGAAAAAAGGACGAAACGCCCTTGGCGGGCGCGCCGTCCTCCTCGTTCTGGCTCGGCTGGCCCGGGCCCAGCCCGCTCCTCTAGGAGCTGTAGTACATGTCGAACTCGACCGGATGGGTAGTCATCCGGAAGCGGGTGACTTCTTCCATCTTCAGCGCGCAGTACGCATCGAGCATGTCGTCGGAAAACACTCCGCCCTTCGTCAGGAACTCGCGATCCTTGTTGAGATGCTCGATCGCCATATCGAGCGAAGAGCAGACATTCTGGACTTTCTTGGCCTGTGCCGGGGGCAGATCGTAGAGGTTCTTGTCGATCGGATCGCCAGGATGAATCTTGTTCTGAACGCCATCCAGACCCGCCATGAGCATCGCGGCAAACGCGAGATACGGGTTGGCGGTGGGATCGGGAAAGCGGACTTCCACGCGACGCGCCTTGGGGTTGGTTACCAGCGGAATGCGGCACGCCGCCGACCGGTTGCGCGACGAATACGCGAGATTGATCGGCGCCTCGAACCCAGGGACTAGGCGCTTATAGGAGTTCGTACCGGGATTGGTGATCGCATTGAGGGCCTTAGCGTGCTTGATGATGCCCCCGATATAGTGAAGCGCAAAGTCGGAGAGGCCTGCGTAGCCGTTACCGGTAAAGAGATTCTTGCCGTCCTTCCACACGGATTGGTGCACGTGCATCCCCGACCCGTTGTCACCCACGATGGGCTTGGGCATGAACGTGGCAGTCTTCCCATAAGAGTGCGCGACATTCCAAATCGTGTACTTGAGGATCTGCATCCAGTCTGCGCGCTTCACCAAGCTGTTGAACTTCGTGCCGATCTCGTTTTGCCCGGCTGCAGCGACTTCGTGGTGATGTACCTCGACCTCGACCCCCTGCTGCTCGAGCGCCAAACAGATTGCGTTGCGGATGTCCTGCTGAGAGTCGGCCGGCGCCACCGGGAAATAGCCTCCCTTTACCGGGGCCCGATGGCCCATGTTGCCGCCTTCGTATTCCACTCCGGACGACCAGGGCGCCTCTTCGGATTTGATTTTCACGAAGCAGCCGGACATGTCCACGCTCCAGGTCACCGAGTCGAAAATGAAGAATTCGGGCTCGGGACCGAAATAGGCGGTATCGCCTAGGCCGCTGGACTTGAGGTATGCCTCGGCGCGCTTGGCGATGGTGCGCGGATCGCGGTCGTAGCCTTTCCCATCCGCCGGTTCCACCGCATCGCAACTCAGGTTGAGCACGGGTTCGTCGGTAAACGGATCCATTCGCGCGGAATCCGGATCGGGCATCAGCAGCATGTCCGAGGCCTCAATACTCTTCCATCCAGCGATCGAAGAACCGTCGAAAAAATGCCCGCTTTCGAACTTGTCCATCGCGAATGCCTTGGCCGGCACTGAGACGTGCTGCTCCTTTCCACGGGTGTCGGTGAAGCGCAGGTCGACGAACTTGACCTCCTTCTCCTTGATCAATTTCAGTACGTCACTGGCAGACATTGCCATTGCGGGATCTCCTTAAAGTGCAGACTGTTATGTGGGTTGCGAACCGGAAAAGCGCCAGATGGGTCGAATTGTTTGCAGATTCCATGCCATCGGGTGCGAAAGAGGCAGCACATTGTGCCATAAGCGATCCGGGGGGGCGTAGTGCACCAAACCGGCGCGCGGGAGGGACTAGACGCACCAGGCCAGTGCGAAGGCATCGACGGCAGCTTGCGGCAGTGCGTTAAACTAAACGAACACATCCACTCTTACGCTCACGGGCACTTCCGTTTATGGACTCTACAGACGATATACTGGCCCGTGCCAAAGAGCGCGCGGAAACCATGAAACTTCCGTATGCGGGCGCGCTGCTCCCGGTAGAAGCGCGTACTCTCATGCAACAGATACCCGGTACCAAACTCGTCGATGTGCGCACGCAGCCCGAATGGGATTTTGTTGGCCACATTCCCGATTCACTATTGATCGAGTGGAATTCCTACCCAGAGGGACAGCGCAACGCTAGATTCCTCGAGCAACTGCAGAAACAGGTGCCGAATACCGACGCGCCGGTCCTGTTTCTTTGCCGGTCTGGGGCGCGATCACATCACGCCGCCGTTGCGGCCAAGCAAGCCGGTTACGCGAAAGCATTCAACATTCTCCAGGGATTCGAAGGCGACAAGGACGCACATGAGCATCGCAGCAGCGTGGGCGGCTGGCGGGTCGCGAATCTCCCCTGGATTCAAGACTGACCCTGCCTTGTGGCGGATTCGGCGCGGGCCAGCGAAAACTGGTGGCACGGTTAATGCACTCGGACTTGCGCTGCGTTTCAGGAGTTGCATGAAGGGCAGGAAAAGGGTCCGTTCGGCTAATCCCCCTGAGAAAGACCTTACGTCATGATGTCTCGCAATATCCGCCGCAAGACCGTCTGGACCGGATAGTCTTAATCTTGACTGTGCGCAAGGGTATGAGCACAGCGAGTTCTAAGCTGTTTTTTCCCAACGACAAGCATCGATGGAGGGCTAAATGAATCGGAGAAAATTTCTCTCGCGTGCTGGGTTCGGCGTGATTTCAGCTTCGGCAGCGGCGCAGGCCGTGGCGCAGACGCCGGCCCTGCCCGAAATCCGCTGGCGCTGCGCCTCGAGCTTTCCCAAGAGTCTGGACACGATCTACGGCGGCGGCGAGACCATCGCCAAGCGCGTCGCTGCAATCACCGGCGGCAAGTTCCAGATCCGCGTGTTCGGCGCGGGCGAGATCGTGCCAGCTTTCGGCACGGTAGACGCGGTGCAACAGGGAACCGTGGAGTGCACGCACACCGCGAGCTATTATTTCGTCGGTAAGAACAAGACTTTCGCCTTCGATACGACCCTGCCTTTCGGCATGAACCAGAGACAGCAGAACGCCTGGATCTACTACGGCGGCGGCCTCGAACTGGTACGCGCGTTCTTCCGCGACTTCAACATCATCTCCTTTCCGGCCGGCAACACCGGTTGCCAGATGGGCGGCTGGTTCCGCAAGGAGGTCAAGACCGTCAAGGATCTGAAGGGCATCAAGATGCGTATCGCGGGCCTCGGCGGCGAAGCGATGGCGCGTTTGGGCGCAGTGCCGCAGCAGATCGCGGGTGGGGACATCTATCCCGCACTCGAGCGCGGCACGATCGACGCCGCCGAATGGGTCGGTCCCTACGACGACGAGAAGCTCGGGTTCTACAAGATTGCGCCGCACTACTACTATCCGGGGTGGTGGGAAGCCTGCTCGATGTATTCGCTTTTCGTGAACATCAAGGAATGGGAAAAACTCCCCAAGGAATACCAGGCCGTGGTCGAAGCTGCCTGCTACGAGGCGAACATAGACATGATGGCCCAGTATGACTACAAGAACCCCAGGGCGCTGCAGAGCCTCGTCAAGAACGGCGTCAAGCTGCATTCCTTCTCGCCGGAGATCATGAAAGCCGCGCACAAGGCCTCGTTCGAAATGTACGAGGAAGAGGCGGAAAAGAATCCCTCGTGGAAGAAAATCTACGAGCCGTGGAAGAAATTCCGCGAGGACGAGTTCCTCTGGCACCGGGTTGCCGAGCAGAACCTGACTACCTTCCTGCTCACCAATCCTACCAATCCGGCCGCGAAGAGGTAGCTGCCGCGAGCCTTCACAAAGCCCCGCTGCGGCGGGGCTTTTTATTCTTCAGATGCTTCGCCGCGCTCAGGACGAAGGTTCCTGCGGCACAGCTGCTGGAGTCGTCACTTTTGCTGATTCAACATCCTTTCGATCTCGCTCTTAGCATCGTCCTTGCTGTCGCCAGGCTTTGAGGCGTCTCCAGACCCGCTCACCGGCGCCTCGGGAACCGCCGGCATGTCAAGCTGGCGGCGTATCTCGTCCGCGCCGGTGCCACTGATCGCGCCCGAGGCCTTGGACACGTGGCTGGTAACGATACCGGGGAACGCGATGACGATCGCGACCATCAGGATCTGGATGCACACGAAGGGAATCGCTCCCCAGTAAATATCCGACGTCTTGATCTCCTTTGAGGCAACGCTCCTCAGATAGAACAGGGCGAAACCGAAGGGTGGGTGCAGGAACGAGGTCTGCATGTTTACCGCGAGCAGCACACCGAACCAGACGAGGTCGATGCCGAGCTTCTGCGCCACCGGAGCGAGTAACGGCACCATGATGAAGGCAATCTCGAAGTAGTCGAGAAAGAAGGCAAGGAAGAAGATCATCACGTTGACCACGATCAGGAAGCCGAGCGCACCTCCGGGGAGCCCGGTCAACAGGTGCTCCACCCAGAGATCGCCGTTCACGCCGCGGAACACCAGGCTGAAAACCGTTGAGCCGATCAGTATGAAAATGACGAAGCTCGTCATGTTCGCGGTGTACTCCACCGCCTGCCTCATCAACCTCCAGTCGAGCCGGCGTTTGACCAATGCCATGATGATGGCGCCGCTTGCCCCCATTGCCCCGCCCTCCGTCGGCGTCGCCACGCCGATGAAGATCGTTCCCAGCACGAGGAAGATCAGCACCAGCGGCGGGACCATCGAGGTAAAAACCTTGATCACCAAAGCGCCACCATGCAGGGTGCGCGCCTCGGGCGGGCAACCGGGCGCCGCCGTTGGATCGAAGATCGACACGGCAAGCACGTAAAGCGCGTAGAACCCGGTGAGCGTCAGTCCGGGCACGAGCGCGCCTTCGTAGAGATCGCCGACCGATGCGCCCATCTGGTCGGCCAGCACGATCAGTACCAGGCTCGGCGGGATGATCTGCGCAAGCGTCCCCGAGGCCGCGATCACGCCACTCGCCAGCCGTTTGGAATAGCCGTAGCGCATCATCACCGGCAGTGAAATCAGCCCCATGGCGAGCACCGAGGCCGCGACCACGCCGGTGGTCGCGGCGAGCAGGGCACCAACGAAGATCACGGCGTAGGCGATCCCGCCGCGAATCGCGCCGAACAATTGCCCGATGGTGTCGAGCAGGTCTTCGGCCATGCCGCTGCGCTCGAGGATGAGTCCCATGAACGTGAAGAACGGAATCGCGAGCAGGGTCGAGTTCGCCATGATGCCCAGCACGCGCTCGGGCAGCGCCTGCAGCAGCGACGGGTGCAGTAAGCCCAACTCCATCCCGACCAGTCCGAAGAACAGACCAGTCGCCGCGAGCGAAAACGCGACCGGGTAGCCGATCAGCAAAAATACCACCAGGCCGCCGAACATCAGCGGCGCCATCAACTCCAGGGACATCAGACCGCTCCCCCTTTACGTTCCGCGGGATACGGCATAAGTCCCTTCAGGAAGGCGATCCTTTTGATGACCTCGGATACCCCCTGGAGTGCGAGTAAAGCAAAACCGACCGGGATGAGCAGCCTGATCGGCCAGCGGATCAGCCCGCCGGGGTCGGAGGAATGCTCGCCGATCTGCCAGGAACTCACCAGCGATGGCCAGCTGTACCAACCGATAGTCACCACAGCAGGAAGCAGCATGAACAACCCGCCGAAAATATCAATCCACGCTTGCGCTCGCTGCGAAAGCTTTCCCGATATGACGTCTATGCGCACATGATCGTTGCGCTTCAGGGCCCAAGCGGCGACCAGCAGGAACATGACGGAATTGAAGTACCACTGGATCTCGAGCCAGGCGTTCGAGCTCATGTTGAGGGTGTAGCGAAATGTCGCGTTCACCGTGCAGACAATCACGGCCAGCAAACCGAACCAGGCGGCGATCTTGCCGATCCGTTCGTTCGCGGCGTCGATCACGGATGAAAATCGCAGCAGTGCGTTCATACGGCTTTCAATCTCGTTAGACGTGCGGAACAGTGGCCTAGTTTGTCGAAAGCACCCGCAAAACGCAATTGATACAAGTCAACTCAGACGCCTTAGTGCGGCACACTCCGCCTCGTGTCCGTTTCGCAGGCAGCGGTAGTTCTTTCTGCACCAATCTGGGGGTACTAACTTGAAACTAGAGTCGCGCTTTTCACCCGAGATGACCGAGCATTTGAAGCGCATGGGGCAGGATGTCGAGGTGGTGGTCGACCACGACGAGATCGTCGGTCATGCGGGGGTCATCGTCCGGGACGCGAACAGCACGCTCGAATGCGGGACCGATCCGCGATCCAACGGTGGTGTTGCCGCCTTCTAGCCTGCCGACCAGCTCACCAGCCCGGTCCAGGCCGTCACGAGCACGGCGGCGCCGAAAGCGATGCGGTACCAGGCAAACGGCGTGAAGTCGTGGCTGGCGATGTAGCGCAACAGCCAGCGCACGCACAGGAACGCCGATGCGAATGCCGCGGTCGAGCCGACCGCGAACATGCCCAGATCGTCCCAATCGAACAGGGCGCGGTTCTTCCAGAAATCGTAAGCGCCGGCGGCGACAAGCGTCGGCACCGCGAGAAAAAACGAGAACTCGGTCGCCGCGCGCCGCGAAAGCCCGAAAATCATTCCGCCGATGATGGTGGCGCCGGAACGCGAGGTACCCGGGATCAGCGCAAACGCCTGGGCAACGCCGACTTTCAACGCGTCCTTCCAAGTCATATCGTCCACGTTTTCAATCACCGCATCGCGTTGACGTCTTTCCACCCAAAGAATAATGAATGCGCCGACAATGAAAGCAAGCGCAACGGGCACGGCATGAAACAGATAGGTCTTGATCAGCTTGCCGACGGCAAGTCCCAGCACGGCAGCAGGCATGAACGCTACGAGCAAATTCATCGCGAAACGCTGGGCTGCTCGATCGGAGGCGAGTCCTGCGAGCACGCGACAGAACTTGCCGCGGTATTCCCAGACGATCGCAAGCATCGCGCCCGTCTGGATGACGATTTCGAATACCTTGGCCTTCTCGTCGCTGAAGCCGAGCAGATCGCCGGCGAGAATCAGGTGACCGGTCGACGAGACCGGCAGGAACTCCGTCAAGCCTTCGACGACTCCGAGGAGAAGTGCCTTTGCAAGAAGAACGAAATCCAAGCTTCCCCTCGGGAGAATAGAAAGGACGGCAGGAGAGCCGGCCGCCGCGAGTGTAACGGAAAGGCTCAGGCCTTGGTGTAGATCTCCGCACCCTTCTTCACGAACTCGACGGCTTTCTGCTCCATGCCTTTCTTGAGCGCCTCTGGCCCGGACAGCCCATGCTTCTCGGCGTAATCGCGTACGTCCTGCGTGATTTTCATCGAGCAGAAATGGGGTCCGCACATCGAACAGAAGTGCGCGAGCTTCGCGCCTTCCTGCGGCAACGTCTCATCGTGGAAGGATTTCGCCTTGTCCGGATCAAGACCGAGATTGAACTGGTCCTCCCAGCGAAACTCGAAACGCGCCTTGGATAACGCGTTGTCGCGAATCTGCGCACCCGGATGACCCTTGGCCAGATCGGCAGCGTGCGCGGCAATCTTGTACGCCATTATGCCGTCCTTGACGTCGTCCTTGTCCGGCAGCCCAAGGTGCTCCTTCGGCGTGACGTAGCAGAGCATCGCAGTACCGTACCAGCCGATCATTGCCGCTCCGATCGCGCTGGTGATGTGGTCGTATCCAGGGGCAATGTCGGTGGTGAGCGGCCCGAGGGTGTAGAACGGCGCTTCCTTGCAGTACTTCAACTGCAGGTCCATGTTCTCCTTGATGAGTTGCATGGGAACGTGGCCCGGCCCCTCGATCATGACTTGGCAATCATGGCTCCACGCAATGTCGGTCAGCTCGCCCAGTGTCTTCAGCTCGGCAATCTGCGCCTCGTCGTTGGCGTCGTAAATCGAGCCCGGGCGCAAGCCGTCGCCAAGCGAAAACGACACGTCGTACATCCGCATGATTTCGCAGATTTCCGCAAATCGCTCATAGAGGAAGCTCTCCTTGTGGTGCGCGAGGCACCACTTTGCCATGATCGAGCCGCCGCGCGAGACGATCCCGGTCATGCGCTTCGCCGTCATTGGGATGAAGGGCAGCCGCACTCCGGCATGGATGGTGAAGTAGTCGACACCCTGTTCGGCCTGTTCAACCAGCGTATCGCGGAAGATCTCCCAGGTCAGATCTTCGGCCTTGCCGTCGACTTTCTCCAGCGCCTGGTAGATGGGCACGGTTCCGATAGGCACCGGAGCATTGCGGATGATCCACTCGCGCGTCTCGTGGATGTGCTTACCGGTGGCGAGATCCATAACCGTGTCGCCGCCCCAGCGGATCGCCCACGTCATCTTCTCGACTTCCTCTGAGATGCCCGAGGTAACAGCAGAGTTGCCGATGTTGGCGTTGATCTTGACGAGGAAATTCCGTCCAATGATCATCGGCTCGGATTCCGGATGGTTGATGTTCGCCGGGATGATGGCGCGGCCGCGCGCCACCTCGTCGCGAACGAAATCGGGCGTGATCACCCTGGGAAGGGTTGCGCCGAAGTTCTGTCCCGGATGCTGCTTCAGGATCAGGTCCGACATGGCGTCGCGCCGCTGGTTCTCGCGGATCGCGACGAACTCCATCTCCGGCGTGACGATGCCGTTTCGGGCATAGTGCATCTGCGTCACGTTCACGCCGGCCTTCGCTCGACGCGGCGCGCGCTTGAGGTTGAAGCGCATCTCGGCGAGCCCCGGATCGGTGAGCCGTTCAACGCCGTACGTCGACGACGGGCCGGGAAGTGCGTCGGTATCGCCTCGTTCCTCGATCCAAGCGGCGCGCAGGGCAGCCAGGCCGTCGCGAATGTCGATTTTCGACTGCAGATCGGTATAGGGACCCGAGGTGTCGTAGACGTGGATCGGCGGATTCTTCTCGGCACTGAAACTCGCTGGGGTCTCCGACTGAATAATCTCCCGCATCGGCACACGGATGTCGGGTCGTGACCCCTCGACGTAGACTTTGCGGGAATTCGGTAGCGCCTTCACCGCCGCTTCATCGACGTGTGCAGTCTGGGCCAGGAACTTCGGATTCGCGTTCATTGAATACTCCTCTCGGGTTGAGCGACCGAAGGGAGCGGAAAGGTTACCTTCAACGCTTCCCTGCGGCGGCATTATCCGCGTCAGGTTCGAAGGGTTTGCTCTCACCCGAGCGATACGAGAAAACTCGCTTCAGGACCCCTACGTTGCCGTCTTGCAAGGTACAACAAAGCCAATCGGCTTGGCAAGCCGCTCAGCTGCGCCGCCGCAGCGCGAATGTGAGTCGAATGCAGTTGCGCTCACCCTCGCGACGATACGTGGATCCCGTAGCCAACGAGCGCACTAGCTTCAATCCTAGCCCCCCCACTGGCTGCTGCGCGATCATCGCTGCCGTATCCAGCGGCCGGAACTCCCCGAACGGATTGTGCTTCGGGGCTGCGTCTTCGTAACGAAGGGTGAATTCCCCTTCGCCCGGTTCGAAGGCGAGCCACACGGGCGACTCGCTCTCTCCCCCGTAGCCGTGGGTGACAGTATTCGTGAATAGTTCCTCGACGATCAGGAGCACCTTCAGGCAGTCTTCCCGGTCAACGCCCGCTGCGGCACAGGCGCCTTCGACGAACGACCGGACCTCTTCCATGGAGTCCATCCGGGCGGGAAAACGCGAGAGAGGAGCACTGGCCATGGACGGGGCAAGCCGGAAAATTGCCGTTTGGGTATTATAGAAACAAAGGGCCCGCTTGCGTTGCCGAGCAGGTCCGGCACGAATCGACTGTGAATGCTCGAACCTTGGAGGTCTGTCATGCTGGTAACTCACTTGGCCGCAATTCGCAGGGTCGCCGTTGCATTCGTCTTTGGTCTTGTCCCGCTCGCAGCTTGGGCAGACGACATCGCCCAGTTCAAAGTGACGAAGGGAACCGTATATGTCGAGCGGGGTGGCCAAAGACTGGTCGCGAGCGTAGGAACGCGTCTACAGTCAACCGACACCGTGGTCACCGGAGCCGACGGCTCTGCGGGCATAGCGTTCATCGATAACTCGCTTCTTTCGGTCGGACCTAACAGCGTGCTGGCGATCGAGCGCTACGCGTTCAACTCGACGACGCATGAAGGCGTGTTCGACACCACGCTGCGTAGAGGAACCCTCGCGGTCGTCTCGGGAAAGATTGCAAAACAATCGCCGGAAGCGATGAAAGTCAGGACACCGTCTTCCATTCTCGGAGTTCGCGGGACCGAGTTTCTAGTGCAGACTGGCCACTAACCCCGGTTGCCGATTCGATGCAGTACCCGCACTGCGCTGCCTTAATTTCGATCGCGCTGATTCTCGGCGGCTGCGCGACTCCCAACAGAGACTTGATAGTCCTGCTACCGGACAAGGATGGCAAAGTCGGCACCGTGGTCGTTCAGAACCCCAAGGGCGGTACGGTGCTCAACACCGCCTATGCAACGGCCCGCACGGCCCCGGACGGCAGCATTCAGAGCAGTCAGGCAGCGCAGGGCGAAGTAAAAGAAATGTTCGGCGACGCCCTAGGCGCCCAGCCGCCACGCCCCATCTCTTTCATGCTTTACTTCGAAAGCGGTACCGACCAGTTCACCGAACAGTCGAAACTCGAAGTAAAGCGTCTCCTTGCCGAAATGGGGCGTCGCCAGGCCCCGGATATCACAGTCATCGGCCACACGGATTTGGTGGGTTCCGACCCTTCCAATGACACCCTTTCACTCCAGCGGGCCGAGCGGGTGAAATCGATCCTGGTAGGCATGGGCATTTCGGCGCAGCGGATCTTGACGGCGGGACGCGGCCGCCGCGAGCCGCTTGTTTCGACCGCCGACGGTTCCCCCGAAGCGCGCAACCGGCGAGTCGAAATCAGCGTGCGCTAGGCGCATTCCAGCGCAATACCAAGAGCGTGATGTCGTCTGCGGGATCCGCCCCCGCCACGAAAGTCGTCACGTCAGTCCGGATTGCGCCGACAAGTGCGACTGCACTTTTGGCGCCCCGGGCGCGCTCTATGGAGCTACGCAGCCGGTTCGCCCCATAGAGCTCGCCTGATGCATTCACCGCCTCCGTAACTCCATCGGAAACCAAGCACAGGGTAGTTCCGGGTTCCATACGATATTCGGCGGCGGTGTAGGGAAATCCATCGAGTACGCATAAGGGCGGTCCATCGCTCGGGCCAAATCGCGAAACTTGCCCTTCCGGAGATATGACGAACGGCGGTTCATGCCCGGCACCGCAATACTCGATACGGCCGGTGCGCGCATCGAGGATGCCCGCAAATACCGTAACGAACAAGGACTCCGGATTCTCGCGCGCAATCTCTCCGCCAGCCTCACGAAGCAGTTCACCCACCTGCTGGCCCCGACGCAAAGCCGCACTCTTGCACAGCGCTTTGCTCACAGCCATAAAAATGCTGGCTAGCAGCCCCTTTCCGGAAACGTCCCCGACCATGAAAAACAAGCGGTCCTGGTCAAGCATGAAGAAATCGTAAAGATCCCCGCCCACCTCGCGCGCGGGTTCCATGGAAGCCGATATTTCGAAGCGCCTCTCACCGGGAAATGCCGTGTCAGAGCGCGGCAATATGCCGATCTGGATGCGCCGGGCAGCATCGAGTTCTCCGGCAAGGCGCGCTGCGCTTTCGCGCTCGCGTTGCAACCTCGCCTGCAGAAGCAGACGTTGCGCATTTGCCTCCGACAAGGTCTCGGCGAGCATGGCCGCGAACAGAAGCAGGAGCCCTGTACCCGGAACGGAAGCATCCACGAGGAGCCCGGCACTCCAGTAGGCGGCAAGACCCAGTGCGCCAAGAGCGACGAGCAGGAGAGCGAGCGACAATATTGAACGCACCGGCGAAACCCGCTGGACAGAATAAATGACCACAACGCCCAGCAGCAAAAACGCAACTCCCTCTGCCCAGGGCGCCCAGCGCGGACGCGCGAGCAGCTCCCCGTCGAAGATGTTCTCAAGCACCTGAGCGTGAATTTCGATTCCCGGCATGCGCTCCCCAAGGGGAGTCGTCTGGTAGTCGATCAGTCCGAGCCCGGTAACACCCAGGAGGACGAGCTTACTATCGAACTGCGATGTGTCCGCATCCCCGGTCAGCACATCCGCCGCTGACACAAAGCGATTTGCGTCGTGAGGGGTGTAGTGAACCCACAAACGTCCATCATTCTGGATTGGCACATCGAGATTGCCGATGGCGACCGATTCGAGGCCGGCTGCGTTCCCGCGTACGGCGAAATACGGCTCGCCGCTCGCCACCCGCAGCATCTCAAGGCTCAACGGCAGCACCGGATTTGTGCCAATCAAGGCCACCATGGGAACTCGCCGGACAACACCCGCTTCCGTTTCGGCGCTCAAGAGTCCGTGGCCCCGTGCTGCTGAGTCAATTTCTGCCAAACTGCGAAGGGCCGAAGAATAGCGAAGCATCGACGTACTTGCGTCAGCCCCCTGTCGAAGCGACGGCGTGAACGGTGCGGATTCGGAACTGATGCCCACGTCGATGCCCGCAATCCCAAGCACGACTGGTGCAGCCCTGATTGAGGCTGCGAGAACGAGATCGTTTTGCGATGCCCTCGTCGAGCGTTCGGCAAACCGCGGATCGAACGGGTCCAGAAGCGATGCGAGCCTGTCGGCGGACAGACGATCAGGCTCTGCAAAAAGGATGTCGATGCCGATTGCCGCAGGGTTGGCTGTACGAAGCTGATCGATCAGGCGTGCCACTAGATTGCGGGGCCAGGGCCACTGCCCAAACCGATTCAAACTCGCTTCGTCGATTGCGACTATCACCGTCGGCGCGGAACGCCGCTCTCGAGGAAGAATGAGCTGGTACGTATCCAGCCAGGCCAGGCGCACCGCCCCGATAACTGGCATGTCCTGCCAGGCGACCGGTGGCACCAGCAAGACGAGCAGCAGCAGCCCAGCCCTGACACCGCGCAATCTGAATGAACTCCGCTGGCGACCGTTCCCGCCCGAGGTATCTGCGCCGGGGTCCGGTTCCGAGCCGGCAGATCGCAACGCTATTGGGCTCGTCAGACTTCGATCTCCAAGCCGTCGTACGCGACCGAAATTCGCAACGGGGCGCCGCTTCGTGAGATTTCCTCGTAGCGGACCGTCTCCCGCCAGACTTGAGCGATTCTCTCGTCGTTGTTTGCGGGCTCGTGATGGAAGAGGACCAGATGCTTGGCGCCGGCAAGCTGACAAAGCTCAACGCCAACCACGTTGCTTGAATGCCCCCAGTCTTCCTTCACGGAAACGGCCTCGGCAAGAGAGTACATCGCGTCGAAAATGACCAAGTCCGCGTCGGCGAAAAAGGTTGCTGCACCCTCCACGGCAACCTGATCATCCAGCCGGTGCTCGGAGTCGGTGGTATACACGATGACTTTGTCGTCCCGCACGAATCGGTATCCGTAGGAATCTCCGGAGTGGGCCTGCAATTTTGCAGTGACGCTCCAGCCGGCAATGTCATAGCTGCGCCCAGGCTGCAGCACCTGAAACTCGATGGTAGCGCCGAGACGGTGAAACGGTACCGGAAAAAATGGGGCGTCCTGCTGTCGGCGCAACGCGCTTTCAAGCTCCGCGTGGCATCCGTAGATCCGAATGGTATTGCCGGGAACGTATGCTGGCGCAAAGAATGGGAATCCCATGATGTGATCCCAGTGCAGGTGCGACATGAACACGTGGTACACACTGGAATGTGCCGGGCCGTGCCGGGCCAGAACGTGGTGTCCGAAAACCCGGACGCCACTGCCTAGATCGCACAGAACGTATTCCTTGCCACCTCCGTCTAGCTGAATGCATGCAGAATTGCCGCCGAAGGTGTGTGAGACCGCAAAGTCAAGTTCGTTGTCGACCCACGCGCGAGCCTTGTCGTGCGTGTCCAGGCTCCTGCCTGCTGCAGCGACAATGGCCTTAGCGAGCCTGTCGCGGATCGATGCCGAATCGAGGGCGACTGGAATTGAACCTCGTGTTCCCCAGAACGTCACCCGCAGCCCGGCCACGGTCACTCACCGCGCTTCGCATCGTAGGCGACGAGACCCGCCGGGGAAAGCTTGGCAAGGGCCTCTCGTACGGATCCAAAGCATTCAAAAACGAGGTTGAAACGGCTGATCTCAAATATCTCACGGACCACCGGCTGCATGGCCGCTACGACTATCGTTCCACCCTGTTCCCGAGATTGCTTGGCCGCGAGCATCAGGACACGTAAGCCGACACTGCTGATGTATTCGACCCTGGAAAAGTCCAGTATCAGCCTGTCGCCCTCAGATCGACAGGCAGCAACGTAGGAATCCAGCCCTGTCTTGAGGCCTTCGGTGGTGCTATTGTCGATGCGCCCGGCAAGAGCAAGAACCAGAGCATCAGCATAGCGTTCCTGGGATATGTGCATGGAAGGAATCAGGTCCCGTCGTCGGGGGCTGCCCTTAGGTCACCCCGTGTCGATAGGTTGTTGTCACCGCAGGCTATTGTGAGTCATCACTAGGTGCGCTTCAAGTGTACCTGTTTGATCGGGAGCCCGGCCCGAATCACGAGTGGGTGCGGCAGCGGGTTGGTATGCGCTGATGACTGCATTTGGCCACCAGGGTGCGCTGCCACAACCGCGTTCGCCTCGAGCGATCATTGACACCGAGCGCGGCTGAGCTCTGGGCTGACCATCCCCGGATCCCATCGGTCTAGGTCTAAGCCTCGCGCTGCAGTTCTTTAGTTGAATTTGACTTTCAATGTTACCAGTATTTTAATGACTATCCAGTCAGTCATTAGTGGCCCATGAGTTCGAGCGAGAAAACCAGGCCCGGCCTACGCCGTACCCGACGCAAGGAGTCCCGGCCGAACGAGCTTCTCGAGGCAGCGCTAGAGCTTTTCGTCGAGCGCGGGTTCGCGGCAACTCGTCTGGAAGACGTGGCCTCCCGCGCAGGAGTGAGCAAGGGAACCCTCTACCTCTATTTCGATAACAAGGAAGAGTTGTTCAAAGCGGTGGTGCGCAGCGGAATCTTGCCGGTCATCGAGAAAGCGGAAGGCTTGGTCGGGCAATTCAGAGGCAGCGCAAGTGAATTGCTGAGATCGGTGGTGAAGGGAATCTGGAGCAACGTGGGTGACACGCTGTTGTCGGGGATACCTAAGCTGATCATCGCAGAGTCGGGCAATTTTCCGGAGCTGGCGCGGTTCTACTACGAGGAAGTGATCTGCCGCGGGCTAGCGGTAATGCAGGGAATCTTGAGGCGCGGTATGCAGCAGGGAGAGTTTCGCGCGATCGATGCTGAGCCCACAGCACGTGCGATGATGGGGCCCGTCCTGTTAATGATGCTGTGGCAGCATTCGTTCCGAAGCTTCGAGAACGAGCCGCTCCGCGCCGAACGCTATTTCGACAGCTACCTGACGCTCGTGCTCGACGGTTTGCAAAGGCCCGCTTCACTGGACCGGTTACCATGAAACGCATCCCTACGCTCCTGCTTGCATCGGCATTCGCAGGCTGCGCCGACCAAACCAGCACGGTATTTCAGGGCTACGTCGAAGGGGAATACCTGCGTGTTGCATCCCCGATCTCCGGGCAGCTGGCAAGCCTTCTCGTGGCGCGCGGCGCCACAGTCAAGCGGGGCGATCCCTTGTTCGCGCTCGAGCAGGACAACGAAACCGCAGCGCTTCGCCAAGCCGAAGACCAACTCCGCCAAGCCGAAGCGCAGCACCGAAACCTGCTCACAGGAAAACGCCCCGAGGAGATCGATGCCATCCGCGCCCAGCTCGCGCAAGCAGAGGCCAGCCTGTCCCTTTCAGAGGGCAATCTGGCACGGCAGGAAGCACTGGTGCGCGAGCGCTTCGTTTCAAGGGAAGCGGCGGACGCCGCCCGATCGGCGCGCGACCGCGATCGCGCCCGGGTGACAGAATTGCAAGCGCAGCTGGCGGCGGCGGGCTTATCGGCCCGGCCCGACGAGATTCGGGCGGCGCAGGCCGCCAGCAGGGCCACACGCGAGGCGCTCGCCCAAGCCGAGTGGAGATTGACGCAGAAATCGTTGCGGGCTCCGCAAGACGGGCGGGTCACCGACACTCTGTATGTCCAGGGAGAATGGGTTCCCGCCGGTTCCCCGGTCGTCACCCTCCTTCCGCCTGCCAATATCAAGGTCCGATTCTTCGTTCCGGAGAGAATGCTGGGTTCCATAAGATTGGGACAACAGGTCGGCGTTCTGTGCGACGGCTGCGGTGAACCGGTGCCAGGGCCTGTCACTTATATCGCGCCCCAGGCCGAGTACACCCCCCCGGTCATCTATAGCAGGGAGAACCGGGCCAAGCTCGTGTTTCTGGTCGAAGCACGCCCGGCGCCGGCGCACGCGACGAAGCTGCACCCCGGCCAACCGGTTGAAGTGAGGCTGCAATGACGGGCAGCGCTGCGCAATCTCTGGCGATAGACGTAAGGGGTCTTTCGAAAAGCTTTGCCGGGAAGCGCGTCGTGGACGACTTTGCCATCTCGGTGCCGCGCGGCACTATCTACGGCTTTCTCGGACCGAACGGCAGCGGTAAGACCACCACGATCCGCCTGCTGTGTGGACTGCTCACGCCCGAAACAGGCGGCGGAACCTGCCTGGGATTCGACTTGCGCCGAGAGCAGGCCGCGATCAAGCGGCGCGTCGGCTACATGACCCAGCGCTTCTCTCTGTACGAAGAACTCTCCATAGAGGAGAATCTAGACTTCATCGCACGCGTTTATGCGGTGCCCCAGCGCAAGCGGGCTGTCTCCGATGCGCTAGCGAGCCTCGGGCTGAGTTCGCGCCCGGGTCAGCTCGCCGGGACACTGTCAGGCGGCTGGAAGCAGCGACTCGCGCTCGCGGCATGTCTGATTCATCGTCCTGAGCTGCTGCTTCTGGATGAGCCCACCGCGGGTGTGGACCCCAAAGCGCGCCGGGAATTCTGGGATCAAATACACGAGCTCGCCGCGCACGGGCTCACGGTCCTGGTGAGTACGCACTACATGGACGAGGCGGAACGCTGCCATCGACTTGCTTACATCGCGTACGGTCGGCTGCTCGCGCAGGGAACCGCCGATGAAATCGCCCGCCAGTCGGGCCTATCTACCTGGCAGGTGAGCGGCCACGGGATCACTACGCTAGCTAGAGAATTGCGCGACTCGCCGGGAATCGACATGGTGGTCCCTTTCGGCGCGACCCTGCACGTCAGCGGCACCGATGCCGCTAGGCTCGAGAGAGCGATCGCCAGGCACCGGAACAGGACCGATCTCGAATGGCGTCGCGTCGCGTCCAGTCTGGAAGATGCATTCATCCGTCTCATGCAGCTAGCACCGGAAAATCTCCAATGAGTATTTTTTCCTGGGCGCGTTTTGTCGCCGTGATGTCGAAAGAGTTCATGCAAATGCGGCGCGATCGCCTGACGTTCGCCATGATAGTGGGCATACCGATCTTGCAGCTGATCCTGTTCGGCTTTGCCATCAATGCTGATCCCAAGGCGCTTCCCACGGCGGTACTCAGCGCGGACAACAGCGTGTTCTCCCGCAGTTTCGTGAGGGCGATGGAAAACACCGGCTATTTCCGTGTGAATCAATCGGTCGCCACTGCGGCCGAGGGCGAGCGGCTCCTGCAACTGGGGGTCGTGCAGTTCTTCGTCACGTTTCCGGAGAATTTCTCCAGGGCACTGCAGCGCGGCGATCGTCCCGTACTGCTGGTGGAAGCGGACGCAACCGATCCCGCGGCAACGGGCAACGCACTCGCGGCGCTGGCAGTGCTCAACCAGACCGCCCTCAACCACGACCTGACCGGGCCGCTCGCAGTTCTGGTTCAGGGACCGGCTCCCTTCGAGATGCGGGTACAGCGGCGCTACAACCCCGAGGGTATCACCCAGTACAACATTGTCCCGGGACTGGTCGGCACGATACTCACCATGACGATGGTCATCATGACATCGCTCGCCATGACGCGCGAACGCGAACGCGGCACCATGGAAAACCTGCTGGCAACACCGGTACGCCCCATCGAGGTGATGACGGGAAAAATCGTCCCCTACATCATCGTAGGCTACCTGCAGGTAACGATCATCCTACTTGCTTCAAAGCTCCTGTTCGGTGTCCCGATGATCGGCAGCTTGCTCCTGCTCTCGATAGCGCTCATCGTATTCATCGCCGCAAATCTGGCAGTTGGCTTCACGTTTTCCACGCTTGCGAAGAACCAACTGCAGGCAATGCAGATGGCCTTCTTTTTCTTCTTGCCTTCGATACTCCTGTCCGGATTCATGTTTCCTTTCCGCGGAATGCCGATCTGGGCGCAATGGATTGGCGAGGTCCTTCCACTCACCCACTTCCTGAGAATCCTGCGAGGCATCCTGCTCAAAGGCAATGGAGTACCGGAAGTCCTGCCCAGTCTTTGGCCGATCGGCGCGTTTCTGCTTGCCGCGGGTCTGGTGGCGCTTGCCCGATACAGGGAGACCCTGGACTGACGGCTACCACCGGAAGCCCTTCTCAACAATGTTAAAATCGCTGCCTTCGCACACGAGTACATCATGAACGTCGAACAGGCCCGCTTCAACATGGTCGAGCAGCAGATCCGGACCTGGGAAGTGCTTGATCAGGACGTTCTCGATCTTCTCTACGTGATTCGCCGCGAGGCGTTCGTGCCGGAAACCTACCGGGCGCTTGCCTTTTCTGATCTCGAAATTCCTCTGTTCGAGAACTCGAGTCCGGACGAAAGAATGATGCAGCCCAAGCTGGAAGCGCGCATCCTCCAGGAATTGGCCGTAAGGAAGACCGAAAATGTGCTCGAGGTAGGAACCGGCAGCGGCTATCTCGCGGCGCTGCTTGCCGCACGCGCGCAACACGTGCTTTCGGTGGAAATCAACCCCCGGCTCAAGGCGTTCGCCGAACGGAATTTGAAGCGGGCCGGAATCGAGAACGTGGCAACCGAACTCGGAGACGCGGCCCACGGGTGGCGACCGAATACACCTTACGACATCATAGTCCTGACCGGTTCGACCCCCGTGCTGCCGAGCACCTTCGTTTCTCAACTGAAACCCGGTGGGCGCCTGTTCGCAGTAGTGGGCGATCCGCCGGTGATGGAGGCGCAGCTGCTGACCTGCCTGCCCGGGGGCTCCTGTCCGGCGGTCAACCTGTTCGAGACTTGCCTCGCGCCGCTCAAGAACGCCCTGCAGCCGGTTCGTTTTGAGTTCTAGAAATGCGAAGAACCGGCCGCGTCGGCGCGCAGCATATTGACGTGCCGGCACCGGCATTCCTTTCGCGTCTGGGCGCAGCGCTGCTGCTGGGAGTGCTTTTGACCGCCGTGCCTGCGAAATCCGCCGATCTCCTGCAAACATACCGCGACGCGTTGGCGAACGATGCCAGCTACGCGGCAGCCCGTGCCACCCGCGACGCAGGCCTAGAAAGCCTGCCCCAGGGACTCGCCCAGATCCTTCCTACCTTGGGCGCGACTGCCTTTACCCAATACAACGATATAGACATTTCATTCCGTGGCGCTTCCCCAAGTTCGACCCGCCAAGGCAATTCAAACGGCTACACCGTGACGCTGACCCAGCCGTTGTTCAATTGGCAGAGCATCCAGGCCTACCGGGAATCGGGCTTCAGGGCAGCGCAGTCCGAAGCAACATTCGGACAGGCCACCCAGGATCTCATCGTGCGCATCGCGCAGGCGTATTTCGACGTGCTCGCCTCGCAAGACGGACTTGCCTTCATCCAGGCCCAGAAGGTCGCGATCTCCGAGCAACTGGCGCAAGCGAAGCGAAACTTCGAGGTCGGTACGGCCACCATTACCGACACCCACGAAGCTCAGGCGCGGTTCGACCTAGCGACGTCGCAGGAAATAGCATCCCGGAACGATCTGGAGATCAAGAAGCAGGCTCTGCAGCAGATCATCGGAAAGTACCCCGAGGGACTCGAGCCCTTGAAGCCCAACGTGGAGCTCAATTCACCCAACCCCGACTCAATGGAGGAATGGGCAAACGCAGCGGCACGCCAGGGTTATCCGGTTCTGGCTCAGGAAGCGGCGCTCGAAATCGCGGTTCGGGAAATCGAGCGCGCGCGGGCTGGACACATGCCGACACTGAACCTCGTCGGCAGCGCCGGATCGAGTTCCTCGAGCGTCAGCGCCACAGGAGTCAACAACACTCCATCGGATACGACCACGCGCATCATCGGCCTGCAGCTTGCCCTGCCACTGTATTCGGGCGGCAACGCCAGCTCGCTGGTCCGGCAGGCCGTGGCGAACCGAGAGAAATCCCAGCAGGACCTTGAAGTCTCCCGGCGCGCGGCGGCGCTGTCGGCGCGCCAGGCTTACCTGGGTGTCACCAATGGCCGGGCTCAAGTCAAGGCGCTGGAGGCGGCGCTCGTCTCAACGCGCAGCGCTCTTGACTCCAACAAGCTGGGCTACGAAGTCGGCGTGCGCATCAACATCGATGTCTTGAACGCCCAGCAGCAAGTTTTCAGCACCCTGCGCGACCTCTCCAGAGCGCGCTACGATACGATTCTCAACGGTCTGAGACTTAAGGCCGCGGCGGGAAGTCTGGGCGAATCCGAAATGGCTGAAATCAACCGCCTGCTCGGGGCGAACTGACCGTTTCGGTCTCTGCTGTGGCGAATAGCCGATCGCAAATGGCGAGCGTGCGCTTCGAGGCGCCCCGGTGCGCCGCGCAAAATTCCACACCCGCCCTGCCCATACGCTCTCGCAGAGCACTGTCCTGGCAAAGCGCCCGCGCCTGACGGACCGCCTCCTCGGCATCCTTCACTCTCAGGGCAGCGCCCGCCGCGATGGCGGCGGAGGTGGCCTGGGAAAAATTGTAGGTATGGGGTCCGGTCAGCACCGGTACGCCCGCTGCGCAGGCTTCGATCAGGTTCTGTCCGCCGTAGGCGAGCAGGCTGCCGCCAATGATCGCGACGTCGCAGGCGCGGTAGTAGGCGGCCATCTCTCCCATGCTGTCGCCGAGAACGAATTCGCAGGCCGGGTCCAACGGCGCGTTGCTGCTGCGTCGTGCAAACTTGAGACCACGTGACGACAGCAGTCGGGCGACTTCCTCGAACCGCTGGGGATGCCGCGGGACGATCACCACGATGGCGTTTCCGATGGCATTTCGCTCCCATGCGTCGAGAAGCAAGTCCTCCTCGCCCTCGCGGGTGCTGGCAGCAAGCACTACGCGCCGGGTGCCGAACCTGCGGTGGAACTCCGCAGCAAGCGAGTCGCTGCCGGCAGCCGGCTCCACGTCGAACTTCAGATTTCCGGTGATCTCGACCACGCCTGCGCCGAGCGCGCGAATCCGCGCGGCGTCTTCCGCTGTCTGCGCAGCGATCGCATCCAGTCGACCCAGCGCCGAGCGGACCAGAGGTCCCACCAAAGCGTAACCGCGCGCGGATTTTTCCGACATGCGTGCATTGGCCATCATCAAAGGCACGCCGCTCCTGTGGCACTCTTCGATCAGATTGAACCAGATCTCGGTTTCCATGAGGATGCCCAGCCGCGGCCGAAAATGGCAAAGGAAACGTCGGACCGCCGATGAGTAGTCGTACGTCAGCCAGGCAACGCGTACGGCGTCCCCGAACAACTGAACCGCAGCCTCCCTTCCTGTCGCCGTCATCTGCGTAACGAGGATTTCGCATTCGGGGTGATGCCGCTGCAGCTCGCGCAACAGCGGCTCAGCCGCCCGGGTTTCCCCTAGCGAAACCGCGTGCAGCCATATCACGGGCCGGCTCGGGCGGTTTCCGTAGAAGCCGAAGCGCTCGCCCAGGTGCTTGCGGTAGACGGGTTCTGCGCGTCCCCTCCACCACAATCGCGCAAGGATCCAGGGAAATGCGAGCCACAGCAGCAATCGATAGGCGGCTCGCCACATCAGAATGTCCCGACGCTGGCGAGCGCCTGCAGCACCTCGTCCGGGGATGGCACGGCTCCCGGCCCGCCGAGGTTCCTCGCCCTCGGGGCGCCGAAAACTCCCGTGAGCCGCGGGTCCGAGCTGCAGTAGATTGCCGTCACCGGTCGGCCCAGAGCTCCCGCGAGATGCGTGAGTCCGGTATCCACCCCTACGACCGCGGCTGCTCCGCCAAGCAGCGCGGCAAGCCGGTCAACCGGCTCGAATGGCGGAATTCGTGCATAGGCCAGGTCCCGGGCAATGCGTTCGCTGCGCCGCTTCTCGTCGTGGGTTCCCCACGGCAGGACGCATTCCAGTCCCCGCGAAGCCAGCATCCGGCCTAGTTCGGACCAGGCCGTTTCCGGCCAGAGCTTGTCCCTACGACTGGTCATGTGCAGCAACACGCAGTAGCGCTGGGGCGGCACAACCTGAAGCGCAGGGACTCTGATTCCATAGTCGACGTCGTCCCCGATGCGGTAACCGAGCACCTGTGCGGCGAGTTCTCGGTTGCGCGCGACAGCGTGCTGCGACCGAGGCACGTCGTACGTGAAGTCGTAGAAGCTCGCCGCGAGTCGCTCACGCACCGACTCGGCGTCGAAACCGTGGCGCTTGCCTTTGGCGGCCAGGGACACCGCAACGCTCTTGAGCAAACCTTGAGTGTCGATGATTGCATCGTAGGTCTCGGTCCCAGCGCGGCGCATGAAATCCCGGATTTCCCGCCAGGTGTCGGAGATCAACAACCGCCGACGCCAACGGCGCAGTGCCACGGGGATGACACCCGCCACCGCCGGGTGCAAGGCCACGAGCGGTGCGTAAGCTTCTTCCACGATCCAATCGATACGCGCCCCGGGGAAATGCCGGCGGATGTCGCTAGCTACCGGCAGGCCGTGGATAACATCGCCGAGCGATGAAGTCTTCACTATGAGGATTGTTTGCATTCGCTCGCGAGCCGGTTCGGTCGGTAGCGCGGAAACCGGTTAGAATGCCGCGCATAAGCCGCTGATTATACGGGTTTGCCGGCTTCCCTTGCCCCATGCCCTTGTCCGTAGCGATCATTACCCGAAACGCCGAGGCAGAGCTCGATGCCTGCCTGGCAAGCGTCACTTTTGTGGATGAGGTCGTCATTGTCGATTCCGGTTCCACCGATGGCACTATCGCACTTGCCGCTCGGCATGGCGCGCGCGTGATCCAGAAGGAGTGGGTCGGTTTCGGCCCCCAAAAACAGCTTGCCGTCGAGGCCGTCTCGCACGACTGGGTGTTGTGCGTGGATGCTGACGAGCGGGTCAGCGCCGACATGCGCGACGCCATTCTCGCCGAGCTTAAGTCTCCGCGCGGCTTCGTCTACGCTGTCGCGCGGCGCAACCGCTTCCTGGGACGCTGGCTGGCACACGGAGAGGGCTATCCTGACTGGAGCGTGCGCTTGTTTCACCGGGCCCATGCGCGCTGGAGCAGCGATCCCGTGCACGAGAAGGTCATCGCCGAATCGCCGGTGCGCCGGCTTGCTGGCGATCTCCTGCACGATTCCGCAGAATCGCTGGAGAAGTATCTAGACAAGCAAAACCGGTATACGAGCCTGCAGGCCGAAGCCATGCATGCCGCCGGGCGCCACGCAAGCCTCGTGCGCCTGGTATTCTCGCCGATCCTTCGATTTGTGAAGTTCTACGTGCTCCGCCTGGGCTTTCTGGACGGACTACCCGGACTGGTGCATATCGCCATCGGCTGCATGAACAGCTTTTGCAAGTACGCAAAGCTCATTGCGCTGGAGCGCAGCGCGAAATGACGATCCTAGTCACAGGCGGCGCAGGATTCATCGGGTCGAACTTCATCCTGGAGTGGTTCCAGCACGGCACGGAACCGCTCGTCAATCTGGACAAGCTCACCTATGCCGGCAACCCGGCGAATCTTCAATCGCTCGCTAGCAATCCCGGCTATAGCTTCAGACGCGGGGATATCTGCGAACGGAGCGCGTTGAGACGGCTGCTTGCGGAATGCGGACCGCGTGCGATAGTGCATTTCGCAGCGGAAAGCCATGTGGACCGGTCGATACAGGGTCCTGCGGATTTCGTGCAGACGAACGTCATCGGGACCTTCAGCCTGCTCGAGGAAACGCGCGCCTGGTGGGACCAGCAGACCCCGGAGGATCGAGAGCGGTTTCGGTTCGTGCAGATTTCTACCGACGAGGTGTATGGTTCCCTCGAAATCGGCGATCCGCCGTTCTCCGAAGCCACGCGGTTTGCGCCGAACAGCCCCTACGCGGCGTCGAAAGCGGCGGCCGACCATCTGGTTCGCGCCTACCATCATACGTATGCGCTTCCCACGCTCACCCTGAACTGTTCCAACAACTATGGACCGTATCAGTTTCCCGAAAAGCTGATACCGCTCATGATCCTCAACGGACTGAGCCGAAAGCCCATGCCCGTATACGGTGACGGAGGCAACATTCGCGACTGGTTGTTCGTGCACGACCATTGCTCCGCGATTCGCCAGGTGCTCGCTCGCGGCCGCGTAGGCGAGAGCTACAACATCGGCGGCAACAGCGAGAGAACCAACCTCGAAGTCGTGAATGCCATCTGCGCGCTGCTCGACGAAGCCAGACCCGGGGGCTCGCATTCGAGCCTGATTTCCCACGTAAAAGATCGCCCGGGCCACGATCGCCGCTATGCCATCGACGCGGGGAAAGTCTCCCGCGAGCTGGGCTGGAAGACGGCCGAGAGTTTCGAATCCGGACTGCGCAAGACCGTGGCCTGGTACCTCGACAATCCGGACTGGGTCGCGGCGGTAACGAGCGGAAGCTACCGCCAGTGGATCGAGAAGAACTACGCTCAACGAGGCACCACATGAAGGGCATCATTCTCGCCGGCGGCAGCGGCACCCGGCTTTACCCGGTGACCCAGGTCGTGTCGAAGCAGCTGCTGCCGGTCTACGACAAACCGATGATCTACTACCCTTTGAGCACGCTGATGCTCGCCGGGATCCGGGACATCCTCGTCATCTCGACACCCCAGGACACGCGGCGCTTCGAACAGTTACTCGGCAACGGCAAGCGCTGGGGGATGAATTATCAGTACGCCGAGCAGCCGAGCCCCGGGGGCATTGCGCAGGCTTTCATCATCGGCGAAAAGTTCATCGGCGACGAACCTTGCGCGCTGGTGCTCGGCGACAACATCTTCTACGGCCACGACCTGCAGCCCGCGTTCGGCCAGGCGGCGAAAAAATCCTCAGGCGCGACAGTATTCGCCTACCGCGTGCAGGACCCGCAGCGCTACGGCGTGGTCGAGTTCGACGCGAAGGGTCGCGCCCTCAGCATCGAGGAAAAGCCGGCGAAGCCCAAGTCGCGCTACGCGGTGACCGGCCTGTACTTCTACGATGAGCAAGTCGTGCGCATTGCAAAATCGCTAAAGCCTTCGGCGCGCGGGGAACTGGAGATTACCGACCTGAACCGGCGCTACCTCGATGCGGGCAAGCTCCACGTCGTGACGCTGGGGCGCGGGCACGCATGGCTCGACACCGGCACGCACGAGTCGCTGCTCGAAGCGAGCCAGTTCATCGAGACCATCGAGCGCCGCCAGGGACTCAAGATCGGCTGTCCCGAGGAGATCGCCTGGCACAAGGAGTGGATCGACGACGCGCAGCTCAAGGCCTTGGCCGCGCCGCTGAAGAACAGCGGCTACGGCGACTACCTGCTGTCGCTCCTGCGCGAAGGTGCCGGGCCGCGCGACGCATGAAGATTTCTCCGACCCGGCTTCCGGAAGTTCTCCTCATCGAGCCAAAGGTCTTCGGCGACGCGCGCGGATTTTTTCTCGAGAGCTGGAACGAGCGAGAGTTCGAGGCCGCGGGTATCCGCGCCCGCTTCGTGCAGGACAATCATTCGAGGTCGGAACGCAATGTCCTGCGCGGGCTGCACTACCAGATTCGCCAGCCGCAGGGCAAGCTCGTCCGTATCGTCGCCGGAGAAGTCTTCGACGTGGTCGTGGACATCCGCCGCAGCTCTCCCAGCTTTGGCCGCTGGGAAGGCGTACGCCTCAGCGCGGCTTCGCACGAGATGCTGTGGGTCCCCGTCGGTTTCGCCCACGGATTCTGCGTTGTCAGCGACTTCGCCGAAGTCCTCTACAAGACAACGGACTTCTACGCGCCAGAGTACGAGCGTTGCATCCTGTGGAACGATCCGGAGCTACGCGTCGACTGGTCCGTCCCAGGCACACCCATCCTGTCGGCCAAGGACGCCGCCGGCGCAAGACTGCGGGACGCCGAAACCTTTCCGTGAAGATCCTGCTGACCGGCAGGAGCGGGCAGCTCGGGTGGGAACTTTTGAGGACGTTTGCTCCTTTGGGAGAGGTTCTTGCACCTGACCGGACACAACTCGATCTGGCGCGGCCCGATCAGATTGCGACCCTGGTCCGGTCCTCCCGACCCGATGTCATCGTCAATGCCGCGGCCTATACCGCGGTCGACCTCGCGGAGAGCGAACCCGACCGCGCTCACTTGATCAACGCCACGGCTCCTGGCCTTCTTGCCGAGGAGGCGAGGCGCTGCGGTGCGCTTTTCGTTCACTACTCGACCGACTACGTGTTCGATGGAACCAAGAGGGAGCCGTACGTCGAAGACGACACGCCAAACCCCATCAACACCTACGGTCGCAGCAAGCTCGCCGGGGAGAATGCCATTCGCAGCGCCGGCTGCCCGTATCTCATCTTTCGCACCAGCTGGGTATACGCGGCGCGCGGCAAGAATTTCTTTCTGACCATGCGGCGCCTGCTGCGGGAGAGGGCCCCGCTGAGCGTGGTGTCCGATCAGTTCGGCGCACCAACATCGGCCAGCGCTCTGGCCGATGCGACCGCGCTCATTCTCCACAAACGGGCCGGCGTGCTCGGTGACGCCCGCGGCGTCTATCACGCCACCGCGTCGGGGAGCACGTCGTGGCACGGGTTCGCGAGCGAGATTGCGCGGCTGGAAGGCTTCGACGCTGCCGCCCGAATCCGGCCGATCCCTTCAAGCGAGTATCCAACGGCGGCGCGCAGGCCAGCCAACTCCCGTCTGTCGAACGCAAAGCTATTGGAGGACTTCGGCGTCGCCCTGCAGTTCGGCAATTACCGTGAGTAGCGCGCAAGGTTCTACGCGATCTGCCGCTCAGGGAGGCGCTCGAGAACGAGATGAGCTACTCGGCGGGTGTGTTCATGAGCGAGGACGCCAAGGAAGGTATCCGAGCGTTCAAGGAGAAGCGCGCTCCGGTGTGGCGAGGGCGCTGAGGGCTTGCCCATGACACGTGAGTACAGGCTGGTGTCGGCAGATTCCCACGTCCTCGAACCTCCCCACCTCTGGAAGGAGTACCTGCCCCGGAGGTTCCACGACAAAGCACCCCGGGTGGTACCCGACGGCGAGGGGGGCGAGGCCTGGCAGTTCAGCCCCGACGTTCCCCCCGCGCCGATCGGCATCTACGCCTCCGCCGGCCGCAAGCACGAGGACGT
>JBGQFD010000009.1:0-53788 GCA_041496705.1 Gammaproteobacteria bacterium | reverse complement strand
TGCCGTATTTTCATATCGATCCGTTGTTCTTCGGCCTGCTGGTAGCGCTGAATCTCCAGACGGCATTCCTGTCGCCGCCGGTGGCGATGGCGGCGTTCTACTTGAAGGGCGTCTCCCCGCCGCATGTGACGCTGAACCAGATCTTCGCCGGCATGATGCCGTTCATGGGAATCCAGGTAATCGCCCTGATCCTCCTGTACACGTTTCCGGGCATCGGCCTGTGGGTGCCGCAGTTGCTGTACTCTCGCTGAGCCGGTCGCGCCGCACCGGAAAGGGCGGCTGCGGCCGCCCTTTCCTTTTGCCGCGGATTCACCTTATATTCCGCGTTGCCGCCGCGACCCAGGGTGGCAGGTGTACGCCGCCGTGTTGCCGGCCTGTTGCATGAATTGCTGTTCGGAGAAGACGTGAAACCCAAGATCCTCGTGACCCGTGCCACCTTCGGGGAAATCATCGACAAGCTGCGCGAGCGCTTCGAGGTCGACGACAACCAGAAGGACGACAGGCCGCTCGTCGGCGACGAGCTGCGACGGCGACTTGCCGACAAGGAGGGCGTGCTCTCGACTGGGTCTGACCGCGTCGACGCCGCGACCCTCGACGCGGCACCGCGCCTGAAGGCCGTGTGCAACAACGCCGTCGGCTACAACAACATCGATCTTGCCGCGTGCACCGAGCGCGGCGTGCTGGCGACGAACACGCCCGGCGTGCTCGACGAGACCACCGCAGATACCACCTGGGCGCTGCTGATGGCGGCGGCGCGGCGCATCACGGAGGGCGAGCGCTGGGTGCGAGCCGGCAGCTGGATCGAAGGCTGGAAGCACGACCGGCTGCTCGGGCAGGACGTGCACCACGCGACGCTCGGGATCATCGGCATGGGCCGCATCGGCCAGGCGATCGCCAAGCGCGCCGCGGGATTTTCGATGCGCGTGCTCTACCACAACCGCTCGCGCGCTTCCCGAACCGTCGAGAAGGCGGCCGGGGCGCGCTACGTGAGCCTGGAAAAGCTACTCGCGCAATCCGATTTCATCAGCCTCAACCTGCCGTACTCGCCGCAAGCCCACCATCTCATCGGCGCCAGGCAGATCGAGCTGATGAAGCCGACGGTGGTGCTCGTCAACGCGGCGCGCGGCGGCATCATCGACGACGCGGCTCTGGTCGCGGCGCTCAAGGCAAGGCGCATCGCCGCGGCAGGGCTGGATGTTTTCGAAGGCGAGCCGAAGCTCAACCCCGGGTTTTTCGAGCTCGACAACGTCGTCATGGTGCCGCACATCGGTAGCGCCACGCGCGCCACGCGCTTCGCCATGGCGAGCGTCGCGATCAGGAATCTCGCCGCGGCGCTCTCGGGCCGGCGTCCGCCGAACCTGCTCAACCCGGAGGTCTGGCCCAAGCGGCGCCGCTGATCGCCTGCCATGTCGAGGCCGGCTGCAGTTTCAGGAATTCACGTTCCCGCCGACTTGCGGGCGGCCGCGCAGGAGCTGCTCAGCGTCGCCAGGTGGTGCGAATCGGCGATAGGGTTCGACCGGGTCCCCGACTGAGCACCCCGCCCAGCGTGGCCAGTCCGCACTTTTTCGGCTACGCTAAGCGGCTCGGAGCGCACGCCGTGAAAAAGAGCAACTTTCCGACGCCGCAGGACGCGGAGTCGGCGTTTTATGAGGCGCTCGAGGCGAGCGATCTCGAGTCCATGATGGAAGTGTGGGCGGAGGACGAGGAGATCGTCTGCATACACCCGGGCGGGCCGCGGCTCGCCGGGTACGATCAGGTGCGCACGGGCTGGGCGCAGATCTTCGCCGCCGGCCAAAAGCTCAAGGTCCAGATCTCCAATCAGGTCGTGCTGTCCGGCATGATGCTCGTCGTGCACAGCGTGCACGAGAACATCCTCGTGCCGGGCGAGCCTCGCCCGCGCCCCCCGGTAGCCGCCACCAACGTGTACCTGCGCACGGGCAACGGCTGGCGCATCATCCTGCACCACGGTTCTCCGGCGCCGCAGGCGGTACGCGCGAGCACCGAGCTACCGAAGATCCTGCATTGAAAGGCAGCGCAAGCTCGTCCTACCGCGCCCCCGGGTGGCTGCCTGGCGGCAACTTGCAAACGCTGTACGCAGTCGCGCTGGGACGTCGCGTGTCTGCATGGAAACGAGAGCGCTGGGAAACGCAGGATGGCGATTTCATCGATGTCGACACGCTGCCCGGCGGGGCCGGGGCGCCGCTCGTCGCGCTGTTCCACGGATTGGAAGGCAGTTCCCGCAGCCACTACGCCGGCGCGTTTGCCAGGGAAGCACTGCGGCGGGGCTGGGCTCTCGTGGTGCCACACTTTCGCGGCTGCTCGGGCGAACCCAACCGGCTGCCGCGGGCCTATCACTGCGGCGACGCCGAGGAAATAGGCTGGATCCTGCGGCGTTTGCGTGCCCGGGCCGGTGCGCCGCTGTTCGCGGCGGGCGTGTCGCTGGGGGGAAACGCCCTGCTGAAATGGCTGGGGCAGGATGCCGAGGCGCGGGCCATCGTTTCGGCTGCGGCGGCGGTTTCGGCACCCCTGGATGTGACGGCGGCAGGCAATGAGCTCGGCCGCGGGTTCAACCGGGTGTACAGCCTGGCTTTTCTGGCGACCCTGAAGGAAAAGGCCGAGCAAAAGATCCACCGCTTTCCCGGTCTTTTCGATGTCGAAGCGATGCGTCGTGCGCGCAGCCTGCGGGATTTCGACGACGTCGTCACCGCGCCCCTGCACGGCTTCCGCGATACCGACGACTACTGGGCGCGCGCCAGCAGCAAGCCGGTGCTTAGACGCATCGAGGTGCCGACGCTGCTGCTCAACGCACGCAACGACCCGTTTCTGCCCTCGACCGTGCTTCCGCTCGCCCACGAGGTGTCTCCTCGGGTGCGTTGCGAATTTCCGCGGACAGGTGGCCACGCGGCCTTCGTCAGCGGTCCCTTCCCGGGGAATCTCGATTGGATGCCGCGACGGCTTGCGGACTTTTTTGACGAAGCGGCGCACCGGCCACATGCTGCAGCGCCGGGACGCGTGCGATAATTTGCGCTCGAAAAGGCGCTCCTCCGTGCATCCCTCGCCAGAAATTTTCAAAGCCTACGATATCCGCGGCATTGTCGGAAAGTCGCTGACCGACGCGGGGGTGAGTCTCATCGGGCAGGCGCTGGGCAGCGAATTGCTTGCCTTGCTGAAACTCGCCGGTCGCCGGCCGGAAATCGCCATCGGGCGCGACGGCCGGCTCTCCGGACCGGGGCTCGCGGAGGCGCTTGCGGCAGGGATCCGCGCGAGTGGCGTGGACGTGGTCGACATCGGCATGTTCGCCACGCCGATAGTGTATTTCGCGGCACACCAGCTGGGGTGTGGCAGCGCAGTGGCGGTCACCGGCAGCCACAATCCGCCTGAGTACAACGGGCTGAAAATGGTGCTCGACGGAACCACGCTTTCCGGCGAGTCCATACAGCGCCTGCGCCAGCGTATAGAGACTGGCGACCTCGCGTACGGTGACGGAAAGTACCGCAAGGCCGAAATACGCGACGCGTATCTCGATCGAATCGTGTCCGACGTGCGCCTCGCGCGGCCCATGAAGGTGGCGGTTGACTGCGGCAATGGCGTGGCAGGTGCTACGGCCGGCGAGCTCTACCGAAGGCTCGGTTGCGAAGTCCTTGAACTTTACTGCGAGGTGGACGGCCGCTTCCCCAACCACCATCCCGACCCGTCGAATCCGGAGAACCTGAAGGACCTGGTGGCGCTCGTGCGCGCGCAGGGCGCCGAGATCGGGCTGGCGTTCGACGGCGACGGAGACCGTCTCGGCGTGGTCACGGCAGATGGCGAAGTCATTTTCCCGGACAGGCAGCTCATGCTCTTCGCCAAGGACGTGCTCTCGCGGCAGCCGGGCGCAGAGATAATTTACGACGTCAAGTGCACGCGCAACCTCGCTCCCTGGATACGGCGGCACGGAGGCGTGCCGAGCCTGTGGAAAACAGGCCACTCGCTCATCAAGGCGCGCATGCGCGAGCGCAAGGCGGCGCTCGCCGGCGAAATGAGCGGGCACGTGTTCTTCGTCGAGCGTTGGTACGGTTTCGACGACGCGCAATACGCCGGGGCGCGGCTCCTCGAGATTCTCAGCAAGACGAAAGACGCGACGGCAACGCTGAATGCGCTTCCGGATTCGGTCAGCACGCCGGAGTTGCACCTGAAACTCGCCGAAGGCGAACCATACCGCGTCATCGAATCTCTCCAGAAGCACGCCGAGTTTCCCGGGGCGACGGACATCATTCGGTTGGACGGTCTGCGGGTGGAATACGCCGATGGATTCGGCCTGGCGCGAGCCTCGAACACGACACCGGTGATCGTGTTGCGCTTCGAAGCCGACGACCATGTCGGGCTGGAACGAATCAAGTCTGAATTCCGGCGGGTGCTGCGTTCGGCCAAGCCCGGTGCAAGCCTGCCGTTCTAGCTGAAATCCGGCGGAATGAGATCGAGCCGGTCGGTGAAAATCGCGTCCACGCCCCAGGAAAAAAGCTCGCGCGCAAGCGCCGGCTCGTTCACCGTGTAGCAAAGCAGCCAGTATCCGGCTTCGCGGACCGCGCTCGCCCGGTCCGGGGTGAGGAAAGCGCAGTTGCAGTGAACGGAGACGCAGGCGAGATCTCGAGCTGCTGAGGCCCAGCCCGCATCCAGACGATCGGCAAGAAGGCCGCGGGGCAGCTCCGGGGCCGTGGAGCGTGCAGCGTCGAGAGCCTTGGGATGAAAGGACGACAGCAGCGGCGAAGGCGCGGTCCCGCGCCAAGTTTCCAAAGCGACCTTGGCGGTGAGATGTCCGGTTTCTCGCTCGAACCCAGACGCCGGCTTGATCTCCACGTTGGCCCAGACGCCCAGTGCAAGACACAGGCGCGTCGCCTGTTCAAGCGAGGGTATGCGCTCGCCGCGGTGCTCGCCGCCAAACCGGGCGCCCGCATCCAGCTTCGCTAGATCGGGATACGGAGTGCGTGCAACGACGCCGTGGCCGTTGGTGGTGCGATCGAGCGTCTCGTCGTGGATCAGCACCGGGACGCTGTCGGAAGAGAGCATGACGTCGAACTCCACGCCGCCGAAGCCCATCTCCGCTGCTTTTCTTATACCTGCGAGCGTGTTCTCCGGCGCGAGCGCACCTCCCCCGCGATGGCACAAGATTCGCGCGTAAGGCCAGGGTCTGAGCATTCGGTCGCGGGAAAGTACCGGAAGAATTCTGCGAGGATTATAGGCGCACCGACCGACTGCAATACTCGCAGTCGGTCGGTGCGCGGAAAAAAAAACGGGGGAAGGGAGGGTTTCCCCCGTTAGCCGCCGTTTGCTGGGCCGGCGGGCAACCAGAAGCGCCGCTGAGACCAATTGCTGCCTTGGTGGCGCTGTAATAACTATGACGTCATCATATCACCAAGGCGGGGACTCAACAAGGCCGACCGGGTGTTCGCCCTCGGGAAATCATCCTCGCGGGGAGGAAAATATCACGTGTGACGCGTCGGGCATCGACGAAGGATTGTGACTTTTTCCCAATCTATCCTGCGTCGACGCCGCGGTTGACCTTTACCCGGTGCATCGCGGATTCGCGTTCGCATCTCAAGCCCCAAAGACAAGCGTTTGATTGCGAGGTGCTCAGTGCTGCGGGGTGCTAGTATTCGCGCGAACGTCGTGGGGCACCAGGCATGAGTGTGTCCAAATTTTCCCTGATTCGCATACTGGCTGACGGTCGGTTTCACTCCGCCCGGAAGCTCGGCTCAATGCTGGATGTTTCCCGCGCCGGTATCCTGGCTCTTCTGCGGCAAGTCGAAGCGCTGGGACTGCAGGTTGAGAAGGTGCGCGGGCGGGGCTGCCGCCTCTCCAGGAAACTCGATCTGCTCGACGCGGGCGCGACGGCTGATCGACTGGCCAAGACCGCGCCCGAAGTGCGCCTGGAGATATTGGACGAATGCACCTCGACCAACAGCCTGCTTGCCGCGCGCGCTAGCCAGGGGGCCCCGCTTGGCCTGGCCCTGGCGTGCGAACACCAGAGCCAGGGGCGTGGCAGGCGCGGAAGCCAATGGGTCTCGAGCCTCGGAGGGGGGCTGGCTTTCTCGCTTCTGTGGCGCTTTTCCTCTGGCGCGGGTGGTCTGGCGGGCTTGAGTCTCGCAGTGGCGGCAATCTCGGCGCAAGCGCTCGAACGGCTCGGCGTCGAGTCGGTGCAGGTCAAGTGGCCCAACGATCTCTACTGCGGGGGGCGCAAGCTCGGTGGAATCCTCGTCGAGGTGTCGGGGGATATGCAGGGCCCGAGCGCTGCGGTCATCGGCATTGGAATCAACGTGCGTCTCGAGCAAACCCTGCGCGACCGCATCGGCCAGCCGGCAACAGACCTCGCAAGCTTCGCTTCAACGCTCACATCCCGCACCGATCTTCTGGCAACCCTGCTCGAGGACCTCGCAGTGGCGATGGCGCGATTCTCGCGCGAGGGCTTTGCGTTTTTTCGCGAGGAATGGTTGCGGCGCCACGCCTGGCAGGGTCGGCAGGTGGCGTTGTCCGTGGCCGAGAAGCAGGTTGCGGAGGGCAGGATCGTTGGCGTTGCCGAGGACGGTGCGCTCATGCTGGCCTCGTCCGGGGGAATCCAGCGTTTTCACAGCGGCGTACTCTCGTTGAGGTCACCATGATCCTCGCCGTCGATAGCGGCAACACCCGCCTGAAGTGGGGGCTGTACCAGGACGGCGCCTGGCGCCGGAGAGCCGCGGTGCCGACTGCGGACGTGGCGAAGGTGGAGAAACATTGGAGGAGGCTCGGGCCGGTAGACAGGGTCGTGGTTGCCAACGTCGCCGGGACGGTGGTGCGCAGGAAGCTCGGTTCGATTTTTTCGCGACTCTCGCTGCGCGTCACGTGGGTCGAACCGAAACGGCAGCAATGCGGAGTGACGAACGGCTACCGCAGTCCGGTGCAGCTAGGCGCAGACCGCTGGGCTGCGCTGATCGGCGCCCGATCGCTAGGGGGCGGACCCTGCCTCGTGGTCATGGCTGGAACGGCAACCACCGTGGACATCCTCGAGGGCGACGGCCGGTTTGGCGGCGGGGTAATTCTTCCCGGCGTTGAATTGATGAAGCGATCTCTCGCGCAACACACCGCCGGGCTTGCGCACACGAAAGGGCGATTCGCCGCCCACCCGGGCAGCACGTCCGACGCGATAGAAACGGGCTGTCTGCTCGCGCAAGCCGGGGTCATTGAGCGCATGCTCGCGAGCATGCCGCCGGGCGCTGAATGCCTGATCGCCGGCGGCGCAGCGGCGCGCATCGTTCCGCACCTTCGCATTCGCCCGCGGCAGGTGGATAATCTGGTGCTCGAAGGTCTGCTCCGGATTGCCATCGAGCCCGCGAACCGAAAGGCCGCCCCCGCTTGAGAATCGCGTTTTTCCTGCTGCTTTTCGCCAATTCCGGCTTTTTCGTCTGGAGCTATTTCGGAACCGGGTCGGCATCCAGCGAGACCCAACTGGTCGATCAGCAGGTAAACCCGCAGGCAATGCGGCTGTTGAGCGCCGAGCAGGTCGCCGCGCTTGCTGCCGAACGCAAGAAGCAGACGGCCGAGCGCGCCAGGCCGGCGCCGCCACCGAAGCTCTCGGTAGCGGAATGTCTGGAGCTCGGGCCCTTCAACCTGGCCGACGTGCCGCGCGTGCAGCAGGCGCTGGAACCGCTCGGGCTAGGCGCGCGGCTCGCCCAGCGCCGCACTGACGAGATCGCAAGCTATTGGGTCTTCATGCCCGCGCTGGGGAGCCGGCAGGCGGCGAACCGGAAAGCGGCCGAACTGAAGAAACTGGGGGTCGAGGATTTCTTCATCCTGCAGGATGACCTCAAGCTGAGATTCGCGATTTCCCTTGGCATCTTCAAGACGGAGGACGCCGCGAAGGCGCGCCTGGGCGAATTGCGCGCAAGGGGCGTCCGCTCGGCCGAGGTGGGTCCCCGGGAGACCACCGTGCAAAAGGTCTACTTCGTCGCCCGGGACGTCCCGGATGCGCTGACCCCGAGACTGAACGACGTGCGCCAAGGATTCCCCGGCAGCGAGCTGAAGGGCTGTCCTCCCGAGGAAAAGCGAGCCGGAACCTGAGATTCGCTGCCGGCGGTGGGAGCCGGCGTCATGCGCCCCTGATCTTTTGCAGCATTGCCGTGGTGGAACGCTGGTGCTCGAACGGAATCGAGTGCACGCGCCCCTTCCAGTCGCGCACTTCCGCTGCTCCCACGATGGCTTCCGACTTCCAGTCGCCGCCCTTCGCCAGCACTTCAGGCCGACTCGAGAGTATCAGGGCGAGCGGCGTGTCCTCGTCGAACCAGGTCACGACCTGCACCGACTCGAGCGCAGCAACGACCGCCATGCGGTCTGCCAGCGAGTTCAAAGGTCGGTCCTCGCCCTTGCCCAGGCGCTTCACGGACGCATCGGTGTTGACCGCGACCATCAGCGTTGCCCCCAGAGCCCGCGCCTGAGCGAGGTAGGTGACGTGTCCGCGGTGCAGGATATCGAAAACGCCGTTGGTGAATACCAGGGGACGAGCATGGGCGGCAAGCCTCGCTGCCAGCTGCTGTGGCGGGCAGATCTTGCGTTCGAACGGAGCGGCCATGGGATTCCCGGTTACGGAGAGGCTGCGCTTGCTTGCCGCGTGCGCCTAGTCGGTATATTACCCGATGGCATCCCGCGGACGACCGCGCTTTGACAATACCGAGCGTCTCGGGGTAAGGTCCCCGCAAACGGCATAGCCTCGACGGAAACGACATGCGCCTCCTTCTCGGACTTCTGCTGCTTGCCTTGCCTCTGCCAGGGCTCGCGGCCTGCCCGGCCCTGCTCAACCACAGCTTGCTGAGCCTGACCGATCAGGAGACGCCGTTGTGCGGCTTCCAGGGACGGGTGCTTCTGGTGGTGAATACCGCGAGCCATTGCGGATACACGCCGCAGTACGAGGGTCTAGAAGCGTTGTATCGTCGCTACCGTGACCGGGGCTTGGTGGTGCTCGGCTTTCCAGCCAACGATTTCGGTGCCCAGGAACCAGGCAGCAACGGCGAAATCGCCAGGTTCTGCGAGGTGAATTTCGGAGTCAGCTTTCCAATGTTCGCGAAGTCCGGGGTGGACGCGGGCGACGCGAACCCGTTCTACGCCTCGCTCGCCGCAAAGACGGGGGAGCGACCGCAGTGGAATTTCCACAAGTACCTGATCGATCGCACTGGCGAAAAAGTCCTGTCCTTCGACAGCGGCGTCGCTCCAGAGAATCTGAAACTGGTTGGCGCAATCGAGAGCATGCTTGCGGTGCCTGCGCGCAAGCCCTAGCCCGGATAGCCGCTTACTTTTTGGGAGTGCCGGGCGGAAGTTGGGGTGCCGGTACCGGCGTGACGTACTCGAACACGCGCACGACTTTCTGAACGCCGGCCGTGCCGCGCGCTACCTCGGTTGCGGCGTCGGCCTCTTCCCGGGTGACCAGGCCCAGCAAGTACACAACGCCCGCTTCCGTCACCACCTTGACGCTGGTGGAACGGAATTTGTCCGCGCCGAGGAAATTGCTCTTCACCTTGCTGGTGATGTAGCCGTCGTTGCTGCGTGAGGCCATCGAACTCGCACCGGCAACCTGCAGCTCGTTGATCACGGTCTTTACCTGGGGAACCTCGCTCGCCACTCTGTCCGCTTCGCCCTTTACTTGCGCCGTTGGAACTTCCCCTGTGAGCAGAACCATGTAGTTGTAGCTGGTGACGTTGACGTGGCCCTGGCCGGCGAGAGCATCCCCGATCCGATTGGACGCGACGATCTCGATGCGCTGATCGCCGAACATGACTTCGGGCTGGCGCCGGTCGACGGCGACGATCACGCTCGTCGCCACGGTCCCGAGGATGAGGGATTCGACGCACGCCTGGAGGAGGGCGGCACACACGAGCACCAGCCCGACCGATGCCCAAGGTCTCGTCGCGAAATCGCGATTCATTCGGCTCCCAGCAGCATCGCATCGATGCCGTCGCACAGGCAGTGGAGGGTAAGCAGGTGCACTTCCTGTATGCGGGCGGTCTGCGAATGGGGCACACAGATGTTGACGTCTTCCGCAGCCAGAAGTTTCCCGATCTCGCCTCCCCCGCGCCCGGTGAGGGCGACCACGTGCATTTCGCGCTGGCGGGCCGCCGCGATGGCGCGCACCACGTTCTTCGAACTGCCGCTAGTAGAAATGGCGAGCAGCACGTCTCCGGCCTGACCCAAGGCACTGACCTGCTTCGAAAAGACCTGCAGGTAATCGTAGTCGTTGGCGATTGCAGTCAAAGTCGAGGTGTCGGTGGTGAGCGCGATTGCCGCGAGGCCGGGGCGCTCGCGCTCGAACCGGTTGAGGAGTTCACCGGCGAAATGCTGGGAATCGGCCGCCGAGCCGCCGTTGCCGCAAGCAAGGATCTTGCCGTTGGCGAGAAGGCAATTCACCATGATCTCGGTCGCACGTGCGATCGGCTCGGCCAGCACGTCGATCGACCGCAGCTTCAGCTGGGCGCTGTCGCTGAATTGACGGCGGATGCGCGCCGGGAGATCGACGCTTTCTTCTGCGGGGCGGGCACTGGTGGGTATCATCGGGTGGCTATTCTATCGCATACCTATGCGGGTACCTGCGCGTGCCTCGGTGCGTGCGAGACCGTTCACTTACGTCGAGAAAGCGTCGCGTATCCATTCGATGTGCGAAGGATCCAGGTCCCGGAGGAGCACCACATCGAACCGGCACGGCAGTTCCTGCTTTCCGGCGAGGTAGTGGCGCGCGGCAGCGATGATTTTCGCCTGCTTTCGCGGATCGACGCTATAGGCCGCGCCGCCGAAGTTCTGCGATCGTCGCAGTCTGACTTCGGCAAACACCATGATGCCCTGGTCGCGAAGCACCAGATCGATCTCGCCCCAGCGGCACCGGTAGTTCGTTTCGACCAGCGCCAGGCCTTTGCGCCGCAGGTAGTTCGCGGCGATCCGCTCGGCCCGCTCCCCAATCTTCATCGCTGATCTTCGACGGAAATTCCCGCTCCGTCGCGAAATACCGCTTGTACGGGTTCGCGCTGCAGCACGTTGCCGCTGCGAAGCGAAATCCGCCCGGTCACTCCGTCGAGGTTGATGCGCTGCTGGCCGGCGAGCAGGTCTGCCGCGATGCGGCAGGAGTCGATGCCAAGCGCGTAGAGTCGCTGGAGTTCCGAAGAGAAGCCCTCCAGGCGGGGGTAGACCATGACGGCGGCGTGATCGGGCTGGACGATCCAGGGCATGTCGACGAAACGGATTCCGTTCAGGTCGCTGTTGACCAGGGGGCCGGTCTTGCCGTCGTTGATCTGTGAAGTGGCGAATATCGGGATCTGATTGTTCAGATAGGGGCGCACCAGGCGCGCCTGATCGGCGTCGGCCGAAAGGAAAGCCATCTGGGCCTGGGAATCGGCGAGACTCTGCCGCAATTCCACTAGGTTGGTCTGCGGGCCGAACTCGCGAACGTCGCCGATTCTTCCGCCCAGGCCGAACCACTCGTCGGCGAATGCTCGGCTGATGCGCCGCGCGAGGAACGTCGATGCCTGAACGACAACGGCATCGCGCAGTCCGCGCGCAAATGCGACGCGCGCCACCAGGCGCGCCTCCGGCTCGACCGACAGTCCAAAGGTATACAGCCGCGGCGGCAACGGCAAGTCACCGTCGGCAGCGTTGAGCGCCAGCGTGATCACGCTGATCCGGCCGTTGGTCGCGAGGGCGGTCACCCCCGACCGAGTCAGCGGACCGACCATCACCGTCGCGCCGCGCTGGACCGTGGCTTCGTATTCGGCAAGGATGTTGTCAGGCTTTGCGTCGGTGCGCACGACCTGGAGTGGCTGGCGAGACTCCGCGAAGGCCAGCGCGGCCTGGCAGCCCAGGCGCACGGCTTCCGCGGCAGGGGCGAATTCAGGGGCGTTCAACGGCAGCAGCAGCCCGATGAACGGTCCGCCCCCGGGAAGGCTTGCCGTATCGTCAGGCGCCGCGCACAATGCCGGACTCAAGAACGCCAACAGAGCGAAGCAGATTTGGGCGCGAGGACCGGGAAGCATGGCGGGAGCCCGAATGGGGCAGGTCAATTATATGTGGTGGCCACACCCATTGGGAACCTCGAGGACATCAGCTTGCGCGCCATGAGCTCCCTGGCTCATGCGGACTTCATCGCAGCCGAGGACACCCGCGTGACGGCGCACCTGCTCGAGCGCCACCGATTGCGCGGAAAACTCCTCGCGGTGCACGAGCACAACGAAATGCGCGCCGCCGACCGCGTCATCGCCCAACTCGCTCAGGGCAAGACGGTCGCACTCGTCAGCGATGCCGGAACACCGGCCATTTCCGATCCTGGCGCCAGGCTGGTGGCGAAGGTGCGTGCCTCCGGGTTCAGGGTAGTACCGATTCCAGGACCGAACGCCGCCGTGACCGCATTGTCCGCGGCAGGCATTGCCGACGGCCCGTTTCTCTTCGCGGGGTTTCTTCCCGCGAGTTCCGCTGCCCGGCGCAAGGCGCTGCGCGCCTACGCCGCCCTGCCGTACGCCCTGGTGTTCTACGAGGCGCCGCATCGCGTGGTCAAATGCGCCGAGGACCTGGCCGCGCTACTCGGTCCGCAGCGGTCGATCGTGATTGCACGCGAGCTGACCAAGGTATTCGAGCAGATTCACCAGTGCCCTCTGGGCGAAGCGGCGAATTGGCTTCGGGCCGATGCAGACCGGCAGCGCGGAGAGTTCGTGCTGGTCCTCGAGGGCGCACATTCCCCAAAGACGGATGACCAAGGCTGGGACCAGGTGCTCGTGACCCTGCTGCAGGACCTGCCGCTCGCTCAGGCAGTGAAGCTCACCTGCAAGCTCACCGGCGCAAGGAAGAACCCGGTATACGCCCGCGCGCTGCAACTCGCGGGTGGCCCGGTCGCCGAAAAGCGTTGACGCCTTGCAGACGCTGACGCTTACCCGCCCTGACGACTGGCATCTGCACCTGCGCGACGGCGACGCCCTCGCCAGCGTGCTTCCGCACAGCACGCGGGCTTTTGCGCGGGCTGTGATCATGCCCAACCTCAGGCCGCCGGTCACCGACACTGCGCTCGCGGCTGCGTACCGCGACCGCATCATGGGGGCCCTACCGCAAGGCGCCCGCTTCGAGCCGCTCATGACGCTCTATCTGACCGACAACACGACCGCGGAGGAGATCGGACGCGCCCATCGTTCCGGCTTCGTCTGCGGCGTGAAGTACTATCCTGCGGGGGCAACCACGAATTCGGACGCGGGCGTGACGCACATCGAGCGCGCTTACCCGGCGCTGGCGGCGCTCGAGGAACATGCGATGCCGCTGCTCGTGCACGGGGAAGTCACGACGCCGGGCGTCGATGTTTTCGATCGCGAACGCGCGTTTCTCGAAAGCATTCTGACCGGGATCGTGAAGCGTTTCCCGGGGCTGCGGGTGGTGATCGAGCACGCCACCACGCGCGAGGCGGTGGACTTCGTCCGGGAGGGCGGTCCCAACATCGCCGCGACGATCACCGCGCATCACCTTCTGTACAACCGCAACGCGATGTTCGCAGGCGGCCTGCGGCCCCACCACTACTGTCTGCCGGTCTTGAAACGCGAGGAGGATCGCCTCGCGCTGTTGCAGGCGGCGACCAGCGGCGACCCGAAATTCTTTCTCGGCAGCGACAGCGCACCCCACGCGCGTGCCGACAAGGAAGGGCCGTGCGGTCACGCCGGGATCTATACCGCACACGCGGCGATCGAGTTGTACGCGGAGGCGTTCGAGCAGGCGGGCGCGCTTGGCAAGCTCGAGGCGTTCGCCAGTTTCCACGGCGCCGATTTCTACCGGCGGCCGCGCAACACGGGTTCGATCACGCTGCGCAAGGAATCCTGGAACGTGCCCGGCGAGTTGCCCTTGGGGTCGGCCAGCCTGGTTCCGCTGCGTGCGGGCGAGAGCATAGGCTGGCGGATCGCCTGATACAGATTTTCAGAACCTGGGAGAGCGCACTCTCCGCGCCGATCTTCGCGACGCTGGCGCCCGTCCTCGGGGGCTTGCCTAAGGACCGTTTTCCGCGCATCGAGGATCTCAACTCGCTCACTGCATCGGCGCCGGCGAGCGCCGGCGGAGCGCCAATCCGCTTTGTTCCGCCGGGAGTGACGTCGAAGGAATTCACCTCGCAATACGAAGTGCGGGTGTACGAGCGTGGTGAAGTACAGACGCGTGCGGACAACTGGCACGATCTCTTCAACGCGCTGGTGTGGCTCACGTTCCCGAGAACTAAGGCGGTCCTCAACGCGCATCACTACCGCGAGATCTGCGCGCGCCGGAGCGAGTCCCAGAGGGGCACTGCGCGCGACGTGCTGACCCTGTTCGACGAAGGCGGGGTCATCGTCGCCGCAGCCGGGCCCGAACTGCCGGCGCTGCTGCGCGAATTCAGGTGGAAGGAACTGTTCTGGCGGCGGCGCGCCGATGTGCTGCGGTCGATGCGCTACCACGTCTTCGGGCACGCAATATACGAAAAGGCGCTCGAGCCCTACCCGGGCGTGACTGCGAAAGCGCTGATTCTCGATGTGCCCCAGGCCCTGCTCGATGCACCCTTGGCGCGGCAGCTCGCGGAACTCGACGCGCGCGCGGCAGACTACTTTCGTTCAGAGAACTCCCTCGCCTCGACCCGGGCCTTGCCGCCGCTTCCGCTTCTAGGCGTTCCGGGCTGGGCGCCGGCGAACGAAACCGAAGCGTATTACGACGACGTCTCGCAATTCCGGCCGGGCCACCGGGCAGCGCTGTGATCCGAAGCGCTGCGAGGGAATCGAGACGCGAATGCGCAGGTGGGCTAGAATCTCGTCCGAAGCTGGCTAGACAGTCGCTGGCAGTTGTGTTTCGGTTGCCAGAGGAAAGTCCGGGCTCCACAGAGCAGGGTGCTGGGTAACGCCCAGGCGCCGCGAGGCGACGAAGAGGGCCACAGAGACGAGTCTTGTCGGATGCTGACAAGCGTTCGGCGAGGGTGAAACGCGGCAACCTCCACTCGGAGCAACATCAAATAGGCAGGCGTCGACGCTGCTCGCCGAGCCTGCGGGTAGATGGCTTGAGCCCCGGGGCAACCCTGGGCCCAGAGGAATGACTGTCCACGACAGAACCCGGCTTATCGGCCAGCTTCACTTTCTTCTTCGTCAGCGCGCGGCGCGCTGAACCCATTCCGCAATCGCGGCGACGATCTCCGGCGCCTCGCCGAGAGCAGGCGTCACGCGGAACCCGGTCTTCGGGTGGCGTTCGCGACGGTGTCGTGTCGATACTCGACCTGGCTGCCGGTACGGTCACTTCCTCATTCACCACCGGCAATGGCTGCGAATTCGTCGAGTGCTACTGAAAAGGGCCTCCAGCGGCTTCGACCGCGTTGATTTCCCGCATCACGCGCTCGGGGAGCAAATCGTTCATGCACTTGAAATGCCCGAGCGGGCACTCCCGCGCGAAGCACGGGCTGCATTCGATCCCGGTGAGCACCACGCGCGCGCTCGCGGAAAGTGGCGGGGTGTGCTCGGGGCTGGATGAGCCATACAACGCCACCACCGGGCGTCCGACGCCGGCGGCGACGTGCATCAGCCCCGAGTCGTTGCTCACCACCACTTCGGCGAGCGACAAGAGGTCGATCGCGCCGGCGAGATCGGTCTTGCCGCAGAGGTTGACCGCGGCGCCTTTGGCGAGGCCGGCGATCTCCTCGCCGATTGCGCGGTCCTTTTCCGAACCGAGAAGCCAGATGGTGCGCCCATTCGCAGTGAGCTTTTCCGCGAGCGCGGCAAAGTGGCGCGCCGGCCAGCGTTTTGACGGACCGTATTCGGCACCCGGACAGAAGGCGGCAATCGGCCGCGCCCGCGACAGGCCCAGCCGCCCGAGCACGCTCGAAAGATTCTCCGGGTCCACGCGCAGCCGCACGCGGGCAAGCGGTCGCGCTGGCGGCACACCCGGCTCTTCGGCGAGCTGCGCGTAGCGTTCAGCCATCAACGGCAAGCGTTTCTCGTCGAGCCGGTGCGGTCGGTTGAGGAGGCCGTAGCGCAATTCGCCGGTGAACCCCGTACGCCGCGGGATGCGCGCGAACGCGGGTACCAGCGCGGACTTGAAGCTGTTGGGTAGAACGATGGCCTCGTCGTAGCCGCGCGCGCGCAGTGTACGACCCAGGCGCAGTCGCGCGCCGAACCGCAGTTCGCCGTGGCCGAATGGCGCCTCGATGACTTCGCGGATCTCGGGCATGCGCCGCAGCACCGGCGCAGTCCAGGGCGGCGCGAGCGCATCGAGGGCGACGTCGGGGTGCTTGTCGTGCAGCCGCGCGAACAGCGGCTGGGCCAGCAGCGCATCGCCGATCCAGTTCGGCGCGACGATGAGGATCTTCCGCACCGGGCTCTAGTGGCCCTTCGGCTTGCTGCCCTTGTAGACGTAGCGCGTGCCGCAGTAGGGGCAAAGCATCTGGCCGGCCTTGGCGACGTCGAGAAATACGCGCGGGTGCATGTTCCACACCTGAGACTTCGGCGTCGGGCAGTGCAGGGGCAGGTCGGCTTCGACCACTTCGACGAGACGGCTGGCCGGCGCGCTCGCAGCCATCAGGCTTTCTCCCGTGACACCTTGGCCGCTTCCTTCTCGCGTACCGAGGAGAGCCAGTCCTTGTGCTTGGCGACCTTGCCGGCGACCACGTCGAAGAACAGCTTCTGTATCCTGGTGGTCACCGGGCCTCGCTTGCCCGCGCCGATGGTGCGGCCGTCGAGCTCGCGGATCGGCGTGACTTCCGCCGCGGTGCCGGTGAAAAAGGCCTCGTCGGCGATGTAGATGTCGTCGCGCGTGATCCGGCGCGAAACGACTTCGTAGCCGAGCTCGTTCGCCAGCGTAATCACCGAGGCGCGCGTGATCCCGGAGAGCGCTGACGTGAGCTCGGGCTCGTGCAGCTTGCCGTCTCTTACGATGAAAAGGTTCTCGCCGGAACCTTCGGCGACGAATCCATCGACGTCGAGCAACAGGCCTTCGTCGTATCCGTGCTGCGTCGCTTCCAGGTTTGCCAGGATCGAGTTCGGATAAGTCCCGGCCATCTTGGCGCGCGCCATGGTCACGTTGACGTGGTGTCGCGCATACGAGGAAGTCTTCACTCGAATGCCTTTCTCGATGGCCTCCGCGCCCAGGTACGCGCCCCAGGGCCAGGCGGCGATCGCCACGTGGACCGTGGCGCCTATCGGCGACACGCCCATCTTCTCCGAGCCGTAGAACGCGATCGGCCGGATATAGCAGGATTCGTGCTGATTGGCTCGCACCACTTCCTTCTGCGCATCGATCAGGGTTTCCCGGCTGAACGGGATCTTCATCATGTAGATGTGCGCTGAATTGAACAGGCGCTCGGTGTGCTCGGCAAGGCGGAAGATCGCCGGGCCGTCGACGGTCTTGTAGGCGCGTACGCCCTCGAATACCGAAAGCCCGTAGTGCAGCGAATGGGTGAGCACGTGGGTAGTCGCGGAACGCCAGGGCACGAGCTTGCCGTCGTACCAGATGACTCCGTCGCGATCGGCCATCGACATGGTGATCTCCGAGCATCGCATCGAAAGGAAGGCCTCATTCTAGCGGAATCCGGCGCCGGCGCGACAGGGCGAGGCCGGCGACACCGCGAGCGGGATACAATCCACCACCCGGACGGCGAGATGACCAGCACATTCAAGCCTCGATACGCACGCTTTGCGCCAGCGCTCGCCGCGGCGGGGCTGATCGTCGCCGTTTCCACGTTGATGCGCGTGCTGCTGGCGCTGCGTCCGGACGTGCAGGCGACCTGGGGGCTGGCGGACTGGCTGAGGATCTTCGGGTTCGGACTGTTGTTCGACACGGTTGCGGCGCTCTACCTTGTGGCGCCGATGGCGATCTGGCTGGCGCTCGTCCCGGACCGGATCGCGCGCAGCCGCCTGCACCGCGCGCCGGCAATCGTGTTCGTCTTCGCCTTTGCTTACGGCGCTTTCCTTCTCGCCGTCGCCGAGTGGCTGTTCTGGGACGAATTCTTCTCGCGATTCAATTTCATTGCGGTCGACTACCTGCTGTACACGACCGAAGTCCTGGGGAACATCCGCCAGAGCTACCCCGTAGGTCCGATCCTGCTAGCGCTGCTCGTGCCGGCCGGCGTCGCGGCGGCGCTGGTGGCGCGGCACGTCTGGCACGGCAGCGGCGCGCCCCTTGGCTGGAGGCCCATGCTCGCCGCGCTCGCGGTCTACTCGGCCGCGGTTGCCGTGACCGTGGGCGCGCTCAACGTCGACTTGAAGAATTTCTCCACCGAGGACGCGGCCAACGACCTGGCGGGCAACGGCATCTACGAATTCTTCGCGGCGAACTACCGCAACGAACTCAGCTACGACCGCTACTACGCGACCCTGCCGCTACCCGAGGCGATGAGCGCGGTGCACGCGGCGCTGCTGCAGGGCGGTGGCCAGCCGCTGTCCGCGGATCGCAGCGGCATCGAGCGCAGGTTCGAATCGGGCCGGCCCGAGCGGCGCCACAACGTCGTCCTCATCAGCGTCGAAAGCCTGGGCGCGGAGTTCCTCGGTGTCTACGGCGACCGGCGCGGCCTCACGCCTTACCTGGACAAGCTGTCGCGCGAGAGCCTGTGGTTCAGCCGGGTGTATTCCTCGGGCAATCGCACCGTACGCGGCATGGAGGCGCTCGCGCTCGCGCTGCCGCCGCCGCCGGGCCAGTCGATCGTGCGCCGTCCAAACAACGCCGGATTGTTTTCGCTTGCCAGCGTGCTCGACCGTCACGGCTATACCAGTACCTTTGCCTACGGCGGCTACGGCTACTTCGACAACATGAACGCCTTTTTCGACGCCAACGGCTATCGCGTGATCGACCGGCGCAGCATCCCGTCGGAGAAGATCCAGGTCGAGACCATCTGGGGCGTCGCCGACGAGCACCTGTTCGACCATGTGCTCGGGGAAATCGATCGCGAATACTCGGCGCAGCCCCGACACCCGGTGTTCGTGCACGTGCTGACCACCAGCAACCACCGCCCGTACGTCTATCCGGAAGGGCGCATCGACATCCCTTCGGGTAGCGGCCGCGACGGCGCCGTCAAGTATACCGACTACGCCATCGGCCACTTCATCGAGCAGGCAAGGGCGCACCCCTGGTTCGACGACACGGTGTTCGTCGTCGTCGCCGACCACGGCGCCAATGCGCGCGGCGGCATGCAGATCCCAGTGGACAAGTACCTGATTCCGCTCTTCATCTACTCGCCAATGCACATCGCGCCGCGGCGGGTCGACCGGCTCATGTCGCAGATCGACATCGCCCCGACGCTGCTCGGGCTGCTCGCTTTCAGCTACACCAGCAAGTTCTTCGGTCGCGATGTGCTGCGTGCCCCGCCCGAGAGCGACCGCGCCTTTGTCGGCAACTACCAGACGCTCGGCTACCTGAAGGGCGATCGCATGGTGGTGCTGCAGCCGAAGAAGAAAGTCGAGGTCTACCGGATGTCGGAGGATATGACCCGCCGCGAGCCGGCGCAGGACCCGGGCCTCGCGCGCGAGGCAATCGCCTTCTACCAGGTCGCCTCGCACGTGTTCCGCAGCGGGTTGTACGGGAAGGAGGCGGCGACGCAATGAGCGTCCGGGGTCACTCGACGCCGAAGACATCCCTCCACAGCGCTGAGGTGGCACCCACCCACGCGCTCACCGACTCCTGCGGCGCGCGTGCATACTTCGCGCCGTTCAGCCGCAGGCCGTGCTGCAGGCGCCTGAACTCGCGATAGGCCGAGCCGACGGTTTCCGCGGCATCCCCGGGAATCAGTCCGAGCGCAGCGGCGACCCGCAGCAGCGCGATGTTGCCGACATTGTCGGTGAGTTCCCTATGCCGTCGCGCGTGCGCGAGTACCAGGTACTGGACAATGAACTCGATGTCGATCATGCCGCCGCGGTCGTGCTTGAGGTCGAAGAGCTCACTTCGGTTGGGGTGGCCTTCGAGCAGCTTTTGGCGCATCGACAAGACTTCGTCGCGCAGTATTGTTTCGTCCCGCTGCATTTGCAGGATCTCGCGCCGCTCTTCCTCGAACGCCGCGCCGACCTCGGCGTCCCCGGCGCAGAAGCGCGCGCGCGTCAGCGCCTGGTGCTCCCACACCCACGCGGTCTCGCGCTGATAGCGGCGGAACGCGTCGACCGAGCTCACCATCAGGCCGCTCGCTCCGTCGGGCCGCAGGCGCAGGTCGGTGTCGAACAGCACGCCGGCCGCGGTGCGCGTGCCGAGCCAGTGGTTGAGCCGCTGCGCCAGCCGCTGGTAGTTCGCCTGCGCCTCTCCGTCGTCTTCGTCGTGGAGGAAAATTATATCGAGGTCGGAGGCGTAGCCGAGCTCCTTGCCGCCCAGCTTACCGTAGCCGATGACGGCGAAGCGCGGCCGCTCGCGGTGGCGGCCGGGCAATTGCGACCAGACACACTCGAGGGTCACCTGCAGCACGGCGTCGGCCAGCTCCGAGAGATGGTCGGCGAGACGCTCGACGGTGAGCGCGCCGGTAAGGTCTAGCGCCAGCAGCCTGAAAACTTGCGCGTTGTGCGCTTCGCGCAACGCGTCCATCTGACGCTCGATGTCGCCGGGCGACTGCGCGAGCTGGTGGCGCAGCACGCGGCCGAACTCCTCCCAGTCGGGGCTCGCGAGCAGCAGGCGCGCGTCGAGCAGCTCGTCGAGCACCACCGGATGGCGGTTGAGATACTCTGCGGTCCAGCTCGACGCGCTGATCAGCTTCGCCACCTGCGCGAGCGCCTCGGGGTGCTCGTCGAGGAGCGCCAAATAAGCTGCGCGTCGCGCGATGGTGTCGAGCAGATTCAGGCAGCGGGCCAGCGTGACATCGGGGTTGGCCTGGCTGGCCGAGTGTTCCAGCAGACGCGGTACCAGCGCATCGAAGCGCTCGCGGCTCGCCTGCGGCAGGGTCGCGTAGCGGCTGCTCCTGCGCGCCCCCTCGAGCCGCCCAGCGCTGTCGCCCGGCTCCTTGAAGCCGATCGCGGCGAGCTTCGCTTCCAGTTCGGTGCGGCCGCCGTCCCGCCACAGCGGCGCGAGCGAGTGGCGCGCCGTCGGCTCGGTGGCGAACACCGCCTCGAAATGCCCGGTGACGCGCCCGCGATGCTCCTCGAGCGCGGCGCGGAAGGCATCCCAGGTCGCAAACCTAAGGCTGCGCGCGATGCGGCCGCGGTCGTCCTCTTGCACGGGGAGTTCGAAGGTCTGGGCGTCGTCGAGGTATTGCAGGCGATGTTCCAGTCGGCGCAGGAACACATACGCCCCGGACAGTTCGGCGACCGCCTGGCGCGGCAGCAAATCCTTGTCGGCGAGCAGTGCCAGCACGCCGAGCGTCGGGCGCAGCTGCAGCGAGACGTCGCGTCCGCCGCGGATCAATTGGAACGCCTGCGCGATGAATTCGATCTCGCGGATGCCCCCGGGGCCGAGCTTGATGTGGTCGGCGAACTCGCGGCGCGCCACCTCGGCGCGGATCTGCGCGTGCAGTCCGCGCATTGCGGCGATCGCGCCGTAGTCGAGATACTTGCGGAATACGAACGGCCGGACGATCGCGGACAACGCGTCGGCCTGGTCCCCCGAGAGCGTCCGGGACTTGATCCAGGCGTAACGCTCCCATTCGCGCCCTTGGGTGACGAGATAGTGTTCGAGTGCTTCGAGGCTAGTCGCGAGCGGTCCCTCGTCGCCCCAGGGCCGCAGGCGCATGTCGACGCGGAACACGCGGCCCGCATCGGTGGCGTCGTTGAGCAGCGCAATCAGCCGGCGTCCGAGCCTGTCGAAAAATTCGTGGTGACTGAGCGGCCGCGGCCCTTGCGTTTCACCCTCTTCCGGATAGATGAATACCAGGTCGATGTCGGAGGACACGTTCAGCTCTGCGCCGCCGAGCTTGCCCATGCCCACCACCATGAGCTTCTGCGGCCTGTCGCCGGAGGCCGGCGGGCCATGCTCCGCTTCCAGTGCGGGTTCCAGGCATTCGAGCGCGGCCGTCACCGACACTTCGGCGAGCGTAGTCATCGCGGCGCAGACTTCCGCGAGATCCGCGAGCCCGGCAAGATCGCGCGCCAGTACTCGCAGCAGCACGCGTTGCCTGAGTCGTCTGAGCGTCCGGCGCAGTGCGGGTTCGTCGCCCGCGTCCTGCTTTCTCAGGAAGTCACGCATGGACCGCGCGTCCCATTGCGCCCGCGCCGCGTGGTCCAACTCCTCTCGCAGTTCGGGGCGAGCCTCGAGAAGGTCCCGGGCGTAGCGGGAGAATCCCCGGGCATCGTGGAGGTCGTCGGTCTCTTTTTGCGCCATCATCGGGGCTTGCGGGTAGAATGCGGCGGATAGCCGATCCGGTTCTCGCGAAGGGGCGACCTCGCGTTCATGGGATCGGGCGGAGCTTACTCCATGCGAGGCTCCGCCGGATCGGAAAGCGCCCAGTCCTTGAAAATCATCTGCCGTGAAGATTGAAACGGTCCTGCAGGAACTCGATTTTCCACCGCAGAGCCGGTGGCGAGTCGTCGCCGGGATTCTGGGCTGGGCGCTGGTTGCCGTCTATTTCGCGTTCTGCGCGGCGGTTCTGGTGCTGCGCTACTGGATCCTCCCCAGCGTCGGCGCGCATGTCCCGGAAATCGAGCAGTCGGTGTCGAGTGCGCTCGGCCTGCGCGTTACCGTCAGCAGCATCGAGGCGGGCTGGCAGGGTCTGCGTCCCGAACTGTTCCTCGGAAACGTCACGGTGCACGATGCCGACGGACGCCCGGCGCTATCGCTGCCGGTCGTCGAAGCTACCTTCGCCTGGAAATCGGTTCTGGTCGGGTCGCCACGGTTTCACTCACTCGCTTTCGACCGGCCGCGGCTTGAAGTGCGGCGCGATCCGGCCGGGAGATTCCATGTCGCCGGCATAGAACTCCACGCTCAACCCGGAAGCGAAGCGGGGGTCGCGCAATGGGTGCTGTCTCAACGGCAGATCATGGTGCGCGACGCCGCGATCACCTGGGTCGACGAACAGCGCGGCGCGCCGCCGCTGTTGCTTTCGGATGTCAACTTTCAGCTGCGAGACGGCGGCTTCCAGCTGCGGGACGGCGGCGCCCACCGTTTTGCACTGCGCGCCACGCCGCCTTCGGAACTCGCTTCCAAGCTCGACATCCGCGGCGAGGTGCGCAGCGGTGACCTGCACGCGCTTGCCTCCTGGACTGGACGGCTCTACGCGGAACTCGAGTACACCGACCTTACAGGATGGCGGCCGTGGCTCGACTATCCGCTGGCCATTCAGTCCGGACGGGGCGGCGTGCGCCTCTGGCTCAGCGTGGGCGAGAACCGCGTGAGCGAAGTCACCGCCGATGTGGCGCTCGCGCAGGTGGTCACGCGGGTGGCAAAGGGGTTGCCCCTGCTCGACCTGGAATACCTGCAAGGTCGCCTGGGAGCCAGGCAGTCGTCGGAACGGGATTTCGAGTTCTTCGGACGCAAGCTCACGCTGAAGACCCGGTCCGGGGTCGCGCTCGCCCCGGCGGACTTCCGCGTGCGCTGGCAGCAGGCCGGGGAGGGCGCTCCGCAAAAGGTGGAGGCGGAGGTGGATCAGCTCGAGCTGGCGCCTCTGGCCGACCTCGCCGAGTATCTGCCCTTCCCTCAGGCGGCACGCGCGCAGCTTGCGGCGACCGCGCCGCGCGGCAGCGTGCAGAATCTCAGGGTGGCCTGGGCCGGGGATACGGAGAATCCCCGCGAGTACAGCCTGCGCGGCGGCTTCAGCGAACTCGCCGCTCGCGCCAACGCCGGGTATCCGGGATTTGCGGGGCTCTCCGGCCGGGTCGAGGTGAACGAGAAGGGCGGTACCCTGACACTGGGGGCGCGGCAGGTGACGCTCGATTTCCCCGGGATCGTCGCCGAGGGTCGGGTGCATCTGGAATCGCTCACCGGCCAGCTCAGCTGGAAGCTGCAGGCCGGGCAGGCTGAGGTGGCCTTCAACAATCTCTCGATCGCCAACCGCGATTTCTCTGGAACCTTGTTCGGCACCTATTCGAGCAGGGAAGGCGGGCCGGGCGTGATGGATCTGACCGGCCACTTTTCGCGGGCCGACGGGCGCAGCGTATACCGCTACGTGCCGCACCTGCCAGCACCCGTGGTGGAGTATCTGAAGGCGTCGACCCGCGCAGGCCAGTCGAACGACGTGCGCCTGCGCTTCAAGGGGGACCTCGCCCGCTTCCCCTTCGAAGATCCCTCTGTCGGAATCTTCCAGATCGTGGCCAAGGTCGAGAACGCGGAGTTTCGCTTCGCCGAAGGTTGGCCGGCAGCGACCGGGCTCGCCGGCGACCTCATTTTCGACGGCAGGAGCATGCGCATCGCGGCCTCGCGAGCCGCCATTTTCGACGTGCGCTCGAATAACGTGCGCGTTCGCGTTCCAGACCTGTTCAACGGCGACGAGCACGTCGAAGTCGAAGCGCAGGCCGAGGGCCCGACGAGTGCGTTTCTCAGGTTCATCGCGCAAAGCCCGGTGACGAAATACCTGGACGGTTTCACGGAAGGGATCCAGGCGAGCGGCGCGGGCCGGCTGTCGCTCCTGCTCGACCTGCCGCTGAGGCACACCGATCAGACCAAACTGACGGGCGATTATCAGTTCCTCGCAAACCAGATCCGCCTCGACGCCGAAGCGCCCCCCTTCGCCCAGGTCAGCGGCCGCATTGAATTCACCGGCTCAAGCGTGAGCGCGCGCACGCTCACGAGCCAGTTCCTCGGAGGGCCGGCAACGCTTTCGGTCTCCACGCGCGCGGACGGCACCATCGTCGCCAGCGCGCACGGGACGGCCAGCGTATCGCAGTTCCCGCGCTCCTGGAACAGCGCGCTGCTGCGCCGGGCTTCAGGTGCCGCGGCTTGGCAGGCGACAGTCAGCGGCGCACCGGGACGACCGGTCACGGCGTCGCTGCAGTCGCAGCTCACCGGGATCTCCGTGGCGCTTCCCGCTCCGTTTGGCAAGAGCGCGGTCGAGCCGATGCCGCTCAAGGTCGAGCGCGTCACCTCCGTGGGCCCCCGCCGCGGTGAAACCATCAAGGCCTCACTTGGCAACTCCATCAATCTGCAGCTGGAGCGGCACCGCGAAGGAGAGCGCTACGTGCTCGATCGTGGGGCCCTGGGCCTCAGCGAGCCGGTGATGCCGTCCGACCGCTCCGGCCTGGAGGTGACCGGCCGGCTCGACTACGTCGACGTGGAACGCTGGCGGGAGGTATTCGGCGATGACGACGGCGGTCTTTCGTCCGTGTCGCTCAACCTGAAGGTGGCGGCGCTCGACTTCGGCGGCAGACGACTCAACGACGTGGCTCTGCGGGCCGGTGCCAGCGGCAGCGTCTGGATCGCCAACGTTTCGGCGAAGGAGCTTGCCGGCGAGATCGCATGGCGTCCGGAAGGGCAAGGCCGCATCGTGGCCCGGCTCAAGCACTTCACGCTGCCGGAGCCCACGCCTGGCGCGAAGGTGGAGACTCCTTCGCGCAACCTTCCCGCCCTGGACATCATCGCCGACAATCTGGTGGTCGCGGACAAGAGCCTGGGCCGGCTCGAGCTGATCGCTGTCAACGAGGCACTCGATTGGCGCATCGAGAAGCTGGTCCTGACAGGGCCGGAGAGCTTGCTGACGGCAAGCGGTACCTGGCAGGCGTGGGCGCAGCGCCCCGGCGTCAACGCCAGCTTCGGGCTCGAAGTCAGGGACGTCGGCAAGTACCTCGATCGGATCGGTTACCCGCGGACGGTGCAGCGCGGCCAAGCGACGCTCAAGGGCTCGCTCAGCTGGGCGGGCAACCCGCAATCGATAGACTTTCCTTCGCTCAAGGGCGATCTGGAACTCAAGGCGGAGAAGGGGCAGTTTCTCAAGGCCGAGCCCGGCGCGGCGCGTCTACTCGGCATTCTCAGCTTGCAGTCCTTGGCGACGCTGGATTTCCGCGACCTTTTCGGGCGGGGATTCGCCTTCGACGGCATCCGCGGCAAGGCTGGCGTCACCGACGGCATCATGACCATGCGCGAGTTCGAGATGCGTGGACCCTCGGCGCGAGTGACCATGGACGGCAGCATCGATCTCGTGAAAGAGACCCAGGACCTGCACGCGCGCGTCGAGCCCTCGGTCGGGAACAGCATTTCCTCGGTCGTCCTTGTTGTCGTGAACCCGGTCTGGGGCCTGGGGGCGCTCCTCCTGGATAAGATCTTGAAGAATCCGCTTGGCCAGGCGTTCGCGTTCGAGTACAAGGTCACCGGGACATGGACCGAGCCGCAAGTGGACCGCCTCAAGGCGGACGTGCGCATCGCAGATGTCCCGCAGCAGTCTCCCCAGTGACAGCGCTCGCTCCCTTCCGCGCAGCCGCGATCCAGATGGTGTCGACGCCGCGAGTCGAGGAAAACCTCGCAGAGGCCGGGACGCTCGTCGCCCGGGCCGCGGGCGAGGGCGCGAAGCTGATAGTTCTGCCTGAGTATTTCTGCATACTCGGGATGCGCGACGGCGACAAGGTCGCCGCTCGCGAGCAGGACGGCAGCGGCCCGATCCAGGATTTCCTTGCTGCGACGGCAGCGCGGCACAGCGTATGGCTGGTCGGGGGTTCGGTGCCGCTCGCCTGCGACGATCCCGGCAAGGTCAGGAACAGCTGCCTCGTCTACGATTCGGCAGGAAAGCGCGCCGCGCGCTACGACAAGATCCACCTGTTCGGCCTGCAGCTGGGAACGGAGCGCTTCGACGAATCGAGCACGATCGAAGCTGGCAGTGAAGCAAAGGCGATCGATTCTCCCTTCGGCCGGATCGCCCTCTCGGTGTGTTACGACGTGCGCTTTCCAGAACTGTACCGCTCGCTCGCGCCGGTGAACGTGATCCTCGTGCCCTCCGCCTTCACCGCCACCACCGGGCGGGCGCACTGGGAGATCCTGCTGCGCGCGCGCGCCATCGAGAATCTCGCCTGGGTGATTGCGCCGGCCCAGGGCGGCAGGCACACGAGCGGCAGGCAGACGCATGGCCACACCATGATCGTCGATCCCTGGGGCAAGGTCGTCGCCGAGCGCGAGAGTGAAGCGGGCGTCGTGCTTGCGGAAATCGACCCGGCGTTCCAGGCGAAGATGCGCACCAGCCTGCCGGCACTGGAGCACCGGAGAATCTAGAGGCCGGAAACCTGTGGCGCCGACTTGAATTGCACCCTCGTCGGCGCCACATGCGAGAATCCACCCCATGAACGCACCCGAGCAGATATTTTCGACCGCGCAGTCCTGCCTGCTGGCACCGCACGATCTGGAGGCGGGCAAGCTCGCCGGCGTGTTCGGCTCGCTGCTCTCGCACCGTCTCGACTACGCGGATCTCTACTTCCAGTACACGCGCTCCGAGAGCTGGAGCCTCGAAGAAGGCATCGTCAAGTCGGGCAGCTTCAGCATCGACCAGGGCGTGGGCGTGCGCGCCATCGCCGGGGAGAAAACCGCGTTCGCGTATTCGGATGAAATCAGCCTGCCGGCGCTCGAGGACGCGGCAAAGGCGACGCGCGCGATCGCGGCGAGCGGTGGCGACCATCGTCCGGTGGCGGTGCGAAAGGGCGCCGGCCTGCAGCTCTATCAACCGATCGATCCGCTCGCCTCGCTCGAAGACGCGCAGAAAGTGAAGCTGCTCGAGCGGCTGGAACAACTCTGCCGCGCGCGCGACCCGCGCGTCATCCAAGTCATGGCAAGTCTCGCTGCCGAATACGAAGTGGTTTTGGTGGCGCGCTCGGACGGCGTCCAGGCGGCCGACGTGCGCCCGCTGGTGCGGCTCTCGGTGCAGGTAATCGCCGAGCAGAACGGCCGCCGCGAGCAGGGTTCCTTTGGCGGCGGCGGGCGTTGCGACTACGCTCACTTCACCGAAGTGCGACTGCAGGAGTATGCGAAGCAGGCAGTCGACCAGGCGCTCGTCAATCTCGAGTCCCGTCCGGCGCCTGCAGGCACCATGACCGTGGTGCTCGGGCCCGGCTGGCCGGGAGTCCTCCTGCACGAGGCCATCGGTCATGGCCTCGAGGGCGATTTCAACCGCAAGGGTTCGTCTGCATTCTGCGGACGGCTGGGCAAGAAGGTCGCGTCCCGAGGCGTCACCGTCGTGGACGACGGCACCATGCCCGGTCGACGCGGCTCGCTCAATATCGACGACGAAGGCAACCCCACGCAATGCAACACGCTGATCGAGGACGGCGTTCTGCGCGGCTACATGCAGGATAGCCTCAACGCGCGCTTGATGGGCGTGCCGGTCACCGGCAACGGCAGGCGCGAGTCCTTTGCGCACGTGGTGATGCCGCGCATGACCAACACTTACATGCTGAACGGCGACAAGGACCCCAAGGAAATCATCGCCTCGGTGAAGAAGGGGTTGTACGCGGTCAATTTCGGCGGCGGGCAGGTGGACATCACCAACGGCAAGTTCGTGTTTTCCGCCTCCGAGGCCTACGCGATCGAAGGCGGGAAAGTGACCTATCCGGTGAAGGGCGCAACGCTGATCGGGAACGGCCCGGACATCCTCACTCGCGTCAGCATGATCGGCAACGACCTCGAACTCGATTCGGGCGTCGGCACCTGCGGCAAGGAAGGACAGAGCGTTCCGGTCGGCGTGGGTCAGCCGACACTGCGCATTGACGGGCTCACGGTGGGCGGCACGGCGTGACGGCGGGAGCCGTTTGACCGCGCGGGAAGCATACGAGTAACATTCCCCGCATCGCTCATTGGGATGGGAATGTCTCGTGGCATTCACGATTCCGTCGGCGGCAACCAACAAGAGGGACTTCTCGCCATGAGATCGCAAACATTCAAGTCGTGGATGCTGCTCCCGGTCGTTGCTGCAGGGTTCGTTTCGCCGGCGGCGCAGGCGCAGCAAACGTTCCGCCCGTACGCCGGCCTCGCACTGACGAACTACAGCATCAAGTTCGACAGCAACGCTTTTCCAGGCTACGCGAATAAGACCGCCAAGTCCGACTATCTGGCGCCGACCATCGGCTTCACCTGGGTATCGCCGCAGAGATTCTTTGTCGACGCGTCGTACCAGACCAGTCTCAGCGCAACCCACGATCTGTGGAAAGACCTCCCTTCGCAGGATCAGGATTTTTCGCGCTCCAGCTATGCGGTGACCGGAGGCTATGTCCATGTTCTTTCCGGCGGAAACACCATCACGGGCTTCGGCGGCCTGACCGGCGGTAAGTCGAAGCTCAAGGCCCCGGTTGCGCTCGTGGGCTTTTCCGAGGACGTGTTCACGAGCAACGGCGTGTTCGCAGGAGCAGCCTGGGGAATGCCCGCGTTGGGCGGCTCGATCAGCGTCAGCGGCGCGCTCGCCTTGATGAACGGCAAATGGACGGACGACACGGGCTTTTCCGCCACAGCCAAGTCCACGGTGGGCTTCAGCTTTGGCGCAGGCTACACGTATAGAATCACCCCGGCCTGGGCGGTCACCGCGGACCTCAAGATCCAGAACTACGCCTACACCTTCGACCCGGCGACACCAGCTAGCGCTCCGAACTACAAGGTCACGGAGAACACCAAGGCCCTGGGAGCCAGGGTTTCCTACCAGTTCTAGCCCTTCCCCCAACCCCTCGCCCGCTCGAGCGCGCGCTTCCACTCTTCCATCCGCCGCTCCGCTTCCTCGCGCTTCATTTTCGGCTCGAAGCGTTTCGCGACTTTCCATTGTTTCGCGATTTGCTCGCGACTGGTCCACACGCCGGTAGCTAAACCGGCAAGGTAAGCCGCGCCGAGCGCGGTGGTCTCGAGTACCCGCGGGCGCACGACCGGTACGCCGAGCAGGTCCGCCTGGAACTGCAAAAGCAAATCGTTCGCTGCGGCGCCGCCGTCTACGCGCAGTTCCTTCGACGAGCGCCCGGAGTCCTGTTCCATCGCGTGCAGCAGCTCCGCCGACTGGAAGGCGATCGATTCCAGCGCCGCGCGGGCGATGTGGCCGGCGTTCGAGCCGCGCGTCAAGCCGACGATGGTGCCGCGCGCATAGGGGTCCCAGTGGGGGGCGCCCAAGCCCGCGAAGCCCGGAACGAAGACAACGCCGCCCGAGTCGCGCACGCTTGCCGCGAGTTGTTCCACCTCCACCGATTTGCGGATGATGCGCAGGCCGTCGCGCAGCCACTGCACCACCGCTCCGCCGATGAAGACGCTCCCCTCGAGCGCGAATTGCCTGATTGGGGCTTCCGCCGCGCAAGTGGTGATGAGTCCGCTTTTCGACGCGATCGCCTCGCTCCCCGTGTTGAGAAGGAGAAAGCATCCCGTGCCGTAGGTGTTCTTCGCCATCCCCGCCTCGTGGCAGCCCTGGCCGAAAAGCGCCGCCTGCTGGTCGCCGGCGATCCCCGCAAGGGGCACTTCCGCGCCGAGCATCGCCTTCGCGACCGAACCGTAGATGTGCGAGGAGGGCAGGACCTCGGGAAGCATGGCGCGCGGCACGCCGAAGATCTCGAGCAGCCCCTCGTCCCAGGCGCCGCGGTGGATGTCATAGAGCTGGGTGCGCGAGGCGTTCGAGGAATCGGTGAGATGGAGCTTGCCCGAGCTGAGCTTCCAGGCGAGCCAGGTGTCGATAGTGCCGAAGAGCATGTCGCCTTTTTCCGCGCGCTCTTTCAGGCCCGGGACGTTCGCGAGCAGCCATTCGAGCTTGGTCGCGGAGAAATACGGATCGATCACGAGCCCCGTCTTCGCGCGGATGGGTTCGGCGAGGCCTTCCTTCGTCAGCACCTCGCAGCGGTCGGCGGTGCGCCGGTCCTGCCAGACGATGGCGCGGTGCGCGGGCTTCCCCGTGAGCCGGTCCCAGACGACCACGGTCTCGCGCTGGTTGGTGATGCCGATCGCGGAAAGGCGCGAGGGGGCCAGGCGCGCTTTCTTGAGCGCCGAGCGGGCGCAGGCGAGCTGCGAGCGGAAAATCTCCTCGGGATCGTGCTCGACCCAGCCGGGCTGGGGGAAGATCTGCCGGAACTCTCGCTGCGCGACCGAGACTGGTGCGCCGCGCTCGTCGAAGACGATCGCGCGCGAGCTGGTGGTTCCCTGGTCGAGAGCGAGGACGTAGCGCATGGAAAATTCTAGCAGGGTGGTGGTGTCCGGACCCGCAAGCGCAGACCCTGTCAACCAGCGGCGCGATCGAAATGGTAGGGGTGGGCGAGCAGGCGCGCGATCGTGGCATCGAGGTCCGCCTCGCGGTTGAGCACCTGGTCCACCGCCTCGACGATCGGCATGTCCACGCCGAGGCGCCCGGCCAGCGCCGCGACGGCCTCCGCCGAGAAAGCGCCTTCGGTGACTTCCTTGCGCGCGGCGAGGACCTCATGCAGCGTCTTGCCCTCGCCGAGCGCGACACCCAGCGAAGTGTTGCGCGACTGCAGGCTGTTGCAAGTGAGCACGAGATCGCCGACGCCGCAAAGGCCCATGAAGGTCTCCATCCTCGCGCCCTTGGCGGCGCCCAGCCGCATCGTCTCGGCGAGGCCCCGCGTGATGAGCGTCGCACGGGCATTCTCGCCGAGCCTCTTTCCTTGAATGACTCCGGCGGCGATCGCGAGAACGTTCTTCATCACGCCACCGATTGCGGCGCCGGTCACGTCGTCCGAAAGATAGGTGCGAAAACGTGGGGTGCCGATCGCGCCGGCCAATGTTTCACCGAGCGCCGCGTCGGCGCAGGCAAGCGTCACACCGCAGGGAAGCCCGAGCGCAACCTCGCGAGCGAAGGACGGACCCGACAAGACCGCGATCTTCGCTTCGGGCAGCGTCTCGGCCAGCACCTCGGGCATCAGCGCGCAACTGCCGCGCTCGATGCCCTTGGAGCAGGTCACCACCGGAGTGCCCGGCTCGAGCGCCGCCCGAAGCCGGGTCGTGACGGCGCGCATGTGCTGCGCGGGCGGCGCGAGCAGCAGGAAATCGGCGCCGTCCGCCGCCGACGCGAGGTCGTCCGTCGCGACGATCCCCGTGGCGAGCCGCACGCCGCTGAGGAACAGCGGATTGACTCCTTCCGCGTTGATCCACCCGACGACCTCGGGCTCGCGTGCCCAGACAACGGTTGCGTGACCCGAGCTGCGGATCACGCATGCCATGGCGGTGCCGAATGCCCCGCCTCCGATGATCCCCACGCGCGCCATGGGCGCATCCTGCCCGGGTTATCCCGCGTCCTATTGACCTAAATCAAATCACGCCCTACGCTCGCCCCCAGCATTGGTGGCGTCGGTTCCTTTCCCCCAAAGGAGAAATGCCATGACGCGAAATCTGCAGTTGGCTGCGACGACGCTCGCAGGGTTGCTGGTTGCCGCGAGCCCGGTCGCCGCGCAGCAAATCGAGAACGAACTGATTCTGATCACGCCGGTCGCGAAAACGCTGACCGACCCGTCGCTCGCCGAGTTCGCGAAGTACGCGAAGGAAAAGTGGAACGTCACGGTCAAGACGAGCGCGCTCGCGGCCGGCACGCCGGTCGCTTACGGGCAGATCGTGGAATGGAAAGGCCGGCCGCAGGCCGACATCTTCTGGGGCGGCGAGAGCGCGCTGTTCGACAAGCTCGCGGAGCAGAAACTGCTCTCTAGGCTCGACCTGCCCAAGGCGGTGATGGACGCGATCCCCGCCACCCTCGGCAAGCCCAAGCCCATCTACCTGAAAGATCCGAAGGGCTTCTGGACCGGCACGGTGCTCGAGCCCTACGGCATCGTCTATCACCCGAAAGTGCTCGCGCGCCTCGGCGTGCAGCCGCCCAAGGACTGGGACGATCTGCTCGACCCCAAGCTGAAAGGCAACATCGCGCAGTGCGCGCCGACGCGCTCTTCCAGCAGCCACGCGACCTACGAGGTAATCCTGCAGCGCGAAGGCGACACCAAGGGCTGGGAGTGGCTGAAGCGCCTCGGCGCGAACACCGGCATCTTTACCGCCCGCAGTCGCGACGTGCCGTCCGTGGTTGCCAAAGGCGAATTCGCCGCCGGTTTCGCCGTGCCGAGCTACATGGCCTTCGAGGACCGCCTCGCGGGGTTCGACCTGAAGTTCGTCGCTCCGAAGACCGCCTGGATCACGCCCGAGCCGATCGCCGTCATCGCCGGCGCTCCGCATCCGCGCGCCGCGCGCGCCTTCATCGAGTTCATGCTGACCGAGCGCGGGCAAAAGGTCGCGATGGAGCGCGGTGTGTTCCCGATCACGCCCAAGTACCGCGTCCAGGGCGCGCCCGGTTCCACCGCCGAGATGGCGGTCGAGTTCACCGGAGGGCTTCGCTCCTACTTCGACGTGGACGTCACCAACATCTACGACGACGACACGGCGCAGAAGCGCTACGAGGCGGTGAACAGCCAGTTCCGCAAGGACATCGAATCGGCGATCGAAGAGCTGAAGAGGAAATACTGAGCTGATGCAGATCAGCGTCCACGATATCACCAAGCGGTTCGGAAAAAACGAGGTCGTCGGGCGCTCGAGCTTCTCGATCGGGGAGGGGGAGCTGTTCACCCTGCTCGGTCCTTCGGGCTGCGGCAAGACCACGCTGCTTCGCCTGATCGCCGGCTTCTACGCCCCGGACGAGGGCGAGATCCGCTTCGACGGCGCTCGCGTAAACGAGGTGCCGCCGCACGAGCGCGGCATCGGCATGGTGTTCCAGAACTATGCGCTGTGGCCGCACATGACGGTGTTCGACAACGTCGCCTACGGCCTGAAGCTGCGCGAGGTAGGACGCGCCGACATCGCGCAGCGGGTGGCGGCGGTACTGGAGAAGGTCAGGCTCACGGGCTTGGGCGAGCGCTATCCCGGCCAGCTCTCCGGCGGCCAGCAGCAGCGGGTGGCGCTCGCGCGCGCGTTGGTGCTCAACCCCAAGATCCTGCTCCTCGACGAGCCGCTTTCCAACCTCGACGCCAAGATCCGCATCCAGGTGCGCGCCGAGATCAGGAAGCTGCAGAGGGATCTCGGTATCACCACGGTGTACGTCACCCACGACCAGGAAGAGGCGCTCACGCTTTCGGACCGGATCGTGGTGTTCAACCAGGGCCGGGTGTTCCAGATCGGCGCGCCGAAGGAGCTCTACGAGCGGCCGCAAAACCGCTTCGTGGCGGATTTCATCGGCATCAACAACCTGCTCGACGGCACCGTGGGCGCGACCGAAGCGGGCTTCCTTAAGGTCGATACTGCGCTCGGCGAGTTGCGGGCATTGCCGAACGCGGAGCTTCGCGCCGGCGACAAGTGCGTGATCTGCGTGCGGCCCGAGAACATCGCCGTGGGCGGCGCGGGCGCCGAGCGCAATGTCGCCCGCGGGAACATCAGCTTCGCCGCCTACCTCGGCAACACGCTGCGCTACGACGTCGATCTGGGGCAGGGAGTCACTTTCAAGGTGGACGACCGCGACCCGTGGCACCACGAGCAGCGCTCGCTGGGCAGCGCCGTGGAGCTCGGCTTCGCGTGGAACGGCACGCTGGCGATCCAGGCGCAATGAGTGCGCGAATACTCAAGCTGCCGAGGTCTCCGCTCGCAGCCGCGGGTTTTGCCCTCATCTGGGCGTTCCTGATCGTCTTCGTCTTCTATCCGCTCACGCGGATTTTCTACGACGCCTTCAGCAACGAGGCGGGCCAGTTCACCCTGGTGAACTTCTACGAGTTCTTCACCGACTCGTTCTACCTGCGGTCCCTCTGGAAGTCGCTCGCCCTCGGGGCGGCGGCGGTGGTCACGACCTCCGTGGTCGGGATCGCGGTCGCGTATTTGATCTTGCGCTACGAGTTTCCCTACCGGAACCTCTTCTCCTACCTCACCATGCTGCCGATGATCCTGCCGCCGCTCGTCGGCGTGCTCGGCTTCGTCTTCATCCTCGGCCGCGCCGGCACGGTGAACATCCTGCTGATGGATTGGTTCGGGCTGCAACACCCGATCAATTTCATGTACGGCGTGCACGGCGTGCTGCTGGTCGAGACGGTGCACCTGTTCCCGATGATGACGCTCAGCATCCTCGATGCGCTCGCCAAGGTCGATCCGGCGCTCGAGGAGGCGGCGCAGGGCATGGGCGCGAAGGGCTGGCGCAGGTTCCGGGACGTGACGCTGCCGCTCACCACCCCCGGGTATATTTCCGGGGCGCTGCTCGTTTTCATCTGGACCTTCGCCGATTTCATCACGCCGCTGGTCGTCGGCGTGCAGGACCTGCTCGCCCCGCAGGCCTACCTCAACATCGTGCAGTTCGTCGATCGGCGCATCTTCCGCATGGGGATAGTGATCTCGGCGCTTCTCGTTCTGCTCGCCATCTTCTTCGTGCTCGCCGCGCGCCAGTACGTGGCGATCAAGGATTACAGCTCGCTTGCCTACTCGAAAGTCGAGCGCCGGCGCCTCGGGCCCGTCAAGCGCTGGGTCGCGGTCGGCTTTCTCACGCTGCTCCTTTTCGTGTCGCTCGCCCCGCAGGTGGGCGTGCTGCTCGCCGCCGTCGGGCGCGGATGGTCGCTCACGCCTTTCCCGGTCCACTACACGCTCGAGTTCTTCGATCAGGTGAGCGTCGAGACGCCGAAATTCATAGTCAACTCGCTCGTGTTCTGCGGAATCGCCGTGTTCATGTGCCTCGCGATCGGGGTGCCGATGGCGTGGATCATGGGGCGCACCAACGCGCCCGGGCGCGGAGCGATGGACGCGCTCACCACGCTGATGCTCGCCATCCCCGGCACCGCGGTCGGCATCGCCTACATCCGGGCATTCAATTTTCCGCTGCCGTTCATCGACATCCCGCTCACCGGCATGTGGTTCATCCTGCCGCTCGTGCTCGTAGTACGACGCCTGCCCTACACCGTGCGCGGCAGCTACTCGTCGCTGCTCCTCGTTCACAAGTCGATGGAAGAAGCGGCCGAGAGCGTCGGCGCGACCAAACTGCGCACCTTCCGCGATATCACGGTGCCCTTGGTCTGGAAAGGCATTTTCGTCGGCGGGCTGTTCTCTTTCATCACCTCGATCCAGGAAGCCTCGTCGACCATTTTCCTGACGACCGGCGGCAACGAGATGATTCCCTTCGGCATCTTCAGCTTCTACATCGCCGGATCGCAGAGCCAGGCTGCGGCGCTGGGCGTGATCCTGATCGCCGTGTGCGCCATCAGCTTGTACGTAGTCAATCGCATCGCCGGCACTCGCGTCGGCGGCTTGTTCGGCTGATGCGGGCTGCCGCCCCGAACGATGTCGGCGCTTACCCTGCTTCTCGTCCTGATTGCCGTGGCCATGTTGTACGACTTCCTGAACGGTTTCCACGACAGCGCGAACGTCGTCGCCACCATGATCGCGTCGCATGCCATGAGTGCGCGTGGCGCTCTGCTCCTCGCCTCCCTGGCGGCCCTTGCCGGACCGCTCCTGCTTGGTGTCGCGGTCGCACACACGATCGGCGCCGAAATCGTCCAGCCACGGGCGATCACCGTCGCAGTGGCCTTGGCGGCGCTCGCCGGCGCCAGCCTTTGGAACTTCGCCACTTGGTACTTGGGCATTCCGGTCAGCTCGTCCCACGCGCTGGTAGGCGGCATCCTGGGCGCGGCCTGGATTGAATCCGGGCCGGACGCGATCCAGTTCCATGGCGTGGTCAAGATCGCGGCGGCGCTCCTGATTTCTCCACTGCTCGGCTTCGTGGTCGCTTTGAGTGTCATGCAGGCCACCCGTTGGCTGCTGCGCAACGCGACACCCAGGGCCAACATCCTGCTCTCGCGCGCCCAGATCGCCACGGCAGCCGCGCTCGCGCTCGGCAACGGCGCCAACGACGCGCAAAAGACGGTGGGCGTAATCGCGCTCGGCCTCCTGATTCTGGGATTCACGCCGGTGTTCACCGTCCCTTGGTGGGCCATCGTGCTGAGCGCCTCATCGCTGGCACTTGGGACGGCACTAGGCGGCGGGCGCATTATCCGTACGCTGGGCTCGCGCTTTTATCGCATCCGGCCCATCCACGGCTTCACCGCGCAACTGTCCTCTGCAGCGATCATCTTGGCGGCATCGCTCGCCGGCGGTCCGGTGAGCTCGACCCAAGTGATGAGCATGGCCATCGTCGGTGCGGGTGCGGCCGAACGCAAGTCCCAGGTGCGCTGGGCGGTTCTCGGCGAGCTGGCTGGCGCCTGGGTCCTCACCGTTCCGGCGAGCGCTCTCCTCGCCATGGCCCTCCACCTGGGTATCGAGGCCGCGCTGCGGCGTGGAGGCTGGTGATGGGGCTCTTCAACACGGGCATGAAGGAAGGCAACAAGTTCTTGTCGATGCTGGTCAATCAAGCGGCCAAGACCGTTGAGGGCGTCCGCTACCTCGAGAGTGTGCTGGAAAACGTTGACGACGCGGCGGTCGAGCGGCTGCGCGCGATCGCCAACGACGCGGCCGAATTGCGCCGCGTTCTCATCGACGAGCTTCACAAGACTTTCATCACGCCACTCGACCGGGAGGACATCTTCAACCTGTCGCACTGCTATGAAGACATGGTGACCTACGCATTGACGACCATGGAGGAAATGAGCATCCTCAAGGTCGAGAGGGACAAGTACATCCAACGAATGGTGGAGCTGGTGCGCCAGGAGGCGCAGCAGCTGGAACTTGCCATACAGCGGCTGGCAAACAATCCGCGCGTCGCCGGCGATCACGCCCACGAGGTGCACAATATGGAAAGCGAGGTTGAACGCCTGTATCGTGCCGCGATCAAGGACCTGTTCGCGCGGGCGACCGACCCGGAGCGGCTGCCCGGTTTGTTCTATCGCCGTGAGGTCTACCGCCACATCTCCAATATGTCCGACCGCGCCGATTCCGCCGCCAACGTGCTCGGCATGGTGGTCATGAAACTTGCCTGAAGCTGCGCACCGGCCGGCACTCAGGCCGGTACGGCTTGTCAGCCGCTTGACCCGGGTCAATGAGCACTGTCGGCGTGCGCGGCGATCATTACGCTAATATTTGGGACCCAGGAACATGAAAATTCACGAATACCAGGCGAAGGAGATCCTCCGCAAATACGGCGTCGCCACGCCGCGCGGCGTCCCCTGCTTTTCGGTCGACGAATCGGTCAAGGCGGCGCGCGAGCTCGGCGGCAAGGTCTGGGTGGTCAAGGCGCAGATCCACGCCGGCGGCCGCGGCAAGGGCGGCGGCATAAAGGTCGCGAAGTCCGAGGCGGAGGTGCGCGAATGGTCCGGCAAAATCCTGGGGATGATGCTGAAGACGCACCAGACCGGGCCCGAAGGACAGAAGGTGCGGCGGCTACTCATCGAGGAAGGCGCCGACATCAAGAAGGAGCTCTACGTCGGCATGGTGGTGGACCGCGGCACGCAGCGCGTCGCGCTGATGGCTTCGAGCGAGGGCGGCATGGACATCGAGGAAGTCGCCGCGCACACGCCGGAGAAAATACACAAGGTGTTCATCGACCCCGGCACGGGACTGAAGGACGCCGAGGCGGACGACATCGCGGCGAAAATCGGCATTCCCGCGGCAAGCGTGCCGCAGGCGCGGGTGATTCTCAAAGGCCTCTACAAGGCGTTCGATGAAACGGACGCGAGCCTTGCCGAAATCAATCCGCTGATTCTCACGGGCGACGGCAAGGTGGTCGCGCTCGACGCCAAGATCAATTTCGACGACAACGCGGCCTTCCGCCACCCGGAGTGGCAGCAGTTGCGCGACCTCGACGAGGAAGACGCCGCGGAAGTAGAAGCCTCGAAGTACGACCTCAACTACATCCAGCTCGACGGCGATATAGGGTGCCTCGTGAACGGCGCCGGGCTCGCGATGGCGACCATGGACATCATCAAGCTCTACGGCGGTGCGCCGGCGAACTTTCTCGACGTGGGCGGCGGCGCCACCACCGAGAAGGTGACCGAGGCCTTCAAGATCATGCTGCGCATCCCGCACCTGAAAGCGATCCTAGTCAATATCTTCGGCGGCATCATGAAGTGCGACGTCATCGCCGCGGGCGTGGTGGCGGCGGCGAAGCAGGTGAGCTTGCGCGTGCCGCTGGTGGTGCGCCTGGAGGGCACCAACGTCGACCTCGGCAAGAAGATCCTCGCCGAGTCTGGGCTGCCGATCATCTCGGGAAGCAACATGGCGGATGCCGCCCAGAAGGTCGTCGCGGCTTCGAAGGGGAAGCACTGATGTCCATCCTCATCAACAAGAACACCCGCGTGATGACGCAGGGCATCACCGGCAAGACCGGGCAGTTCCACACCAAAATGGGCAAGGAGTATGCGAACGGCAGGAACTGCTACGTCGCCGGAGTGAATCCGAAAAAACCGGGCGAAACGTACGAAGGCATCCCGATCTTCGCCACGGTGAAGGAGGCCAAGCAGAAGACCGGCGCCAACGTCTCGGTGATTTACGTGCCGCCGCCTTTCGCCGCGGCGGCGATCGACGAAGCCGTCGAGGCCGACCTCGACCTCGTCATCTGCATCACCGAGGGCATCCCGGTGCGCGACATGATCCGCACCAGGTACAGGATGCAGGGGAAGCTGACGAAGCTGATCGGCCCAAACTGCCCCGGAATCATCACGCCCGACGAGATCAAGATCGGTATCATGCCCGGCCACATCCACAAGAAGGGCAGGATCGGCGTCGTTTCGCGCTCCGGAACCCTGACTTACGAAGCGGTGGGCCAGTTGATGGAGCTGGGGCTCGGGCAATCGTCCTGCGTCGGCATCGGCGGCGACCCGGTCAACGGCATGAAGCACGTCGAGGTGCTCGAGATGTTCAACGCGGATCCCGAGACTGACGCCGTCATCATGGTGGGCGAGATCGGCGGTTCGGACGAGGAGAACGCCGCGCGCTGGGTCAAGGCCAACATGAAGAAACCCGTCGTCGGTTTCATCGCCGGGGTCACCGCGCCGCCCGGAAAGAGAATGGGGCACGCCGGCGCAATCATCTCGGGCGGCAAGGGCACCGCGCAGGAGAAGCTCGCAGTGATGGAGGAATGCGGGATCAGAGTCACCAGGAATCCCGCGGAGATGGGGAAGCTGTTGAAGTCGGTGCTGAAGTAGCCGGCCGTCCGGCACGTGGCCCGCGCGAACGACCTTGCCGATGCGCTGATTGCCGAAGGCAACAAGGCGGAAGATGCGGGCAAGCTGCGCGAAGCCTGCGAGCAATACCGCAAGGCCGTAGCGGCCGCTCCCCGCTACGCGAAAGCCCATCTCAATCTCGGCATAGGACTGGAAGCGACTGGTGACATCGAAGCCGCTATCAGGGCATATGAAGCAGCCCTTGCGATCGATCCGGGCGACGCCTACGCCAATTACAACCTGGGCAAGGCGCTCCACGCGCTCGGAGACCCGAAGCGGGCGGAGCAGCTGCTCCGAGCCGCGCTCGCGCGCAAGCCCGAGTTTCCCGAGGCGCTGGTTGCACTGTCCAACGTCCACGACTCGAAAGGAAATCTCGCCGCCGCTCTTGCAAGCATCGAACTTGCCCTGAAGCAGCGGCCGGACTACGCCGGCGCCTGGTACAACTACGGTGATTTGCTGTGGAAGCAGGAGCGGCTGTCCGATGCGGAAGCCGCCCTGCGGCGGGCGACCGCGCTCGATCCGGAATTCCTGCCGGCATACCAGCTCCTGGGGAGCGTGCTTCGCGGCGAATCGCGGATCGCGGACGCTCTCCAGGTCTTCGGAGCGGCGCGCGCGCGCGCGCCGGGCCGGTTCGATCTCGAGTCGATGGAATTGCACACGCTCGGCTTCTCCGACGAGATTTCCGACGATGCGCTCGCGGCGCGCCACCTTGCTTTCGGCGCGCGCCTGGAAGCCGAGGTCCCCGCGCGATTCTCGCCGTTCGGAAACCGGCGCGAACCCGAGCGGCGCCTGCGCGTGGGTTACGTCTCCAGCGACTTCAGCCTGCATCCGGTTTCCCTGTTCTGCATCCCCGTCATCGAGCGGCACGACCGCAGCGGCTACGAGATCCATTGCTACTCGACCGGCGCGAGGAAGGACGAAGTCAGCCGGCGCTTGCAGGGCCTCGCGGATGCCTGGCACGACGCCGAGAAATGGTCCGACGACGAGCTTGCCGAGACGATCAATCGCGACGCGATCGACGTGCTTGTCGACCTGACCGGGCACGCCGGCCCCTTAAGGCTCGGCGTGTTTGCACAGCAGCCCGCGCCGGTGCAGCTCGCCTGGCTCGGGTACCTGGGGACGACCGGACTGACGCGCATCCGCTATCGGCTGTGTGACGCCGTAACCGACCCGCCCGGGCTGACCGACCGCTGGCACAGCGAAGCGCTGATCCGCCTGCCGCACTGCCAGTGGTGCTATCGTCCCTTCCTGGCGACGGATCCCGCGCGGCAACCGCCGCTCGCGAGCAACGGCTACGTCACGTTCGGGTCGTTCAATCACATTTCGAAGCTCTCGCCGACCACACGCAGGCTTTGGGCGGAGATCCTGAAACGGCTGCCGGATTCGCGGCTGCTCCTCGTCGGCCTTCCGCAGGGGCAAGGCAGGGACGCAGTGATAGGGGATTTCGTGCGCGCGGGGGTCGCGGCGTCGCGAGTCCGGAGCGTGCCGCGCGTTCCTTTCGACGAATACTTCCGCTGGTTTGACGCCGTCGACATCGCCCTCGATACGGCGCCCTACAGCGGCGGAACGACGACCTGCGATACGCTCTGGATGGGAGTCCCGGTGCTCACGGTTCCGAGTTCCCGTCCGGCCTCGCGAAGTACGGCGAGCATCCTCGCCACAGTGGGTCTTTCCGACTGGATCGCCGCGAGCGCCGAAGAGTACGTACGACTCGCCGTTGCGTACTCCGCGAATGCTCCGGCGCTCGCCGACCTGCGCACGTCGCTGCGCGCGAAGCTGCGCGATTCCCCGCTGATGGACGAAGCGCGCTTCATCAGCGACCTCGAAGCTGCGTACCGTGCCCTGTGGCGCACCTGGTGCGCAGCCGAAGCAGATCAGGCAGGGAGCGTCCGGTGATCCCGTCTGTGCCATAATTTTCCTCTTTTCGGCTGGCAAGGCCCCCAATGTTCGGCTGGTTCAAGGTCAAGGCGATCGACGAGTTTGCGGATTCGATCGTCGCCGACCTCGTCAAGCGGTATCCGCCTTCCGGAGTGGCAGGCTCGGCCAGGAAGGCCACCGACCGGTTGAGGAAAGCCCATGACGCGATATTTGCCCGCATCGAGAATTTCGCGCGCTCCCAGAGACTCAACATTTACAAGAAGGCGCGGCTCGGCAATCGCATCAAGTGGGCTCTGAAGGAGGCAGGGTATCCCGGCGACTTCATCGACACCTTGACGCTCGAGTTGCTGACGGTGGTCACGTTCGTGTCGCGCAAGGCCTAGCCTGGTTGGATTGACCGGAGTCAAGAATCCGGGAACTCGCAAGCCGGGTTTCTGGAATTTCCGGGAACGCTCGCGTAAGCTACTGATCGAACGTCAGGATGTGAGGCTATGTGAGCGGCCAGCGAGCAGGCGAAATTCGGGTCAAGACGGCGAAAGTCCGTTCCCGGCCCAAGGGTCGCCAGGCGGACCCGAAGGCCCGGGAAGAAATCCGCGTGCTGCTAGGCAGCGACCCGCTCCGGCGCGACCTGCTGATCGAATACCTGCACCGCCTCCAGGATCGCTACGGTCACCTCTCGGCCGCGCATCTGGTCGCGCTCGCCGAGGAAATGAAGCTCGCGATGACCGAGGTGTACGAGGTCGCGACTTTTTACCATCACTTCGACGTGGTGAAGGACGACGACACCGCGCCTCCGGCGATCACGGTGCGCATTTGCGACTCCATCGCGTGCGAGATGGCCGGCGCGAAGGACCTGCTGGCGAAGCTGCCCGGAATTCTCGGAAACGACGTGCGCGTGCTGCACGCGCCCTGCGTGGGCCGCTGCGAGACGGCGCCCAACGCCGTCGTCGGCCAGAACCCGCTGCCGTACGCGACTGTCGAGCAGGTTTCCGCGCTCGTGAAGTCCAATGCCGTGAAGCATCCAGCTCCCGGCTCGAGCGGGAAGCATCCGCACCTGGACGTCGTCAGCCCCGCTTACTTCGATTACGCCGCTTATCGCGCCCAGGGCGGGTATGCCCTCGCCAAGTCCTGCCTCGACGGCGCGAAGAAGCGCGAGGACGTCATCGCCGTGATGGAGAATTCGGGCCTGCGCGGACTGGGCGGCGCGGGTTTTCCGGCTGGACGCAAGTGGAAATCGGTGGCTGCGGAGCCTGCGCCACGGCTGCTCGCCATCAACATCGACGAAGGCGAGCCGGGCACCTTCAAGGACCGCTGGTATCTCGAGCGCGATCCGCACCGCTTCGTCGAGGGCGCGCTCATCGCGGCCTGGGCGGTCGGCATCGACGAGGTCTACATCTATCTGCGCGACGAATACCACGGCTGCCGCGCCCTCCTGGAAAAAGAGATTGCCGCCCTGCAAGCAAACCCGCCGTGCAAGCTGCCGCCGATTTATCTTCGCCGCGGCGCGGGCGCGTATATCTGCGGCGAGGAATCGGCGATGATCGAGTCGATCGAGGGCAAGCGCGGCATGCCGCGACTGCGCCCGCCGTATGTCGCGCAGGTGGGTCTGTTCGGCCGGCCCACGCTCGAGCACAACATGGAGACGCTGCATTGGGTGCGGGAAATACTCGAACGCGGCGCGGATTGGTTCGCCTCGCACGGCCGTCATGGGCGCAAGGGCCTACGCTCCTTCTCGGTGAGCGGCCGCGTGAGGAAGCCCGGCGTGCATCTCGCGCCCGCCGGCATCACGGCGAAAGAGCTGATCGCCGAGTATTGCGACGGGATGCTCGATGGCCACAAGTTCTATGGATATCTGCCTGGCGGGGCTTCCGGCGGTATCCTTCCCGCATCGATGGCGGATATACCGCTCGACTTCGATACCTTGAACCAGTACGGCTGCTTCATCGGCTCGGCGGCGGTGGTGATTCTCTCGGACAAGGATCGCGCGACGAGTGCCGCGCGCAATCTGACGAAATTCTTCTCCGAGGAGTCCTGCGGGCAGTGCACGCCCTGCCGCGTCGGCACGGCGAAGACGCTGAAACTGATCGAAAAGTCCAAGTGGGACCAGCCGTTGCTGAAGGAACTTTCCGAGGCGATGATGGATGCATCCATATGCGGATTGGGGCAGGCAGCTCCCAATCCCGTGCTGAGTGTGATGAAATACTTCCCGAAAGAGATCGCGTGATAGCGAGGGGCTACCGATGGATCGCATAAGCACCGCGCAAGCGGCGACGATGCCGGTTGAGTTCAAGTTGAACGGCAAGACCGTGGTCGGCCGGTCGGACGAGATCCTCATCGAGACGGCGAAGCATTACGGGATCGACATCCCGCACCTTTGCTACAAGGAAGGCATGCGGCCCGACGGCAACTGCCGCGCCTGCGTGGTCGAGGTCAAAGGTGAGCGCGTACTCGCGCCTTCCTGCTGCCGCTATCCCAAGGACGGAATGGAAGTCACCACGGACAGCGCGCGCGCGCTCGCCAGCCAGAAGATGGTGCTCGAACTCCTGCTCTCCGACATCCCCGAGACGTCATACACGCTGAACTCCGAGCTCGATCACTGGGCGAAGGAGCTGAAAATCGGCAAGCCGCGCTTCGAAGCGCGGCACCAGCCCAAAGCGGATCTCTCCCACTCGGCGATAGCGGTGAATCTGGATGCCTGCATCCAGTGCACGCGCTGCCTCCGCGCCTGCCGCGAGGAGCAGGTGAACGACGTCATCGGCTACGCATTCCGCGGCGAGCACTCCAAGATCGTGTTCGATCTCGACGATCCCATGGGCGATTCCACCTGCGTCGCCTGCGGCGAGTGCGTGCAGGCCTGCCCGACGGGCGCGCTCATGCCTGCGCGTGAGGTCGGCAAGATCCATGCGGACAGGACGGTGGACTCGGTTTGCCCCTATTGCGGTGTCGGGTGCCTGCTGACCTACAACGTCAAGGGCAACAAGATCCTTTGGGTGCAGGGCCGCGAAGGGCCTGCCAACAGCAGCCGACTATGCGTCAAGGGGCGCTATGGATTCGACTACGTGCAGCACAAGCACCGCCTCACCAAGCCGCTGATCCGCAAGCCGGGTATGAAGAAGCACAAGGATTTCAGCGTCGATCCGGACAACTGGTCGCAGGTGTTCCGCGAGGCGAGCTGGGAAGAAGCGCTCGATTTCGCCGCGAAGGGCCTGCGCGATATCCGCGACACCTACGGCAGGAAGGCGCTCGCGGGCTTCGGCTCGGCGAAAGGCACGAACGAGGAAGCCTACCTTTTCCAGAAACTGGTGCGCACCGGATTCGGCTCGAACAACGTCGATCACTGCACGCGCCTGTGCCACGCCTCGTCGGTTGCCGCGCTCATGGAAGGCATCAACTCGGGCGCGGTCTCGAACCAGGTGCGCGACGTGATGAAGGCGGAAGTGATTTTCCTGATCGGTGCCAACCCGACGGTCAACCACCCGGTCGCTGCGACCTGGATGAAGAACGCGGCGAAGGCGGGCGTCAAGCTCATCGTCGCCGACCCGCGTCGCGGCGAGCTTGCGCGCCACGCGACCTACAACCTGCAGTTCAAGGCCGACACCGACGTCGCGTTGCTGAACGCGATGCTCCACGTCATCGTCGAGGAAGGCCTGGTCAACAAGGCCTTCATCCGCGACCGCACCTCGGGCTACGAAGCTCTGGCCGAGAACGTGAAGAAATTTTCACCTGAGGCGATGGCGCCCATCTGCGGCATCGACGCAAAAACGATCCGCGAAGTCGCGCGCCTCTACGCAACCTCCAGGGGCTCGATGATCATGTGGGGCATGGGCATCTCGCAGCACGTGCACGGCACCGACAACGCGCGCTGCCTGATCGCGCTCGCGCTCTCGACCGGGCAGATCGGCAAGCCCGGCTCGGGCCTGCATCCCTTGCGCGGCCAGAACAATGTCCAGGGCGCGTCCGACTCGGGCCTGATCCCGATGTTCTATCCGGACTACCAGCGCGTCGCCACGCCCGAAGCGAAAGCGCGCTTCGAGAAATTGTGGGGCATGGAGCTCGACCCGAAGCCAGGCCTCACCGTGGTCGAGACCATCCATGCCGCGAAGAAACACGAGATCCGCGGCATGTACATCATGGGTGAAAACCCTGCCATGTCGGATCCCGATGTCGATCACGCGCGCGAGGCGCTCGCCACGCTCGATCACATGGTGGTGCAGGACATTTTTCTCACCGAGACGGCGTACCTCGCGGATGTGGTGCTGCCTGCGACTGCCTGGCCGGAAAAGGTCGGAACGGTGACCAACACCGACCGCATGGTGCAGCTCGGGCGTAAAGCCATCGAGCCGCCGGGCGAAGCGAAGGAAGACCTCTGGCTCATCAGCGAGCTCGCCAAGCGCATGGGCCTTGCCTGGAACTACACGCACCCGCGCCAGGTGTTCGACGAGATGCGCCAATGCATGGACTCGATCGCGGGCATCACCTGGGAGCGTCTCGAGCGCGATTCGTCGGTGACGTATCCGTGCGAGAAGGAAGGCGATCCGGGCGAACCCGTCGTATTCCTCACGCATTTTCCCACGACCACCGGCCGCGGCAAGTTCGTTCCCGCGGACCTGATTTCGGCAGACGAGCGCCCGGACGATCAGTATCCGATGGTGCTCATCACAGGCCGCCAGCTCGAGCACTGGCACACCGGCGCGATGACGCGCCGCGCGACGGTGCTCGATCATATCGAGCCCGAGCCGGTCGCGTCGTTCCATCCGCTCGATCTCGACAAGGTGGGCCTCAGGCCCGGTGACATCGTCACGGTGGAATCCCGCCGCGGGAAGATATCCCTGTACGCTCGCGCAGACGAGGGAACGCCCACGGGCGCGGTGTTCATCCCGTTCTGCTACTACGAGGCGGCGGCGAACATGCTCACCAATCCCGCGCTCGACCCGTTCGGCAAGATTCCGGAATTCAAGTACTGCGCGGTGAAGGTGACCAAAGGCGGTCCAACGCCGGTTCATGCGAGTTTCGGCGGCGGCCAGGCGCTGGCCGAACTGGGAACCGCATAAAATAACGAAGTAGCCGCCGGGACCTCACGTCCGGCGTCCCTTTTGCGGCTGGAATTTATTCAGGAGAGGAGAGGCATGTCGTTGTCGGACATTGAAATCGCACAGCAGGCGAAGATGCTGCGCATCGGCAAGGTCGCGGAGAAACTCGGCATTCCCGAGGAACATCTGGTGCCCTACGGCCATTACAAGGCCAAAGTCTCGCTGGAGTATGTGGACAGCCTGAAGAACCGCAAGGACGGCAAACTGATCTTGGTCACCGCCATTACGCCGACGCCGGCGGGTGAAGGCAAGACGACGACCACGGTTGGGCTGGGCGACGCGCTCAACCGCATCGGCAAAAAGGCGATTCTGTGCCTGCGCGAGCCCTCGCTCGGGCCGGTGTTCGGGATGAAGGGCGGCGCCGCGGGCGGCGGCTATGCCCAAGTCGTGCCGATGGAGGACATCAACCTCCACTTCACCGGTGATTTTAGCGCCATCGGCCTTGCCAACAACCTGCTCGCGGCGGCGATCGACAACCATATCCACCACGGCAACGAGCTTGGGCTGGATGTGCGGCGCATCGCCTGGAAGCGGGTGATGGACATGAATGACCGCGCGCTGCGTGACATTACGGTAGCGCTTGGCGGCCCTGGCAACGGCTATCCGCGCGAGGACGGCTTCGACATCGTCGTGGCGTCCGAGGTAATGGCGATCTTCTGTCTCGCCACATCGCTCAAGGACCTGAAGGCCCGGCTCGGCAACATTGTTGTCGGTTATACCCGCGACCAGAAGCCGGTGCGCGCCATGGACCTTAAGGTGCACGGCGCGATGACGGTGTTGCTCAAGGACGCGCTTGCGCCCAACCTGGTGCAGACGCTCGAGAACAACCCGGCGTTCATCCACGGCGGCCCGTTCGCCAATATCGCGCACGGCTGCAACTCGGTGATCGCGACCCAGACGGCGCTGAAGCTCGCCGACTACGTGGTGACGGAAGCCGGTTTCGGCGCCGACCTCGGTGCGGAGAAATTCATCGACATCAAGTGCCGCAAGTCGGGACTGCGGCCGCACGCGGTGGTGATTGTGGCGACGGTGCGCGCGCTCAAATACCACGGCGGCGTCGACCTCAAGGAGGTCAACAAGGAAAATCTCGCGGCGCTGGAGAAAGGCATCACCAACCTGGAGCGCCACGTCAACAATGTGCGCAACCACTATGGGTTGCCGTGCGTGGTGTCGATCAACCGCTTCAATTTCGACACCCCCGCGGAAATCGAGCTGCTCAAGAAGAAAATGGCGCATCACGAAGCACCGGTGATCCTGGCGACTCACTGGGCGGACGGCGGCAAGGGCGCGGCGGAAGTCGCGCGCGCCGTGGTGGACCTGATCGAGAAAGTGCCGTCGAACTTCAAGTTCGTCTACGAAGATGCGCTGCCGCTGTGGGACAAGATCAGGACCATCGCCACCAAAATTTACGGCGCGGGCGAGGTCACAGCCGATGCCAAGGTGCGCGGCCAGATCAAAACTCTGCAGGAAGGCGGCTACGGCCACTATCCGGTGTGCGTGGCGAAGACTCAGTACTCGTTTTCGACCGACCCGAAGTTGCGCGCTGCGCCTTCAGGGCACGTGATCAACGTCCGCGAAGTGCGGCTCGCCGCCGGCGCCGAGTTCGTCGTCATGGTGTGCGGTGACGTCATGACCATGCCGGGCCTGCCGAAGGTGCCTTCGGCGGAGAAGATCGATCTCACCGACGACGGCAAGGTCGTCGGACTGTTCTGAACGCAGCGGTCAGGGCGCAGGCAAACTAAAAGGACACCTCTGAATGGAAGAGTTGCTGACGTCACACTTCTGGCTGGGGCTCGGGGCGATCATCTGGGTCAATATCATCCTCTCCGGGGACAACGCCGTGGTGATCGCGCTGGCCGCGCGCTCCTTGCCGGCGCACCAGCAGAAACAGGCGATTATCTGGGGGGCGGGGGCGGCGGTGGTGCTGCGCATCGTGCTCACCATCGTTGCGGTGGAGCTGCTGAAATTCCCCTACCTCAAGCTCATCGGCGGGCTGCTGCTCTTCTGGATCGCGGTGAAGCTGCTGGCCCCGGAGGACGGTGACGAAGACGGCGTCAAGTCCAGCGCCAACTTGTGGACGGCGATCAAGACCATCCTGATCGCGGATCTGGTCATGAGCCTGGACAACGTCATCGCGGTCGCAGCGGTGGCGAAAGGCAGCATCCTCCTGCTGGTGCTGGGGCTGCTCATCAGCATTCCGCTGGTCGTTTTCGGAGCCACCGTGCTGATGAAGCTGATGGAGCGCTATCCGGTGATCATCGCCGTCGGGGCGGCGCTTATCGGATACGTCGCTGGCGAGATGCTCGTTACCGATCCCGTCGTGATCGAGTGGTTCAAGGCGCATGCGCACTGGATGGTCGACTTCGAAGTGATTTCCGCCTTTGGCCGGAAGCTCGAGATGTCTGCCGCGGGGCTGATGGGTGCAGTTCTCGTCGTCGCGGGCGGGAAGTGGCTCGCCGGTCGCAGGCCGCCGAGCGCCGAAAAGGCATGAACGCGGCGCGCCGGCCTTGACTTCTGTCAAGGTGGCGTCGCCGAACTTGTGGCGATAATCCACGCGCAAGCATCGCAGGCGCATAGAATACGCGGAACCCTCGGCGCTGATCGGGGGATCCGTTCCAGTGAGCACTTTGGCATAGGAGGAGAGACATGCCCGATTCACTCGTTCGTAACAGGCGCGCAACCGCCGCGCTCGTCTTGTTCGCCGCGACCTTCACCGCCCCCCTGACGGCGGGAGCGGCGTGGGAACCGACCAAGACCGTGGAATTCATCGTGCCTGCAGGCACCGGCGGCGGCGCCGACCAGATGGCGCGGATCATCCAGGGCATCATCGCGAAGAACAAGCTGATGGACAAGCCGATGGTGGTCATCAACAAGGCAGGGGGGGCGGGTGCTGAGGGGTTCCTCGACGTCAAGGAATCGAAGGGCGATCCGCACAAGATCATCATCACCTTGTCGAACCTGTTCACCACGCCGCTTGCGACCCACACGCCGTTCAACTGGCGCGACCTGACCCCGGTGCAGATGATGGCACTCGACAACTTCGTGCTCTGGGTCAACGCCGAAACGCCGTACAAGACTCCCAAGGAGTACCTGGCTGCGGTCAAGGCCGCCGGCGGCAAGTTCAAGATGGGTGGTACCGGCTCGAAGCAGGAGGACCAGATCATCACCGTGGCCCTGGAAAAGCAGACCGGCGCGAAGTTCACCTACATCTCGTACCGCGGTGGCGGCGAGGTGGCGGTGCAGCTGGTGGGCAAGCACGTCGACTCCACTGTCAACAATCCTATTGAAGCGGTGGCGCAATGGCGCGCCGGATCGCTCCGGCCGCTGTGCGTGTTCGACGCCAAGCGCATGCCCTACAAGGAAAAGATCACCAAGACCCAGGCCTGGTACGACATTCCCACCTGCAAGGAAACCGGCTTGGACGTCGAGTACGTGATGCTGCGCGGCATATTCATGCCGGGCGGCGTGACCCCCGACCAGGTGCAGTATTACGTGGACCTGCTGAAGAAGGTGCGCGATACCGCGGACTGGAAGGGCTTCCTCGAACAGGGAGCATTCAACCAGACAACCTTGAGCGGCAAGGACTACGAAGCCTGGGTGGCGCGCGAAGAAGCGCGGCACATCATGCTCATGAAGGAAGCAGGTTTCCTCGCAAAATAGGTCTCGGCTGCGCCAGACCGTAGCGTCCCAGCGCAAGTTACTGAGATCGGGGAAGCAGGGGGCATGCAGAGCGAAGAGCAGCAATCGGCGGCGTCGGTGATGGCGGTTGAAATCGGCGTCGCCGCTGTGGTGTTCGCTTTCGGCGCCCTGGTCATGTTCGATAGCTACCGCCTGGGGGCAAGCTGGGGCGAAGACGGACCCCAAGCGGGCTACTTCCCCTTCTACATTGGACTCATGATCTGCATCTCCAGCGCCGCGATCTTCGCGCGCGCCCTGCGGGATCCGGGGCTCGCCGCCGAATCTTTCGTGTCGCGCGAGGAGCTGAAGAAGATTCTGACGGTTCTCGTGCCGACGATCGTGTACGTTGGGCTGATCGCGTACTTGGGTTTCTATGTCGCGTCCACCGGGTATATCGCGTACTTCATGTGGCAGCTGGGCAAGTATCCCTGGATCAAGATCGTGCCGGTTGCGGCTGGGGTCAGCGTTGCATTCTTTCTTATCTTCGAAGTCTGGTTCCAGGTTCCCCTCCCGAAGGGACCCCTAGAGGCTTTGCTGGGTTTGAATTGAGGAAGCCGAAGGCGCGATAAGTCGCCACTCAAGCGGGAAGAAACGGGGAGAGCCAGGTGGAAGAGATCAATGCTCTGATGCAGGGATTCGGGGTTGCGCTGTCCCCGTTCAACCTGTTGCTGATGTTCGCCGGCGTCATTCTGGGAATTATCATCGGCGTGCTGCCGGGCCTGGGCGGCGCAAATGGCGTCGCCATTCTGTTGCCTCTCACGTTCTCGATGGCGCAGCAGCCCGGCGGGACCACATCTGCGATCATCCTGCTCTCGTGCATCTATTGGGGCGCGCTGTTCGGCGGTGCCATCACTTCGATTCTGTTCAACATTCCGGGCGAGCCCTGGTCGGTCGCGACTACCTTCGACGGCCATCCCCTGGCACAACAGGGGCGTGCGGGCAGCGCGCTGACCGCGGCGTTTACCTCCTCGTTCGTCGGGGCGCTGGTCGCGGTGATCATGATCACGTTCCTCTCTCCGGTTGTAGCGGGTTTTGCCCTCCGCTTCGGCCCGCCGGAATTCTTCTCGGTGTACCTGCTTACCTTCTGCGCCTTTGTCGGCATGAGCGGTGGCAACGCTGCGAAGACCATCGCATCCATGATGATCGGGTTCGCGCTGGCTGCGGTCGGCCTCGACAGCGTCACCGGAACGCTGCGGCTCACTTTCGGATCTACCGCGCTCCTGAAAGGTTTCGATTTCCTGATCGCCGTGATAGGCCTGTTCGGCATCGGCGAGATTCTGGAGACGCTTGAAGAAGGCCTAGCTTTCAAGGGGGCGAGCGCGCGAATCAACATCAAAGTCGTTCTGGAAACCTGGAAGGAACTGCCGCGTTACTGGGCGACATCCTTGCGCAGCTCCGCAGTGGGTTGTTTCATGGGGATCGTGCCGGGAGGCGCAACGCCGGCTTCCTTCATGAGCTATGGCCTTGCGCGGCGCCTGTCGCGGGACGGAAAGGACTTTGGCAGCGGCATAGTCGAGGGCGTGGTCGCGCCGGAAACCGCCGCCCATGCCGCCGGCACTTCCGCGCTCCTACCGATGATCACGCTCGGGGTTCCGGGTTCGCCGACTGCGGCGGTTCTGCTCGGCGGACTGTTGATCTGGGGCCTGCAGCCCGGACCGCTGCTGTTCGTCGAGAAGCCGGATTTTGTGTGGGGTCTGATCGCCAGCATGTATCTCGGCAATATCGTGGGGCTCATCGTGGTGCTGACCTGCGTACCGCTGTTCGCCGCGATTCTACGCATTCCGTTCTCGATTATCGCGCCGGTCATCATCGTGATCTGCGCGATCGGCGCCTACACCGTGCACAACTCCATGTTCGATGTATGGCTGATGGTGATCTTCGGTGTAGTCGGCTACGGGTTCAAGAAGCTCCGCTATCCGCTCGCCCCCATGGTGCTGGCCCTGGTGCTGGGCGACCGGGCCGAGGAAAACTTCCGCAACGCGATCAAGGGTTCTCAGGGCGATCTGCTGGTGTTCTTCTCCAACGCTCTGGTGGGTGGCTTAACTGCCCTCGCACTTACGCTGCTTTTCTGGCCTGTGCTCGCAGCCGGGTGGAGAATACTGCGAGGCAGGCGCTGACGGCAGGCGGCGCCGGTTTCACAGCGGGCTTGCGACGCGCTGCTTGAGGCGGGAGAGCGTCTCCGGCGTGAGGTTGAGGTAGGAGGCGAGTTCCTTTTTGGGAATCCGTCCGAGCAGGTCCTGGTGCTTCCGCATGAAGCGCGCCAGGCGTCCGGGCGCGTCGAGCAGGTGCAGGGTGATGGTGTGGGCCATGACTTCCGACATCAGGCGCATCACTTCGTATTCGAATTGCAGCTTGACCTCGCCGTGCCTCTCCAGGAATTCGACCCAATGGGGCATGGACAGGCGCGCCACGCGCACCTTGGTAACGGCCGCGATGCTGTAGGGGACCGGAGTCTTGAGCCGCCACGCGGCATAGGAGGTGTCCATCTCGGTCTCCGCCGCGAAGCGCAGAATCATCTCCTTTCCCTGCGGGTTGCTGACGACGCGCTTGAGGATCCCCTCGAGGATGAAGAACTGCTCCATGTTCGTGGTGCCCTGGCGCACCAGAGGCTCGCCCTTTCGGCACTCGGCAATCTCGAGTTGCGGCTCCAGCCGTTCCCATGCCGCGGCCGGCATTTCGCGCAGAATGAGGTTCTGCTTGAGCTGCAGCCGGATGGTGTTGCGCTGCGGGTGATTGACGATCGCCGACACGGGCAGGACTTGCGCGAAAGGTAGCTCAATTAAGCGGGAATTATTGATCGCAGTCAAGGTGGAAAGGCTTTGACAATCCTAGACTTTGGGCCCGATTCGACCCCCGGCGCTCATCCGGCCGGGCATTGCACGCAAGGAGACCATCATGGGAACAGTCGAGCCGCAAGTCGCGTCCGGTCAGGACGTGAAGATGGTGAGCAGCGGCCAGATCGTCGCCAATGCGCCATCACAAGAAGTGACCGACGGCTTTCACCTGGTCATCAATGCCCTCAAGCTCAACGGCATCGACACGATCTTCGGTCTGCCCGGTATCCCGATCACCGACTTCACCCGCATGGCACAGGCCGCAGGCCTGCGCGTGATTTCGTTCCGCCATGAGCAGAACGCCGGCAACGCCGCCGCCATCGCCGGTTTCATGACGCAAAAGCCGGGCATCTGCCTGACGGTGTCCGCCCCCGGCTTCCTCAACGGCCTGACCGCACTGGCCAACGCCACCACCAATTGCTTCCCGATGATCCTCATCAGCGGCTCCAGCGAGCGCGAGATCGTCGACCTGCAGCAGGGTGAC